>CAZWXF010000067.1:10102-15162 GCA_964638055.1 uncultured Bifidobacteriaceae bacterium | reverse complement strand
CGAGACCCGAGCCCGCCGAGACGACCAAGCGTCGTGACATCTGCTCCCCCCCTGAGCGACCCACGACGGGCTGGGATGGTACGTCAGGCGCCCGTCGGCTTCGGGTCGGTGCACAGCTCGTGAACGTCCTCGCCCAAGAGCCACATGCGCCTTGCATGCGCTCGGACATGTGCGCCTTCCAGGCGCTCAGGCATGCCTGCCGCCGGACTGCTCACGCCCTCCCCTCGAGCGCTGCGAGGTCCGCAGCACGAAGGACTCGAGGGCCAGCTCCTTCTGGGCGGGATCAAGGTTCTCGCCCAGGCGCAGCCCGCCCTTGACGGCGGCGTCGGTGGCGGCGAGCTCGACCGTGGCTGCGGCGAGCCGTGCCGGCTCCCAGGTCCGCCCCATGGCCCGCAGCGACCGCACCCGGAACGGTGGAACCCCAGCAAGTCGTGCCACGTCCTCCTCGGACATCCCGCGAGGGGCACCCATGACGCGCACGAGTGCCCGCAGGCTCGCAGCCATCGATCCGACGACTGCCGGACCGGTGAACGACTGAGAGGCCAGCCCCTGGCGCAGCCGCCGCATGGCAACGGTCCCCTGGCCGCCCCATAGGGCGTCAGCGAGCTGGAATCCGCTGATCTCGGCGGCCCCCGCGAACGCCTCGGCCACCACGGCGGCGGTGATGTCGCCGCGCGGGTTGTCGGCGATCAGCTGCTCCAACCCGCCCACCAGCAGGGCGATGTCCGAGCCCAGCGCGAGTACCAGCGCATCGACCCCGTCGGGTGTGATCCGCCGCCCGGCATCACGGGCCTCGGACTCGAGCAGCGATCGTGTGGCAGCCCCGCGCTTGACCTGGGCGCAGGGGATCTCGAGCGTCGCTCCGGAGACGGCTGCCTTGCGCAGTGCCTCGAGCGCCTTCTTGTTCCGGGCCCCGGAGTGGATCGCCACGACCCAGACGCCGTCGGCGAGGTCGGCGAGGCCCGACAGGAGCACGGACATGAACTGGTCGGCTGCATCGGCGAGGTCCCCCACCACCACCAGCGCGGGCTCACCGAACAGCGACGGGGACAGCGCGTCCAGCAGAGAGCCAGAAGCCTCTCCCGATCCGGCATCGACGGACCGTCGCTGCAGGTCGGGGGCCACTTTCTGAACGCCGACGGTCACCGATCGGAGGGCCCGGCGGACGAGCAGCTTCTCCGGCCCGCTGACGATGGTGAGGCGGGCAGGCTCACCCGACTCGTTGCGGGCGGGTCGGCTCGGCACGCCGCCAGCATCCCACGGCCCCACGACACCGCCACGGCGGCCGATGCCCTGCCCGCCGAACCCACTGCCTGGCCGCCCCGCCACCCGGCCTGCCCGCCACGCACGTCCCCCCAGCGATGGGGGCACCAGCCCATCATCGCTGGGTCACCAGTCGCGCCCCCGAGCCAGAGCCGACCACGGCCAGCGCCCCGTCCTGGTCCGTCCGTCCCACGGTCACACCGCGGGTGCCGAACGCGGCGAGCGCCTCCTGGGTCGGATGCCCATAGTCGTTCGGGCTCCCGACGCTGATCAGTGCTATCCGGGCATGGCACCAACCCGCGAAGCCGTCAGCCAGGTAGCGGGAGCCATGGTGAGGCACCTTGACCACGTCCGCGGCGACTGGCGGGCCGCGCATGAGCTCGGCCTGGGCCGGCGGTTCGATGTCCCCGGTGAGCAGCACGCGCAGCCCGCCGGCGGGCATGTCCGGGTCCGGGATGCTGACCACCGTGACCACGCTCGCGTCGTTGGGCGAGTCGGCCGCTGCGGCGACCGGCCACAGCACCTCGAGGTCGACCCCCGCGATGGCGGCCCGGTCGCCTCGACGCAGGTGCCGGATCGGCACACGAGCCCGTCCGGCGAGAGCCTGGACCTGCGCCGCCCCCGCCTCGGGATCCGCGACGGGCGTGGCCAGGATCGCCGCGACCCGGACTCCCGCCAGCACCTCCCCGAGCCCCGAAATGTGATCCGCGTGGTAGTGGGTGATCAGCACCACGGCTCGGCGGATCCCGGCATCCCGCAGGCAGGCCACGGCGGCCTGGGGGTCCGGCCCAGCGTCGACGAGAAGGGCGTCAGAGGCCCCCGGTCGGCGCAGCACCAGAGCATCGCCCTGACCGACATCGCAGGCGAGCACGAGCCAGCCGTGGGGTGGCCATCCCCGGTCGGCGACTCCGCGGGCAAGTAGTGCCACCACCAGCGCCATCGCCGCTGGCACCACCACCAGAGGGCTCGCGCGCGCGGGGCGCCCACGCACGATCTGGACGATCACACCGGCCACGCAGAGGGCCACGAGAAGGGCAGGCTGCACGCCACCCGGGACATCGACCACGGCACCCGGCACTCCGGCAGCCCCGCGGGCCACGACGGCGATCAAGCCGGTCACCGGGGCCGCCACCTGCGCGATCACCGTCGCAGCGGCGGGCAGCGGCACCGCCACCACTGCCGCCGCGAGCCCCAGGATGGTCGCCACCGGGACGAGGGGGGCGACGGCGAGGTTCGCCGGGATCGCAACGAGGCTCAGGCCGTTCCCCATCAGGGCGACCAGCGGCATCGTCGCCAGGTGCGCCGCGACGGCGACGGCCAGCGCGACCCGCAAGGACGCTGGGACCCGGGCGGTCCGCGGCCAACGCCCGAGCTGCTCCGCGAGGTGGGGCGCGACGAGGACGAGGCCGGCGGTAGCCGCGACGGACAGCGCGAAGCCGATGGAGAGCGCGAGCTGCGGGAGTGAGAGCAGCAACACGCCGGAGGCCACGAGCAGCGCGGCTGAGGCACTCCTGCGGCCACCGGTGCTCAGGGCCAGCAGGGCGACGCCGCCCATGGCCGCCGCTCTCAGCACGCTCGGCTGGGGCCGGACCAGCGCGACATACGCGGTCAGGACCGCTGTGGCAACGATCACCCGGGCCCTCCAGCGGAGGCCCAGGGACGTGGCCGTCAGGAGGGCCAGGCCCGCCACCAACGAGGTGTTGGCTCCCGAGACCGCGGTGAGATGGGTCAGGCCTGTCATCAGCATCGCGTCCTCCAACGACGGCGGGATCAGCGATTCGTCGCCGACCGCCAGCCCCAGCAGGAGGCCGGCCGCATCGGGAGGAAGGCTCGCGACCGCTTCCCGGAGGGCGCGACGGACGGCGTTGGTCGCCCGCGCCACCGGTCCCGGGCCAGACACAACCTCCACCGAGCTCACGAGGTGCAGGGACATCGACTGGGACTGCGGAGACCACGCGGGCCCAGCGCGCGCCATCGCCCGGAGGCGCTGCCCGTGCTCAGCGTCGGCGAGTTCATGCCCAGTGACGACCACGGGAACCCTGATGTCGTGAACGGTTCCCCGGGTCCTGACCTGGAACAGCCGCCCGTTGGCCCACCAGTCGGGCTCAGCGCCGTCGGGCCTCGCTGACTGCTGACGCGGATCGCCGGTGAGCAGCACCTCCGCTCCGACCACCCTTCGGTCGCCGGCGATGTCCTCGATCTCCCCGGGATGCAGACGCGCCTGGTGCAGGGCTGCCGACGATGAGCCCAGGAGGAGGCCCGCGACGAGCGCGAGCAGGGCACTGGCTCGCTGGCGGCGCGATCGGGCCCGGAGAGCCAGCGCCGCCCACACCGGCAGAAGCACCACGAGCATTGCCGCAGAGCATCCGGCGAGTGCGAGGGGAGCCGACGGGGAGCTGAGGGCTACAGCGAGGGAAGCCGTCCAGATCCCGGTGACCAGCGGCAGGAGCCGCAGGTCCGGGCGCGACGAGTGCCTGCCCTTCTCGCGTCGCAGCTCAGATCGGGAGGCCCCGGGTCCGAGGGCTTCACGGCCGCAGGACTCCGGTCCGTTGGCTTCGCGACAGACCTCCGGTCGGGGGGGTGTCTGACCAGAGGTCTCCGGCCAGAGGGCTTCTCGACCAAGGACCTCCCGTCTGGGGGGTTCACGACCGGATTCCTCACGACCGGATTCCTCACGCCCGGAGTCCCCGGCCCCGGAAGCCTCAGACCCGGAAGCCTCAGCCCCGGACACCTCAGACCCGGACATGGGGCCTCAGGTCGGCCAGGGTCTTCGGGCCGATCCCGGGCACCTCGGTCAGCTCCTCGACCGCCGTGAAGCGGCCGTGCTCGGACCGCCAGGCGATGATGCGCTCGGCCGTGATGGGGCCGATGCCCGGCAGTGTGTCGAGCTGTGCAGCCGTCGCGGTGTTCAGGTCCACGAGTCCGCCGGCCCCTGCGCCAGCGTCCGGGCCTGCGGCTCCCCCTGATCCGGTTGGCCCTGTTCCGGCGGGCGCGGCGCCGACATCGATGCGCTCGCCGTCGATGACCGGCCGGGCCAGGTTCGTCCCACCCAGCTTTCCCCGCGGCCGCAGCCCACCTGCGGCCGCGATGGCGTCGCTGACCCGGGAGCCAGCCGGGAGCATCACCACTCCCGGATGCCGGACGTCGCCGGTGACGTGCACGACCAGCGTTCCCGTCGAGGCGGATGCCGAGGCGATCGGCGCCGGACTGACCAGCGCCGACAGTCCCTCGTCCTGCGGGATGTGGGTCACCGGGCGCGCCCGCCACAGCAGGAATCCGCCCAGGAGCAGCGTCGCTACGGTCACCACCGCGACTGCGACAGGCATGAGACGCGCCGACCGTCCGACCAGCCATGCCTCGGGCGGCTCGTCACGACCATCCCCGTCACCGTCGTGCCCGTCACGACTGGGCCCGTCACGACCGGGGCCCTCACGATCCTGCCCGTGACGCCCCTGCCCGTGGCGCTCTTCCGGCAGACCCCGCCCGTCGAAAGCCTGCCCGTGGCTACCCCGCGTCGCGTCGGGACCCAGCCCCGGCCTCCCCGGCGGGCCGGGGTCGGGTCCCTGCGCGGAGTCGGCCCAACCGGTCCCGCCGGGGCCACCCTGCGGAGCGAGTCGGCCAGGCCCGTTGGCCCACATCCGCAATCGGGCGAGGAGGAGATCGGTGGTGTGACTCACGCCGCGAGGCTAGGAAGCGGCTGCGGCGGCGGACCCCGGTCGAGGAGGATCTGTGGAATCGCCCTCATGGAGCCGCGACCAACACGCAGACGGCAGGGTCAGGGGCGGGTCTCGACGAGC
>CAZWXF010000067.1:7988-10002 GCA_964638055.1 uncultured Bifidobacteriaceae bacterium | reverse complement strand
CGACCGGCGTGACCGGGGCCGGTCTCGACGAGCACGACCGGCGTGGGTCAGCCCGAGCCCGTCCCGTCCGCCTCGGGGTCACCTTCGGGACCCACCGATCCGGGTCCGGGCTCCCGTGCCCTCCCGGGCTGGCCCGGCGCTGAGGAACCGGACCCGGCTCCCCCCGCGGTCGACCCCGTTCCCGTGCCAGCGCCGCCCTTTCGGGATGCCCCGGTCCGCTCGGCGACGAACGCCCCGATGTTGCGGGTGTGGCGGCTCAGGATCAGCACCGTCAGCACCAGGGCGAATGCGAAGTCGGCAGGTCCGGTCCACAGGATCACCGACATCGGGACCAGCGTCAGCGCCCCGGCTACCGACCCGATGCCCATGCGGCGGGTGAGGCGCACTGTGATCCCGAAAGCCACCAGCATCGGCACGACCCAGACCGGCTGCACCGCGAGGATCGCACCGAGCGCGGTGGCGACCCCCTTGCCGCCCATACCGCCCAGGAACGGGGACGTGATGTGGCCCAGGACGGCGGCGAGGCCAGCCACCTGTCCGGACGGCTCAGGGTACTGGCTGAAGAACAACGCCGGCAGGAAGCCCTTGAGCACGTCGAGGACTCCGACGAGCACTCCCGTCGCGGTCCCCATCGCGCGCGCGGCATTCGTCGCGCCGGGGTTGCCCGATCCCGTGCCCCGCAGGTCTGCCTTCTTGATCCGCGCGGCGATGGCCGCCGGGCTGATGGCGCCGATCCAGTAGCTGACCAGGGCCGCAGCCAGCAGCGACTCCCAGTCGACGTCGATCATCGCGGGCAGACCGCCACCGAGACCGTGCCCAGGCCGACATGGGCGCTGATGACCGCCCCCACCTCGCTGACGTGCACGTCGCATCCGGACAGGGCGTCGGTGAGTGTGTCGGACAGCTCCTGCGCGCGGGCCGCGGCGGCGCAGTGCTGGACGATGACGTCAGCAGGGCCGCTGTCGGCGTACGTGCAGACCAGCTCCGCCATCCGGGCGACCGCTCGGCTCATGGTCCGCTGCTTCTCCAGCGCGGTCACCATCCCGTCGCGGATCTCCAGGATCGGCTTGACCATCAGAGCGCTGCCGAGCAGTGCCTGGGCCGATCCGATCCGGCCGCCGCGGCGCAGCGCGTCGAGGCTGTCGACGACCAGCCACGTCCGTGACCGCTCGGCGGTCCGCCGGGCCGCGGCCTCGACCTCGACGTGGGATCCCCCGGCCGCCGCCACCTGCGCGGCAGCTCGAACCGCGAAGCCCAGCGCGCTGGCGACAGTGCGGGAGTCGACGACCGTCGTCGGCACGGGTGCCGCGGCGGCTGCCAAGCGCGCCGAGTCGCAGGTCCCTGACAGCTCGGTCGACAGGTGGACGCTGACAATCGCCTCGTGGCCGGCGTCGGCGAGCGCCTGGTAGGCCGAGGCGAACCTCGCGGGAGCTGGCTTGGAGGTGCTCACCGCTGCCTTGCGCCGCAGCGCCTCGGCGACCTGCTTGGGCGATATCTCGGTCCCCTCGTCGAACACCCTGCCGTCGAGCACGACGGCCACGGGCACGACCTGCACGCCGGCAGGCAGGAGGTTTGCGTCGAGATACCCGGTCGAGTCGGTCACGATCCCCACGGTCATGGTCGGTCAGGCTACGCGCAGCCCTGCCCGGCACGGGGTGCGAAGGGGACAGGACGGTCACCATGGCGCGCTCCTGAGGGAGGCGCGCCGTCGAACGTGTCCGGGGTACGGCCTGTCCGGGCACGACGGATCGAGGGTCGAGGAGCAGCCGAGCGCTTGAAGATCACCGCGCGGCCGACGCCGTCCCGGACTCGTTCCTTGGGGACGGTCTGCCTTGTAGCGTGGCCGCCGTGCCGGATCACCTGCCCAGCATGCGGGCGTCGCACGCAGATCGGGATCGCGTCGTCGATGCGCTGCGGGTCGCTGCCGGTGACGGTCGGCTGCACACGAGGGTCATCGAGCGGTCCTGACTCGCCGGCGCCCGGTCGCTGATCTCCTGGGTCTCGACGGGCTTGG
>CAZWXF010000067.1:0-7888 GCA_964638055.1 uncultured Bifidobacteriaceae bacterium | reverse complement strand
CTCGACGGGCTTGGGCTCGACAGGCTCGACCAGCGCCGGCTCGACGGGCTTGGACGGGCTCGACCGGCGTGGTCTCGACGGGCTTGTCTCGACAGGCTCGACCAGCGCCGGCTCGACGGGCTCGGTCTCGACAGGCTCGACCGGCGCCGGCTCGACGGGCTTGGACGGGCTCGACCAGCGTGGTCTCGACGGGCTTGGTCTCGACAGGCTCGACCGGCGCCGGCTCGACAGGCTTGGGCTCGACAGGCTCGACAGGCTCGACCGGCGTGGGCTCGACAGGCTCGACCAGCGCCGGCTCGACGGGCTCGGGCTCGACGGTCTCGACCAGCGTGGTCGTCGGTCGAGCCTGTCGAGACCACGACGCGAGTCCCGTCACTAGCGCGTGATGATGTTGACCAGCTTCGGCGCCCGGACGATCACGCGGCGTGGCGCGGCACCGTCGAGGGCCCGCACCACCGCCGGCAGGGCAAGCGCGAGCTCGCGCAGCTCCTCCTCCGTGATGTCGGGGGCGACGTCCACGAAGTCGCGGTTCTTGTCACGCACCTTCCCGTCCAGCTGGACCATGCACTTGACCGACTCACGCACCAGCAGCTCCGGATCGACCTGCGGCCATCCCCCTCGGGCAACTGAGGGCTCGTGCCCCAACCGCGACCACATCTCCTCGGCGGTGTACGGGGCGACCAGGGAGAGCAGGATCGCGACCGCCTCGGCCGCCTCACGCACGGCCGGGTCTCCTGGACCTGGCCCCGAGTCGATCGCCTTGCGTGCCGCGTTGACCAGCTCCATCGCCTTGGCGACGGCCACGTTGAAGCGGTAGGACTCCACCGCTTGCGCCGCGTCGTGGACGGTCCGGTGGGTCTGGCGCCGCAGGGCCAGGTCACCACCTGAGGGATCTGCGCCGGGCTCGCTCGTCACGTCCCCGGCCAGGCGCCAGGCCCGCGCCAGGAACTTCTTGGCTCCCGCGGCCGACACATCGGCCCAGTCGATGTCGTCCTCGGGCGGTCCGGCGAACACCATCGTGAGGCGCACCGCGTCCACGCCATGCTCGCCCAGCTCATCGGAGAGGCGCACGAGGTTCCCACGGGACTTGCTCATCGCCGAGCCGTCCATGAGGACCATGCCCTGATTGAGCAGTCGCGTGAAAGGCTCGACCGCGTCGACCATCCCGAGGTCGTGGATGACCTTGGTGAAGAAGCGCGCGTAGAGCAGGTGCAGGATCGCGTGGGTCACGCCACCGACGTACTGATCGACCGGGAGCCATTGATTGGCCTGCGCGGGGTCGAACGGCCCGTCCTCCCGGGCCGGGTCCAGGTAGCGCAGGAAGTACCAGGACGAGTCCACGAAGGTGTCCATCGTGTCCGGGTCGCGACGTGCCGGACCGCCGCACGTCGGGCACTTCACCGTGGCCCAGTCGTCCGCGGCGCCCAGCGGCGAGGCGCCCTTCGGGGTCAGGTCCAGGTCGGCGGCGTCCGGCAGTCGGACGGGGAGCTGGTCGTCGGGCACCGCGACCTCGCCGTCGACCGGGCAGTGGATGATCGGGATGGGTGTGCCCCAGTACCGCTGCCGGCTGATGAGCCAGTCACGTAGCCGGTAGTTGACCGCGGCCCGCCCGGTCCCGCGCTCGCCGAGCCATTCGATGATCCGGTCGATGGACTCCTGCTTGCCCAGCCCGTCCAGCGGTCCGGAGTTCACGTGCAGGCCATCGTCGGCCGTCGCCTCCCACGTCTCGACGGGGTCCGTGTCGGCCTCGACCACGATGCGAACGGGGAGCCCGAACTCCCTCGCGAAGTCCAGGTCGCGCTGGTCGTGGGCGGGCACGGCCATGATCGCGCCGGTGCCGTAGTCGGAGAGGACGTAGTCGGAGGCGTAGATGGGCAGCCGCTCGCCGTTGACCGGGTTGATGGCGTGCCGATGCAGGAAGACACCGGTCTTGGGACGGTCGCTTGCCAGGCGGTCGATGTCGGTGGCCGCCTTGGTGGCCGCCACGTATGTGACGAACTCGTCCTGCGCGGGCGTGCCGGCCGCCAGCTCCGCCGCGAGCTCGGAGTCGGCAGCGACGACGAAGAAGGTCGCTCCGAACAGCGTGTCCGGCCGGGTCGTGTACACCGTGACCGGCTCGTCGCGGCCCTCGATCGCGAACTCGACCTCCGCGCCCGTGGAGCGCCCGATCCAGTTGCGCTGCATCTGCAGCACCTTCTCGGGCCAGTTGCCCTCGAGCAGGGCCATGTCCTCGAGGAGCCGGTCGGCGTACTCGGTGATCCGCAGGTACCACTGCGTGAGCTTCTTCTTGATGACAGGGGTGTCGCAGCGCTCGCACAGTCCCCCGACGACCTGCTCATTGGCCAGCACCGTCTGGTCCTGAGGGCACCAGTTGACGTTGCTCGCCTTGCGGTAGGCCAGGCCGCGCTCGAACATCCGCAGGAAGAACCACTGGTTCCAGTGGTAGTACTCCGGATCACAGGTGTTCAGGACGCGGTCCCAGTCGAACGAGCACCCGTACCGGCGCATCGAGCCCTTCTGGGTGGCGATGTTCTCGTACGTCCACGCCCGCGGATCGGCCCCACGCTTGATCGCCGCGTTCTCCGCCGGCAGCCCGAAGGCGTCCCAGCCGATCGGGTGGAGCACGTTGAAGCCGCGCTGGACCCAGTAGCGGGCGAGCACGTCGCCGAGCGCATACGCCTCGGCGTGGCCCATGTGAAGGTCGCCGGAGGGGTAGGGGAACATGTCGAGCACGTACTTGCGGGGCCGCGGGTCGTCGGGGTCACCCGACCGGAAGGGGGCCAGCCGGTCCCACACCTCCAGCCACCTGTCCTGGAAGCCGGCAGGATCGAACGTGGACCCCGAGACGGCAGGGCCCTGCGTGGTCTGGCTCATGACGGGCAAGGGTAGTTGCGCGTCGGGTCGTCACAGAATCGGATAAACCCGCCCTGTGTGCTCACCTGTCTCGTAGATGTCGTCCGGGGGGCCCACGATGAGCGGATCCGGGGTCCCGACGATCTCCTCGTTCCGATCCGGGTAGTCCAGCTTGGACATCACCCAGCGCATGGCCTCGAGTCGGCCGCGCTTCTTGTCGTTGGATCGCACGATCGTCCAGGGTGCCCACTCGCTGTCCGTGTAGAACAGCATCGCCTCCTTGGCGTCGGTGTAGTCCTGCCACCGATCGAGGCTGGCCAGGTCCATCGGCGAGAGCTTCCACTGGCGGACCGGGTCGATGCGCCGGATGGTGAACCGCGTCACCTGCTCCTTGCGGCTGACGGAGAACCAGAACTTGAACAGGATGATCCCGCTGCGCACGAGCATCCGCTCGAACTCGGGAGCCTGACGCATGAACTCCTTGTACTGCGCGTCCGTGCAGAACTTCATCACCCGTTCGACGCCCGCCCGGTTGTACCAGGAGCGATCGAACATGACGATCTCGCCGGCGCTGGGAAGGTGCTTGACGTATCGCTGGAAGTACCACTGCGTGCTCTCCTGCGCGGAGGGCTTCTCCAGCGCCACGACCCGGGCACCACGCGGGTTGAGATGCTCCATGAACCGCTTGATGGTGCCGCCCTTCCCGGCGGCGTCGCGGCCCTCGAACACCATCACGATGCGCTGCCCCGTGCCCTTGACCCACGCCTGCATCTTCAGCAGCTCGATCTGCAGCAGTCGCTTGGTGACGTCGTACTCGCTGCGCGTCATGCGCTCCTCGTACGGATAGCCCTCGCGCCACGTCCCCACCGGAGTCCCGTCGGGGCCCAGGAGGACCGGGTCGTCGACCTCGTCCCACGTCTCGGTGGCCTTCAGGCCGTAGCGGACCAGGCGGTCGTCCTCGAGGTCCTGGAGGGCCTCGATGATGTCCGCCAGGTCCATCACGGACTCGATGTCGAAATCCCGGGCAGAACCCTGCGCGCTCATGACCAGCCATCCTCGCGCGCGTCGACGGGCGCGGTCCATGTGACGCGGCGCGCCCGAGGTGAACGTTGCGTGCAGCCGCGGCGGGACGACCGGTTCGCTCGCTGGCCGCCGGCGATCGGCCCGCCGAGGCTGCTCCGGTTGGCGGGCTCCACGAGGGGCCAGCCGGGGAAGCTCCCGTGCCACGGTCGATCCCGGCGACTAGCCTTGCCGTGTGCGCCCCTTCCTCGCCAAGTGGATCAGGCTGCGGTCGTACCTTTCCGAGGACTTCCTCGGCGGGCCGAGGGTGCTGCGTCTGAGCTGGGTGATCAACCTGCAGAAGGGCGGCACGCTGCCGTTCGTGCTCGCGCTCATGTGGGCCACGGACACATGGACGGCGACGGCGTGGACGTACCTGGCGCTTCACGGCAGCTATGGGCTGATCTGGCTGCTCAAGGAGGCGGTCATGCCCGACCCGCGCTGGCGGGTGCGCGTGACGTTCGGCGGTGCGCTGATGTCGTTCCTGCTCGTCCTCGGACCGTACTGGCTGGCTCCGGTCCTCCTTGTCCGCGACGGCACCGAGCAGCCCGCCGGGGTGCTCGCCGCGGCGACGATCGTCTATGCGATCGGCGTGGTCGTCATGATGGCCAGCGACGCCCAGAAGCTGTTCGTGCTGCAGGTGAGGCGAGGCCTGATCACGACCGGGTTCTTCGCACGCGTGCGCCATCCCAACTATCTCGGCGAGATGCTGCTGTACGCCTCCTTCGCGGTCGTCGCCGGTCACGTGCTGCCCTGGATCGTCCTGGCCTGGGTGTGGATCGGGATCTTCCTGCCCAACATGCTCGGCAAGGAGGCCAGCATGAGCCGGTACCCCGAATGGGCCGCGTACAAGGCGCGGACCGGGATGCTGCTGCCTCGTCTGCGCCCGCCGGCCCTGCCCGACCGGGCTGCCGAGGAGCCACAGCCTGCCAGCACCCGCGCCGGCTGACCTCCCAGAGTCCCGTGATCGAGCGGGAAGGCCTGTGCCGTTGGCCCCCGCAGGAAGCCCGCAGGGCCTCGCCCCAGCCCGCACCAGACCGGGGCCAACTTGGGGGGCGGCCTTCGAGACCGGGCGTTGCCTGCCCAGGCACGTACCCTTGTGGCGTGCTGGCCACCACCGACGCCCCCGTCTTCGATCGCCTCGAGCAGGTGCTGCCCCTGGTGAGCAAGCCCGTGCAGTACATCGGCGGGGAGCTCAACGCCGCCCACAAGGACTGGGACGAGGCCGCGGTGCGCTGGGCCCTCATGTACCCCGACGCGTACGAGGTCGGCCTTCCCAACCAGGGCGT
Organism: uncultured Bifidobacteriaceae bacterium; assembly: GCA_964638055.1. Classification (GTDB taxonomy): domain Bacteria; phylum Actinomycetota; class Actinomycetes; order S36-B12; family CAIYMF01; genus Prado023. The sequence goes on along the minus strand of CAZWXF010000067.1, from coordinate 2,687 downwards.
CCAGATCCTCTACGAGGTGGTCAACGAGGTCGACGGCCTGCTCGCGCAGCGTTCCTACGCCGTCTGGCCCGATCTCGAGCGGCTCATGCGCGAGCGCGGCATCCCCGCCTTCACTGTCGACGGCCACCGCCCGCTGGGCGCCTTCGACCTGCTCGGCGTCTCGTTCTCCACCGAGCTGGGCTACACGAACATGCTCACGAGCCTCGACCTGGCGGGCATCCCGCTGCTGGCCGCCGACCGCGGAGGGGAGCACCCGCTCGTCGTCATGGGCGGGCATGCCTCGTTCAACCCCGAGCCGGTGGCCGACTTCGTCGACGTGGTCGTGATGGGCGACGGCGAGGAGGCCGTCCTGGCGGTCAGCGAGGTCGTGCGCGCCTTCAAGTCCGAGCATCCCGGGCTGCGGACGCCCGGCGCCGAGGGCTCAGCGCTGCGCCGAGAGCTCCTGGCTCGGCTGGCGGCGACCGGGGCGGTGTACGTGCCTGCCTTCTACGACGTCGAGTACCTGCCCGACGGCCGGATCGCCCGCGTAGTGCCCAACCACCCCGACGCTCCCTGGCGGGTGGCCAAGCACACGCTCATGGACCTCGACGAGTGGCCGTACCCCAAGACCCCGCTGGTCCCGCTGGCCGAGACGGTGCACGAGCGCATGAGCGTGGAGATCTTCCGCGGCTGCACCCGGGGCTGCCGGTTCTGCCAGGCCGGCATGATCACCCGGCCCGTGCGCGAGCGTTCGACGGCCACGCTGGGCGCGATGATCGAGAACGGCCTGCGCAAGACCGGCTTCGAGGAGGTCGGGATGCTCTCGTTGAGCAGCGCCGACCATTCCGAGATCGCCGAGCTCGCCAAGGGACTGGCCGACCGCTACGAGGGCGAGCAGGTGTCGCTGTCGCTGCCCAGCACGAGGGTGGACGCCTTCAACATCGACCTGGCCAACGAGCTCTCGCGCAACGGCCGGCGCTCGGGGCTCACGTTCGCCCCGGAGGGTGGCAGTGAGCGGATCCGGCAGGTGATCAACAAGATGGTCACCGAGGAGGACCTCATCCGCACCGTGACCGCCGCCTACTCGGCCGGGTGGCGTCAGGTGAAGCTGTACTTCATGTGCGGGCTGCCGACCGAGACCGACGAGGACGTCCTGCAGATCGCCGAGCTCGCGCGCAACGTCATCCGCGCGGGCCGAGCCGCGGCGGGCACCCGCGACATCCGCTGCACCGTCTCCATCGGGGGCTTCGTGCCCAAGCCGCACACGCCGTTCCAGTGGGCCTCCCAGCTCGACCACGAGACGACCGACTCCCGGCTGCACAAGCTCCGCGACGCGATCCGGGCGGACCGCGAGTACGGCAGGGCGATCGGGCTGCGCTACCACGACGGCAAGCCCGGCATCGTCGAGGGCCTGCTCTCCCGCGGGGACCGCCGGGTGGGCCGGGTCATCCTGTCGGCCTGGCAGGACGGTGCTCGCTTCGACGGATGGAGCGAGCACTTCTCGTTCGACCGATGGGCCACCGCCAGTGAGCGCGCCCTGGCCGACGAGCCCGTGGACCTCGACTGGTACACGACCCGCGAGCGGCTGGAGAACGAGGTGCTTCCCTGGGACCACCTCGACTCGGGACTGGACCGGGACTGGCTGTGGCAGGACTGGCAGGACTCGCTGGCCGGTGGAGAGGTCGACGACTGCCGGTGGACGCCGTGCTTCGACTGCGGCGTCTGCGATCAGCTGGGCACGCAGATCCAGGTCGGGCCGACCGAGGCGGTGCTCCTGCCGCTGCCGACGGTGCGCTCGCGGGTCGAGGCCGGCTGATGGCGGCCCGCCGCCCGCCGGACCGTGACGTCGCACCAGCCGTCCAGCGGCTGCGCATCCGGTACGCCAAGCGGGGCCCCCTGAGGTTCTCCTCGCACAGGGACTTCCAGCGCGCGCTGGAACGGGCACTGCGCCGCGCGTCCGTCCCGATGGCGTACTCGGCGGGCTTCTCCCCCCACCCGAAGGTCTCCTACGCGAATGCGGCGCCGACCGGTGCGGCCAGCGAGGCCGAGTACGTCGAGATCGCCGTGGTGCGCCGCTGCGACCCGGCAGCAGTGCGGTCAGAGCTGGATGCTGCTCTGCCGCCTGGGCTGGACATCGTGGACGTGGTCGAGGCCCGCACGGCGGACCTGGTCGGACAACTGGCGGCCAGTCGGTGGCGCATCGAGCTCCCAGGAGTCGGCGCTGAGGAGCTGCGACGGGCGTGGGATGCGATCGAGGCCACCGAGGAGGTCCCCGTCAGTCGGCTCATGAAGCAGGGACTCCGCACGCTCGACATCCGCCCCGCCCTCGTATCGGGTCTGGTCGAAGCGCGCGAGGATCCGCTCGCACCGACGGCCCTCCTGGTGACCGTGGCCAATGTGACACCGACGGTCCGCCCGGAGGAGATCGTCGTGGCCCTGGCCGAGATCGGGGGGCTCACTGCGACCGCCCCCGCCCGTTCGACCCGATTGGCTCAGGGACCGCTGCTCGCCGACGGATCCGTGGGCGATCCGCTGGCCGCGGACCGAGCTGCCGATCCCCTCCCCGCCGGCTGAGAGTCACGCAAGCAGGCGGTCGCGTCGGTCGAGCCCCGCCGGTCGAGCCCGTCGAGACCCCGTCGGTCGAGCCCCGTCCGTCGAGCCCGTCGAGACCCCGTCGGTCGAGCCCGTCGAGACCCCGTCGGTCGAGC
>CAZWXF010000066.1:0-15567 GCA_964638055.1 uncultured Bifidobacteriaceae bacterium | reverse complement strand
CTCCACGGGCTACTCGACCGGCGGGTCTCGACCGGAGGTCAGCCCACTGCCAGGGCCGCGCCGATCACCACGAGGACCGACACCAGCGACTCGACGGCGCCGATGATCCCCGGCCTGGTCCCGGCGGGGACGGCGTAGGCGCGCACGGCCGCGACGCCGAAGGGCAGGAACAGCCACGGCGACAGGAACCCCACGGCCAGTGCGACCGTGTGGAAGACCCGCGATGCCACTGCCCACCGGCGGTCCCCCGCCTCCCTGATGAGCGACTTGACATGCAGCACCGACCCGGTGAAGAACGCCAGGCAGATGCCAGCCGTCGTCCACGCGGCAGGCGGAGGCCAGGCGTCGATCGTGATGGCCCACATCAACGGGACCGCCAGCGCCGCCTGGGCCACCAGGAGAAGGTCGTTGCCGACCCCGCGTTCCCGCCCGGTTCGCGACAGCCACAGACTCGCCGTCCAGAGCACGGCGAGGAGTGCCCCGATGGGGATCAGCCATGGCCGCAGAGCCAACAGGACGCTCACGGGGACCAGGGCCAGCACGATCCAGGGTGCTGCGTTCGCCAGCTCGCGCTTCGCCAGCCGGGACCACGATCCGCGCCGCCAGCGGATCACCACCGCGCGGCTCAGGTAGAAGCTGGCGGGGTAGGACAGGAACCAGGCCAGGGCGAAGCACGCGCCGATCGCGGTCCAGCCCGCCAGGATGAACACGAGCAGGACCGGAACGGCCAGGAACGCCCAGGCGCCGTGCTGGTTGGGGATGGCCAGGACCCGGCGGCGGCGCATGCCGCTCCCGGGCGGCGACGCTGTCGTCGTGGTCATCCGAGGCGCTCCCAGCCACGCCGCGGCCCCCGGCTGCCCGAGCGGCTCGGGTGCGGCTGCGTCCTCGTGGTGGTCATCCGACGCGCTCCCAGCCGCGGCGCGGCTCCCGGTTGCCGGGGTCGTGCGGTCCGCGCTCGCGGTAGATCACGTAGGGCCGGAAGAGGTAACCGATCGGGGCACTGAAGGCATGCACCAGACGGGTGAAGGGCCAGATCAGGAACAGGGCCAGGCCCGCCACGGCGTGCACCTGGAACGCGGCCGGCGCCTCTGCCATCAACCCCGCCTCCGGATCGAGCATGAAGATCGAGCGGAACCACACCGAGACGTCCTCGCGGTAGTTGTGGCCGTCCCCGAGCACTCCTGCGCCGACCATGGTTGCGACCAGGCCCAGGCAGATCGCCGAGGCCAGGAACACGTACATGGTCTTGTCGTTCTTCGTGGTGGCGGCGAACACCGGTCCCACGGTTCGCCGTCGGTAGATGAGCAGCGCCAGGCCCGACAGGGTCGCCGCCCCGGCCACGGCGCCGAGGCTCACGGCGAAGAAGTGGTACGCCGATTCGGACAGGCCGATGGCGTGGGTGAACGACTCCGGGATCATCAGCCCGACGACGTGCCCCATCATCACGGCCAGGATGCCCATGTGGAACAGCGGGCTGGCGATGCGCAGGAGCCGGCCCTCGTAGAGCTGGCTGCTGCGCGTCGTCCAGCCGAACTTGTCGTAGCGATAGCGCCAGATCAGGCCGACGACGAACACCGCGATCGTCACGTACGGCAGCACCACCCACAGCAGCACGTCCAGGGTGGACAGGTCGCTCATCGCCGGCCCCCGATCGGCTCCAGCGTGAGCGGGGTCGGGAACGGCTCGAGGCCCACCAGCTCCGTCGGCGGGCCGGCGGCAGCCAGTCCGGCCATGCGCGCCCGCAGCGCCGGGGTGGCCTCGGGCAGGGTCGCCACGACGGCATCGAGGACGTGCCGGTACACCGAGTCCATGTCGGCCAGCGCCTGGCGGAGCAGTCTGATGGGAGCCTCGTGCTCGGCGAGCAGGGCATCGCCGGTCAGCCGGTCACGGGTGGCCGCGAACTCCAGCACGACCGCGAGGTGATCGGCCAGCTCGATGTCGTTCGGGTCCGCCCCGGACTCCAGGTAGGCCTGCTTGAACCGCAGGATCGACATGCCGCGGTTCCGGGTGTCACCGTTGGTCCAGTAGGACAGGTAGAGGCAGGCCTTGCGCTTCATGTCGAACATCGCCACGTAGTGCCGCTGGACGTCGAGCAGTGCCGTGCCGTCGAGGTGGTCCAGGAACGCATCGAGGGGCTCGCGCAGGTCCCGCGGCAGGCCCGCCACGGCGCCAGCAATCCGCGGCACCTGCTCGGCCAGCTCGTCGTCGGGGTACCAGAGGAGCCAGGAGGCCGCGAGGCGTGCGACGGCCACCTCGTCGACGCGGCGCGCCGCTTCCTCCCGTCGGCTCATCGGTCCGCCTCCCGCTTCCTCGGCGGGACGGTCGGGATGCCCAGCGGGACGCCGACGCCGTCCCAGTTCAACAGGCCCACGCGGGCCTCCCGATCCTCCGAGGGCACGATCACCTCCGAGGTCTGGCGCTGCTTGAGCGCATGGAACGTCTCCACCGCCACCGGCACGGGTCGTCCGCTGGCCTCGCCGAACGGGCCGGACTCGTACATGCCCGGAGCGCCCTCGTAGTCCAGCGAGCACGCAAGCTCGTCCAGCGACCGAGCGGTCTCGGTGTGCGCCTTGGGGATCACGTATCGGTCCTCGTACTTGGCGATCGCGAGCAGCCGGTACAGCTCGTACATCTCCTCCTCCGTCATCCCCACCGCCTCGCACAGCTCCGGACGCGCCTCGTGGCCCAGGTTGTGGTCGCGCATGTAGGAGCGCATCGCGGCCAGGACGTGCAGGGAGCGCTGCACGGGCGCGACGTCCCCGGCGGTGAACAGCTCGGCGAGGTACTCGATCGGGATCCGCAGCGAGCGCAGGGCCCCGAACAGGTTGCCGGCGTCCTCGGCGTCGTGGCCCGTGTCGCGCAGCGCGTCCACGACCGGGGACAGCGGCGGGATGTACCAGACCATCGGCATCGTGCGGTACTCCGGATGCAGCGGCAGCGCCACCCGGTACTCGCAGGCCAGTCGGTAGACCGGCGAGCGGCGCGCGGCGGCGATCCAGTCGTCCGGGATGCCGTCACGGCGGGCAGCCTCGATGACCTCCGGGTCGTTCGGGTCCAGCAGCAGGTCCAGCTGGGCCTGGTAGAGGTCCCGCTCGTTCGGCGTGGCAGCGGCAGCCGTCACCCGGTCTGCGTCGTAGAGGAACAGTCCGAGGTAGCGCAAGCGGCCCACGCACGTCTCCGAGCACACCGTCGGCAGGCCGACCTCGATGCGCGGGTAGCACAGCGTGCACTTCTCGGCCTTGCCCGTTCGGTGGTTGAAGTAGACCTTCTTGTACGGGCAGCCGGTGACGCACATCCGCCAGCCGCGACAGGCGTCCTGGTCTACCAGCACGATGCCGTCCTCGGCGCGCTTGTACATCGCCCCGGAGGGGCACGAGGCCACGCACGACGGGTTGAGGCAGTGCTCGCAGATGCGCGGCAGGTAGAACATGAATGCCTGCTCGAACTCCAGCTTCACGCGGTCGCCGACCTCGGACTTGATCTTGCGCAGCACCGGGTCAGCCGGCGCGAGCTCCGGCCCGCCGGCCAGGTCGTCGTCCCAGTTCGCCGACCACTCGATCTTCATGGGCTTGCCCGAGATGAGCGACTTGGGCCGGGCGACGGGGGTGTGCTCGCCGAGCGGTGCGGAGATGAGCGTGTCGTACTCGTAGGTCCACGGCTCGTAGTAGTCCTGCAGCGTCGGCAGCCTCGGGTTGCCGAAGATCATCGACAGTCGGTGGAGTCGGGACCCGGCGCGCAGCCGCAGCTTGCCCCGCTTGAGGACCCAGCCGCCCCGCCACCGCTCCTGGTCCTCGTAGGTGCGCGGATAGCCCTGGCCGGGGCGGGTCTCGACGTTGTTGAACCACGCGTACTCCATCCCGGCCCGGTTGGTCCACGCCTGCTTGCAGGTCACCGAGCACGTGTGGCACCCGATGCACTTGTCGAGGTTCATCACCATGCCGACCTGCGCCATGACCTTCATCAGTACTGCACCTCCTGCGAGCGCCGCCGGATGACGGTGACCTCGTCGCGCTGGTTGCCGGTGGGGCCGAGGTAGTTCATCGCGAACGACAGCTGCGCGTACCCACCGATGAGGTGGGTGGGCTTGATCAGCAGCCGGGTCAGCGAGTTGTGGATGCCACCGCGCAGGCCCGAGGTCTCCGTGCGCGGCACGTCCACGGTGCGGTCCTTCGCGTGGTACATGAAGACGGTCCCCGCGGGCATGCGGTGGCTGACGATGGCGCGCGCCACGACGACGCCGTTGCGGTTGTACGCCTCGATCCACTCGTTGTCCTTGACCCCGATGGCCTCGGCATCGACAGGACTCATCCAGATCTCCGGTCCGCCGCGGGACAGCGAGAGCATGAAGAGGTTGTCCTGGTACTCAGAGTGGATGGACCACTTCGAGTGTGGCGTGAGGTAGCGAACTGTCACCTCCCGGCCGGCCCCCGTGCCCTGGTCCCCGTACAGCCGGTGCATGTTCAGGGGCGGGCGGAACGTGGGCAGCTGCTCGCCCACCTCGCTCATCCAGTCGTGGTCGAGGAAGAGGTGCTGGCGACCCGTGAGCGTGTGCCACGGCTTGAGGTGCTCGACGTTGATCGCGAACGCCGTGTACCGCCGGCCGCCGTGCTCCGAGCCCGACCACTCCGGACTGGTGATCACCGGGACGGGACGCGCCTGGGTGTCGGCGAAGGTGATCCGCTTGCCCTCGTGCTCCTGGGCGAGGAAGGCCATCGCCTGGCCGGTTCGAGCCTCCAGGTGCTCGAACCCCTCCACCGCCACGCGCCCGTTCGTGGTCCCCGACAGCGTCAGGATCGCCTCGCAGGCCTGCACGTCGGTCACCAGCGCGGGCCGGCCCGCCGCCGGTCCCTCTGCGATGACCCCGTTGACCCGGGCAAGCGTCGCCACCTCCGGCGCGGTCTTCACGACGACGCCCTTCTGGAGGGTGCCCACCGTGTCCAGGAGAGGCCCGAGCGCCGACATCTTCGCCCCGATCGCGCCGTAGTCGCGCTCCACCTCGACGAGCTTCGGGGCGGTCGTGCCGGGGATGAGGTCCACCTCGCCGGATCGCCAGTCGCGCACCACGCCGCCGGGGACGGCGAGCTCGTCGGGCGTGTCGTGGGCCAGTGGGATGGCCATCACGTCCTGCTCCACCCCCAGATGCCCCTGGGCCAGTGCCGAGACGGTGCGCCCCAGCGACTGGAAGATGTCGTAGTCGCTGCGCGTCTCCCAGGGCGGATCGATCGCCGGGGTGAAGGCGTGGACGTAGGGATGCATGTCCGTGCTGGACAGGTCGTGCTTCTCGTACCAGGTCGCCGCAGGCAGCAGGATGTCGCCGAACAGGCCGGTGGAGGTCATCCGGAAGTCGATGCTGACCAGCAGGTCGAGCTTGCCCACCGGAGCATCCCGCCACTCCACGCTGGCCGACCGGTGCTCGGGATCGGTCTCCTCGGCGCGCACGGCATGGTCGGTGCCCAGCAGGTGCTTGAGGAAGTACTCGTTGCCCTTGGACGACGAACCCAGCAGGTTGGCCCGCCAGACCGTGAGCACCCTCGGCCAGTTCTCCGGGGCGTCCGGGTCCTCGACGGCGAACCGGAGCCGGCCGGCCTTGAGCTCCTCGGTGATGTGCTGCGCGACGGGCACCCCGGCGGCCCGCGCCTCGGCTGTGATCTGGAGCGGGTTGCGATCGAAGGATGGGAACGAGGGCATCCAGCCGGATCGCGCGGACTGCGCCAGCGTGTCCATCATCGTCTGGCCCGCGAAGCGGCCCTCCCCGAGCGGGGATGCCAGCAGGTCGGCGCCGAGCCGGTCGTAGCGCCACTGGTCGGTGTGGACGTACCAGAAGGCGGTTCCGATCATCTGCCGGGCCGGCCGCTGCCAGTCCAGCGCGAACGCCAGCTGCGCCCAGCCCGTGACCGGCCGGCACTTCTCCTGGCCGACGTAGTGCGCCCAGCCCCCGCCGTTGATCCCCTGGCAGCCCGTGAGCGTGATCATGGCCAGGAAGGTCCGGTAGATCGTGTCGGAGTGGAACCAGTGGTTGGTGCCCGCACCCAGGATGATCATGGATCGGCCGCCGGACTCCTCGGCGTTCGCGGCGAACTCCCGGCCCACGCGGACGGTCTGGGCGGCGGGCACGCCGGTGATCTCCTCGGCCCAGGCCGGCGTGTAGGGGGCGGGATCGTCGTAGCCGGCGGGCCATTCGCCCGGCAGGCCCTCTCGGCCCACGCCGTACTGGGCGAGCATGAGGTCGAACACGGTCGTGACGAGCCGCTCGCCGGAGATGGTGTGGATGGGCACGACCGGAACGCCCCGGGCGTGGACCGCGCCGCCCTCGTGGGCCTCCTGGCCGACGTCGAAGCGCGGCATGAGGATCTCCACGACCTTTGAGCCGCCCGCGTCGTGCAGCGTGAGCGCGGGGTCGACTCCTTCGAGGTCGAGGTTCCATCTGCCCATGCCCGATTCGTTGAACCGGAAGCCGAGCGACCCGTTGGGCACGTGCGGGCGGCCGGTCGCGCGGTCCACCAGCACCGTCTTGAACGCCGCGCCCTCCGATGCCTCGCCGAGGTCGGCGGCCGTCAGGAACTTGTCGGCGACATAGGACCCGTCCTTCTCCCGCAGCGTCACGAGGAAGGGCAGGTCGGAGAACTTCTTGACGTAATCCACGAACCGCGGCACCTGGCGGTCGACGTAGAACTCCTTGAGGATGACGTGGCCCATGGCCATGCCCAACGCGCCGTCGGTCCCCGGATGCGGGCTGAGCCACTCGTCGGCGAACTTGGTGTTGTCGGCGTAGTCCGGGGAGACAGTGACGACCTTCTGGCCGCGGTAGCGCGCCTCGGCCATGAAGTGCGCGTCCGGGGTGCGGGTCACCGGGACGTTGGCGCCCCACATGATCAGGTAGCTGGCGTTCCACCAGTCCGCGCTCTCCGGGACGTCGGTCTGGTCGCCGAACACCTGCGGGCTGGCCACCGGCAGGTCGCAGTACCAGTCATAGAAGCTGAGCATCGCCCCGCCCATGAGGCTGATGAAGCGGCTGCCCGCGGCGTGCGACGCCATCGACATCGCGGGGATCGGAGAGAAGCCGAAGATCCGGTCGGGGCCGTGGGCCTTCACCGTGTGGACGTGCGCGGCGGCGATGATCTCGAGCACTTCGGCCCAGCTCGCGCGGACCAGGCCACCCTTGCCGCGGGCCCGCTGGTAGCGACGTCGGACCTCCTCGTCGCCGACGACCGCACCCCAGGCGTCCACCGGATCCGGGTGCCGCTTCCGCGCCGCGCGGTAGGCCTCGAGCAGGACCCCGCGGACGTAGGGGTAGCGCACGCGGGTGGGCGAGTAGGTGTACCAGGAGAAGGCCGCGCCCCTGGGGCACCCCCGGGGCTCGTACTCCGGGGAATCGGGCCCGATGGACGGGTAGTCGGTCTGCTGGGTCTCCCAGGTGATGATCCCGTCCTTGACGTACACCTTCCACGAGCACGATCCCGTGCAGTTCACGCCGTGCGTGGAGCGGACGACCTTGTCGTGGCTCCATCGGTCCCGGTAGAAGGCGTCGCCCTGCCTCCCGCCCACCTTCGTCACCGTGCGCTGGTCGGCGGAGACCTCCCCGGGGACGAAGAACCGCCCCGCACCGACGAGGAACTCACGGGCGGCGTCCGATGTGGCCGCCTGCGGTGGGGGGTTCATGAGGCCTCCTGGCTTATCGGTCCGGCGGGGCTGGACGGTTCGGGGCTGGACGGTTCGGGTCGGACGGTGTGGTCGGGGGTCATCCGGATGGTCCGGTGAGGCACGCGGTCCGCCCGGCGCAGGTGAGCCGTGCAGACGCCCGGGCCGCTCCATACGTCCAGCCGTTCCAGCGAAACCGGCTGGCCGCTGTCCTCGAGGAGTCGCTGCAGCAGCGCCGCGTGGATCTCGCAGATCACGGGCCTCTCGGCGATGAGGTCCAGGTAGGGACAGCCCTGCAGGTCCATGCGGTCCCCGGCGGGAGTCAGCGTCACCTCGAACCCGATGCGTGCCATCGACTCCGCAGCATTGGCCACGGCCTCGTCGATCGACTCGGCCGGACCGGCGCGCGTCTCGGGGCGGTCCGCCCAGCGTTGCGCCGCCTCAGCGGCCAGGGCGTGATCACCGGGTTCCAGCTGCTCGAGCAGGGCCGAGGCGAGCCTGCGGCGGTCCCGCTCCCACGGGGTCTCGACAGCCGAGTACAGCCATGGCCGTCGGCCGCGCCCGGAGCTCGGCGCGTGCTCGCGGGTGATGGCGCCCAGCGCCAGCAGGACGTCGAGGTGAGGCCGCAGCGTGTTGGCGTGCAGGCCGGTGGCCTCGCAGATGTGATCGATGGGCACTGCGGCGGGCGCGCTGGCGATGACCATGCGGACGGCATCCCGGGTCGACCCGGCCGTGGGACCGTCCGAGGGGTGGGCCTTGAGCCCGCCCAGCCGCGCGAGGGTGCGTCCGATCGTCGACGCGGATGCGTTCGTCATCGGGGCAGGTCTATCGGGCGGGAGGTCGTCGGCGCAGCCCCGGCCGTCAGCCGGGGAATGACGATCAGCGTGCAGAGCAGGGCGACAAGCGCAGCGCCGGCCAGCAGCAGGAATCCGACCGAGTAGTCGCCCAGGATGCCGTAGACCGCCCCCATCACCAAGGGCGGGAAGAACCCCCCCAAGCCTCCTGCAGCACCCACCACACCGGTCACTGAGCCCACCTTCTCCCGGGGAGCCATCAGGGGAACCAGCGCGAAGACGCCGCCGGTCCCGAGCCCGAGCGCCGCGGCGAGTCCCAGGAACGCGACGGTGCCCATGGGGATCAGGGGGAGCTCCAGCGAAGCCAGGAGCGCCAGGGCCAGCCCGCAGCCGAAGGCCACGGCCAGCACGGGGACGGGGTGATGACGATCCGAGAGCCAGCCCCCCACGGGACGCATCAGGACTGCCAGGACGACGAACCCGGCCGTCCGCATCGCGGCGTCGCTCTGGGTGAGCTCGTAGGCGGTCTTCAGGTAGGTGGGCAGGTAGACGCTGAATGCGACGAACCCGCCGAAGGAGACCGCGTAGAGCAGCGCCAGCAGCAGCGTCGAGCGGAGCCTGAGCACCGACCACGTCCGGCTGAGCACCGAGCCGGGCGGTCGGGGCCGGTCCGGGCGGTCACGCATCAGCAGCCAGGCCGCCGCGGCATAGCAGGCGAGCAGGATCGCCACGAGGTCGAACGGGAAGGAGGGCCCCATCCGCTGGGTCAGCTGGACCGTCGTGAAGGCCGAGATCGCGGTCCCGCCCATGCCGATCCCGAACAGTCCCAGCGCGGTTCCCCGTCGCTCCGGCGGGTACCAGGAGTTGACGAAGGGGATGCCGATCGCGAACGTCGTGCCGCCCACGCCCAGGAAGAACCCACCCACGAGGTAGGACGCGAACGAGTCGGCGACGTGGCCGAGGTACAGGACGGGAGCGATGGTCACCAGGGACATGACGGTGAACATCACGCGACCGCCGAACCGATCAGTCAGCCCCCCGATCGGGATCCGGCCGAGCGATCCGACGAGCACCGGGACGGCCACGAGGACCGCCTGCTCGAAGGAGGTCAGCCCCAGCTCCTCGCGCAGGGCAGAGCCGAGCGGGCTGAGCAGCGCCCAGGCCCAGAACGTCACGGCGAACCCCACGGTGGCCAACGCCAGCATCTGGACCGGGCTGCGGGCGGGGGCCTGATCCTTGACAGCAACCTCGTTGGCCATGCCCGTCTCCTCCTGTCGAGGGCCCCTCGCGGACCCCGGGTCCGGACAGCCGCTCCAACGGGGAGGCTACCTCATTTGCCCACAGTCACTCGCATTACCCCGTGATATTAGCAACGCTGTGTATGGACGAGTCGAGAAGGCGCCGGTACGCGTCGGGATCTCCGGACAACTTCTCAAGAAGCGCCCACGACGCCGAAGGGTTGCCCCCGACGCCAGCGCGGACGTCCTCTGCGAGATCGTTGGCAAGCAAACTGAGGACGGGGGTTTGCGGGTCCCGCGCCCAGAGCACCCGGCGATCAGTAGAGAAATCGCCCGGGCGCAGCACACTGATGCGCTCTGGGACCGGATCGCTCGAGGTGCCGTCTTCAATCAGCCCACCTGCTGCATTCGATCATCTCGCCGGTAACCCACACCGAAGCGTTCCGCGCGTCCAGCACCTGGTAGTGACCTGACATCGTGCGTGAACAGGTGCGCCCTGGGCGGTGGATTCGCTATCCCGTGCGCCCACGCGCTCGTCACCCGCTTCGCCGCGACACCGACATCAAGGTCCGAGCACGCGTTGGGGCCGGGACCTCGGTGGTCAAGGTCAATCCCCGACCAGCAGGATGGGACCGTGGTGGACCTCGCCCGCGAGCTTGAGAGTCTGCGACGGGAGAACGCTCGGCTGCGCAAGCTGCTGAAGCTCACGGACGCCGAGCTTGCGCCGACCGCGGGCACGCAGGGTGCGTGGTTCGAGAGGGCTCCGGGGCCTGTGGATTCCAGCTCGTCGCCGCAGTCGAAGGTCGCGTTCTACGCAGCCTTGTTCCGGGCACGCACGGACGTCTACGCGATCACGTGGGAGAACGCGCGATCAGGGACGTCTGGCTGGGTGCCGGCGGTCGAAGGAGGTTGGCGCAAGGGCGCGACGGCGGGCACTCGCCGCTACCTGCCGCTGACGGCCGACGTGTTGGCGGCGCATCTGACCGGCGACGTTCACATTGGCCTGTATCCGATGCTGCCGGGTGACCAGACGTGCTGGCTGGCCGCCGACTTCGACGGGCCTGCCGCCATGCTTGATGCTCTGGCCTACCTCAAGGCGGCCCGGGCGCTGGGCGCTCCGGCAGCACTGGAGGTCTCTCGTTCCGGGGTCGGCGCCCATGTATGGATCTTCTTCACCGATCCGGTGTCCGCGGCCGGCGCCCGTCAGGTCGGGACCGGGCTGGTGCGTGAGGCGATCGCCATCCGGGGTCGGATGGATCTGCGGTGCTACGACCGGCTGTTCCCGTCGCAGGACCTGCTCATCGGGAACGGACCCGGCAACCTGATCGCAGCCCCTTTGCATGGCAAGTCCCGCAAGATCGGGACCACTGTGTTCCTGGAGCTCGGGACTCTGGAGCCGGTCGAGGACCAGTGGGAGTACCTGTCGACGCTGGACCGGCTGACTCCTCGGCAGGTCCACGATCTGGCCAAGCGCCTGCGAGAGCCGGCCGTCGGTGCGCGGGTAGACCAGGTGGGGCCGGCTCGGTCGACCCGCACCCAGCCGCGACCCTCGTCCATCGTGCATCTCACACTGGATGGCGCCGTGCGCATTCCTGGTGGCGAGTTGAGCCCGTCGCTGTACGCGACGCTCAAACACGCCGCATCGACGTACAACCCGGACTTCTACGAGCGGCAGCGGCGGCGCCAGTCGACCTGGAACATCCCACGGATCATCTGCTCGTACGACGAGACACTCGACGATCACCTGGTCCTGCCGCGGGGACTGCTGGACATCGCCATCAAGCTCGTCGAGGAGTCCGGGAGCAAGACCCGAACCGACGATCGCCGGGCCACAGGGGCCGCACAGGAGTGGACCCCGCGTCTCAAGCTTCAGCCCGCTCAGGAAGCCGCGGTCCAGGCGTTGCTCCCCCATGATCTCGGGCTCCTGGTCGCGCGGCCTGGATCGGGGAAGACCGTCATGGCCTGCGCGGTCATCGCAGCGCGGTCCACCTCAACCCTCGTGCTGGTCGACCGCAAGACACTGGCCGACCAGTGGCGCCGACAGATCCGGGAACTGCTCGGAGTCAAGGCGGGCCAACTCGGCGGTGGACGGACGAAGCTCACCGGCGTCATCGACGTGGGGATGCTGCAGACCCTCGCCCGACGCGACGGCCTCGCCGAGTCGCTCCACGGCTACGGCCTCGTTGTGGTCGACGAGTGCCATCACGTGCCCGCGGCCGCGTTCGAATCCGCCGTCCGCACCATCCCCGCACGCTATTGGCTCGGGCTGACCGCCACTCCCTACCGCCGCGACGGTCTCGACGACCTGATCGGTTTCCAACTTGGTCCTATCCGGCACACCCTCGATGATCCCGACCCTGACACCCTCGAAGGTGCCGACGCCGACCGGCCTCGACCCGTCCTCATCGTTCACCCGACGCAGTTCCGATTCGAGGAGCCAATCGACCTGTCCATGCCCGGCGCGATCACCCTCGTCCATCGAGCGCTGGCCGAAAGCCAGACACGAAACCAACAGATCCTGACCGACGTCGTCGAAGCTCACCGGCGCGGGCGTCACTGCCTCGTCCTGGCTCAACGCACGGCACACGTCGACCACCTGGCCGCCGCGCTCACGGAGCGCGGATTGTCACCGGTCGTCCTCAAAGGCGGGATGGGGGCCCGCGAACGCGCCGCGGCCCTCGCCCGCCTCGTCCCCGACGACGCGGGACCTCCCCTGCTCGTCGTGGCTACCGGGCACTTCGTCGGCGAAGGATTCGACTGCCCGGCCCTCGACACCCTCTTCCTGGCCGGACCCGTCTCGTTCAAAGGCAGGCTCGTGCAGTACGCCGGCCGCGTCCTACGCACCTACCCCGGCAAGCACACCGCCGAAGTGCACGACTACCACGACGTAGGGGTACCGGTCCTCGCCGCCGCTCTGGCGAAGCGCACACCCGGCTACACCAGCCTCGGCTTCCCCGACCCCCGGAAGGCCTGACGACAACTCCCACAGGCAACCTCACCACCGCGAACTGCCAGGCCGCCTCCGACAGCCTGCGACGCGTGCGGATGCCCGAGCCGCCATGACGGCACGGGTCGCGAGCGACCGCTCGGAATACTCCAAAGCGTCCATAGCGTCGCGTGGATCTCAGACCCGCAGTTGCCTGGTAGTCACCCGGAACCACGCGGACAGGGAACGATCGTTCATCCCGTCGGCTGCTGTGACGTCCCGGGTGTCGGTGATGCCCGACGCCGGGCCCGGCGTCGGAACGCTCCCTGGCATCAGGCTTCCTACCAAGTTCCCGTTCACCCAGGGGCCTTCCGAGCGGGGCGCTCGTGGTTCGCGAACGCCGCTGCGTCGCAACAGGACCCAGCCCTCCGCACACGATCCGTGCTCACAACCCGTGCGGATCGCCCACCCGAGGTAGCGGCGACAATGCGGCCGTCGCGTCGCGCCCGCTACAACTCGGCCGGCGCGCCGCCGGTGACTGGCGGTGAACCGACACGACCGGCCAACCAAGGCCGCGACTATCCGTTTAAGATCGCCTGTAAAGTGACAGTCGTGGACGACTCGGGCGCACCAGTTGCCTTTCAGCCAGGCGCAGAGCTGCTGACCGACCGGGCCCGCGCTCAAGACGCCTTGCAGGCCTGTCTGGCCAGTCTGCGCCGCGGGGTCCTGCCCAACGATGCCGAGCGTCAGCGCGTCGACATCAAGGAGGAGGCCGGCCGCCGTGGAGCCGGAGGGACCCTGCTCCCAGGAGCCGCCCAGAACCCCGCCGCCGCCGACCACCTCGCCGACGAGGTCGCTGCCATGGCGAACACCCCTGGTGGCGGCGCGCTGATCGTCGGAATCGAGAACCGAACCGGCGATCTGCTCGGCACAGAACTGGACCCGGAATGGCTTCGCCACGAGATCTACCGCCGCATCGACGTGGCCCCGGACGTCGAAACCCGCAAGGAGCGAGGGATCCGCCTGCTGATCATCTACGTGGCAGAAGCCCGCGAACCCGTCGAAGACACCGGCAACCGGTTGCGCTGGCGCGTCGGCGCGAACTCCGTACCAGTCGACCGCGGTCAATGGTGGCAGCATCGGCAGGGTAGGGCCGGCTGGGACCCGATGGCTCGACCTACCAGCATCACCGCCGCCCAAGCCACCGATGCCGCAATCGCGATCGCCCGGAACTACCTGGGTGACCGCTCAGCCTCCTCGGACACCGGCCACGAGGACTGGGCCAGCGCGCCTCCCGCCGAACTCCTGCGACGGCTCGGCGTGCTCACCGTCGATGACCACCTCACCGAAGCCGGGGCGCTGCTGTTCTGCCCCTCCCCCCGCGCATGGCTGACCTGGACCCGGCTGGACGTCGAAGGCGGCGACGTGCTCGCCCGTGAGGACGCCTTCGTCGGCCTGAGCCTGCTCGAGCAGATCCTGCGCATCGAAACCCTGCTCGGCGCGGCGAACGACCGGGTCACCCTCACCGGCGCGTTCGCCGAACGCGTGGTGCGCCAGCTGCCCGTCCGAGCCGCACGTGAAGCCGTCCTCAACGGCGTCGTCCACAGGGACTGGAACCTGCACGAACCCACCACCGTCACCTGGGTCGAAGCCGACAGCTCACTGACCGTTGTCTCCCCCGGCGGGTTCGTCGGCGGCGTCACCGCAGACAACGTCCTCACCCAGCGGTACAGCCGCTCACCAGCACTGGCCGACGCCGTGCGCGCCCTGGGGCTGGTCGACAAGCAAGGCATCGGAGTAGACCGCATGTACCGGGAGATGGTCACCCTCGGCCACCGACCGCCCCTGCTCGCCGAAGACCCAGGACCACGAGTCCGGACACGCCTCGTCGGAGGCCCCCCCGTCATCCCCATCATGCGCCTGACCTCCCGCATCCAACCCGTCGCCCGGCAGCGAGACGTCCAGACCGCCCTGATCGTCTACACGCTCCTGCACCAGCCCTACACCACCGCCGAACACATGGCCCACGTGCTGCAGCGCACGCGAGCCGAGGCAGAAGAGGCCCTGGACAGCGCCAGCAGATGCGTCATCGACGAGCAACCCCTCATCGGCAGCTACAAGGACGTCTGGATACTCTCCCCCACCGCACGGCGCGTGGTCCAGACCGGCAAGGCCGACCGCGACATGCTCAAACGCCGACGGGTCCTCTGGTACCTGACACCCGACCCGACAGACACGCCCACCGTCATCAACACCTGGCTCGACACCCACGATCGCATCACCTCCGGGGACTACGCAGCCCTCACCGGCCTCACCGTCGGCGGAGCCCGCGGCGCCCTCGACCGCGCCGTCGATGACGAGCAGCTCTCACGCGGCCAAACCACCGGCCGCAATGCCCACTACCTACGACCTGGATAGCACGGCGCCCCGTGACGAACTCCTGATGAGAGGAAGGGGCGCGGCAGAGCCACCTTCCGAAGCGAGGCACGCCTCCCGGGTCGCCAGCAGCAGCTCAGGTCGAGGGACCGTGAGATTCAAACCAAGCCTCGAGATCCTCCATCTGGACCTCATGACAGCGTGGGCATCGCCTGCGACCGTTGTAGGGAGAACTGCCGTCCCCGGCGCGGTACACGAGTGGGGAGTTGCCGTCCGGGACCCTGCCGCAAACCGGAAGGTCCGCACCGTAGACGTACAGGTGCACGACGCTCGCCGACCGTCTTGACCTTGGTATGAGCTGTCGGAGGTCGCCCTGCCCGGTCGGCTCCCGGAGCCGGCTCGGACCCCAACTCTCCAGTTCTTCCAAGGCGTCCCGGGCGCCACGAAGCTCGGCCTGCGCGGACTCGGTCGCGGTGCTGCGAGCGGGCCAGCGCCTGCACCTGGCTCTTCTCGTCCACGCACAGCACGACTGCGGACTCGGGGGGGGTCCAGGTAGAGCCCGACGACATCGTGGACCTTCTCCACGAACAGCGGG
>CAZWXF010000065.1:0-15804 GCA_964638055.1 uncultured Bifidobacteriaceae bacterium | reverse complement strand
CCGTGATGCAGCGGAAGCCGGGGTGGGTCCGGACCATTTCGAGTGCCAGACCTTGCTCGGTGTGCGACCCGAACTCGTCGATCGCCTGATCCGGGAGGGGTACTCAGTCCGCAGCTACGTAGCGGCGTCGTCGCATGAGAGCAACTGGACCTCAGGACCTGAGGGTGCGTTCACTGTGGGCTCACCCATTCGTCAGTCGGAAGGTCGAGCGCGTGCCCGCGCGTCCGAGGGGTTGCAGGCAGGTCTGCCCTGTTCATGCTCGATCGAAGTGGCACGAGTCGGATCGCCCTGGGACCTTCAGCCCTGCCCGACCACTCAGACCCGGACTCCTGGCCGATCGGACGAGGCGGCCGGAGTCCTCGACAGACCCCTTCTGGTCGGTGTCCCAACGGCCCGAGATTGGGCTGCTCCATACTGGCCATGCCCCGCCGAGACCTGGGTGGCGTCCTGCGGCTCCTCGGGAGACTTCGTTGACTTCTCGGGAGACTTCGTTGACTTCCGGGTGGCGCGAAGCACGGCGACTCCAACGCCTGCCATGAACCCCACGAGCCCTCCGAGCACGAGGTTGAACGTGGTGCGCGGGGACTGGGGCACATCTGATACTTGGCCTGGGCTGATGAGGTGGACCTTGATCGGTGTGGTCCCCGAGTCGGTCGTCTCCAGCCGCACGATCTCCTTGGACAGCGACTGGGCGGTCGCATCGGCGATCGTCGCGGCTTGCGTCGCGCTGCTGTCCTTGGCGAGCACCTGGATCAGGACGGTCGAGTCCGGATTCCTGGCCTCGACCAGCTCGGCAAGCTCTGCGTAGCCCATGTCGAGCTTGAGCTTGTCGATCACCGGATCAAGGACCCTGGGGGTGTCGACCAGGGTCAGGTATGACTCGATCCTCTCCCGAACATAGAGGTCACCTGTGTAGCTTCCAGTGATCTCATTGGCGGACACCGACACGAAGAGCTGCGCCTTGCTCTGATAAACGGGCGTCGTGATCAGGCTCAGAACGAGCGCTGTGACGATGCCCATGGCGCTCGCCACGGCCACCACTACCCACGACCGACGCAGAATGGTCCAGAAGTCACGAATTGTCACGGACGCCCCCTCGATGGTTTTCCCCTCCATGTGCCGCCTCGCTGGCCGACACTGCCAAAGAGATCGACAGCCATGAGCCGGCTGTGCATATCAGCAGTCCCAGCGGACGAGCGCCGATCAAATGATACAGCGGTTCGGACCGCTCGAAGGCCTGCTCGACCGCGGGCGAAGCGGAGCCGGCAGCTCGCCGCGGAGCAAGCAGCCGTCAGGTCGCTTCATTGGGACGACTGTCGTCGCAAGCTGAATCGCGACGTGGGACGGGCGTGGTCGACCTTGCCCACCGGCGTCAGCTCGAAGTGGGGGATCGCGGGGGACGAGAGGGCATCCAGGCGGTAGTAGTCCAGCTGGTCATTCGGCCACCGCCGCCGATGGACGGCGCTGACTGCGATGAATCCCAGCAACATGACCGACACCCCGGAACCGATGAGGATTCCATCGGAGGGTTCACCTCCGCGCGACCCGGCCAGGCTGTTCTCCACACGAGTCCCTGCTGAGACGATCGTGACATCGGATCCGTCGCCCGCGAGCGACGCTTCCCGGTCGTCCGCAGACCCGCGCGTTCCCGCGGGTTCAGACCCGCCCGCAGAGACCGCTGATGTCGCTGGCGCCGCTGATCCCCCCAACTCAGCCGACCCGGCTGATGCAAGCAACTGTCCCCCCAGAAGGGCTGTTCCGACCGAAACGAGCACAGCCGAAGGCAGCAAGACAATGAACCGACGCACGTCACCCACCCCCACAGAATCATCCGGGCCCACCCCGAGCCCTTGGCTCCCCCGAGCCTGTTGCAGACACTACGCGAACTGACGAGCCCGCCGCTACCCGGGTCCCGTTGCCTGTCCCGCCGCGGGAGGCCGCGTCCAACGGGGCGCATCCTGCTGCCGGTGCGACCTTCCCCACAGTGGCGCGCCCGGTCCCTCGAAGGCATCCAGCAGGGGAAGCCTCACGCCCCCTGACCAACAGGAACCCCAACGCGGCGGGGGTGGGATTCGAACCCACGGTGAGTTGCCCCACGGCGGTTTTCAAGACCGCTGCCCTCGGCCGCTAGGCGACCCCGCCCTACGCTCAGCGCGCAGGGCGCCATCATCGCAGGAGGGCGGGCGAGTGCGAAGCGGCCCGGTCCGTCCCCCCAGCCTGAGCGCCCGGGCCTCGAACGATTGCGCGCGCGGCGACCCGTCCGGTCTGGGTCAGAGGACCCACGCGCGCAGACCAACACATCCACCGAAGGACGTTGAGCGCGCAGGGCACGACAACCCACGCGCGGGGACCTGCACGAGGATCAGTCCGGCTGCGACACCCAGGGTGCGCTGGTCCGGGTGAGGAAGGCCATCATCCCGGCCGCTGCCTCCTCGGAGGAGAACAGCTGCCCCGACAGCCGCGCGGCATGGGTGAAGGCTTCGTCGCGGGGCATGCCCGGCACGATCCGCAACAGATCCTTCGTGTGCGCCAGCGCCTCGGGCCCGCCGGCCGCCAGTGAGCTCACCCAGCCCGCCACGGCTTGGTCCAGCTGGTCGTCGGGCACGGCTCGGTTGATCAGACCGCTGGCCTCGACCCGCCGCGCGCTGACCCGGTCGCCGGTGAGCAGCAGCTCCTGGGCGTCGGGACGATGCATCCGGGCGAGGCACACGACGGAGATCACTGCGGGGGCCAGGCCGAGGCGCACCTCGGAGAAGGCGAACTTCGCCGACTCCGCCGCCACGGAGAGGTCCGCCGCCGCGACCAGGCCGTTCCCGCCGCCGGCGACATGGCCCTGCACCCGCGCGATGATCGGCTTCGGGTTCTCCAGCATCGCTTGGAGGACGGCCACCAGTGCTCCCGGCCCCGAGCCGGTGAACGACGCGGCGTCCGCAGCGGACGCCCCGCGCAGGTCGGCGCCCGAGCAGAACGTGTTGCCTGATCCCGTCAGCACGATGACACGGACCTCGGGGTCCGCCCCAGCAGCCCGCAGGTGCGAGGCCAGCAGGGCCATCCCATCGGTCGTCAGGATGTTGCGCTCGTCCGGCCGGTTCAGCGTGATCCGGGCGACGCCCGACTCGACCGCCAGGAGGACTGCCTCGGATTCCACGCTGGCCTCCGTTTCGATGCTCACAGCCGCTCCCAGCCCTGCATCATCGCGATGATCCGCAGCATCACCTCGTCGGCGCCCCCGCCGATCGAGACCAGCCTGGCGTCGCGCATGTACCGCGCCGGCCACATCTCCTCGGCGTAGCCCATGCCGCCGTGGTACTGAACGCAGATGTCGGCAACCTCGCGGATGAGCCGTCCCGACTTGAGCTTGGCGATGGTGGCCATGTCGGTCACGTCCTCGCCGGCGGTGTACTTCTCGGCCGCCGCGTGCGTGTACTTCTCCATCACGTCCACATCGGCGACGAGCTCGGCCAGCCGGTACTGGATGTGCTGGTTGTTCAGCAGGGGCTGCCCGAAGGCCTGACGGTCGCGCAGGTAGTGCGCGGTCCGCTCGATGGCGCGCCGCGCGCCCGAGACGCACAGGTAGGCACCCATGAGCCGCTCGTCCTGGAACTGAGCCATCTGCTGCTGGAAGCCCTTGCCGATGCGCCCGACGGTGTTGGCCACCGGGACGCGAACCTCGTCGAGCACCAGCTCGGCGGTGTCGGAGGAGCGGTTGCCCATCTTCTCGATCTTGCGACCCACGGAGAACCCCGGGGCGTCGGTGGGAACGATGATCTGGCTCATGCCGTGGTAGCCGTAGGCCGGCTCCTGGCCCGGCTCCAGGGTGCGGGCGAGCAGGCACAGCCAGTCCGCCTGAGTGCCGTTCGTGATCCACATCTTCCGGCCCGTGATGACCCAGTGATCGCCGTCGCGGACAGCCTTCGTGCGGATGCCGGCGACGTCGCTGCCGGCATCCGGCTCGCTGACCGCCACCGAGGCGACCATCTGACCGCGCAGGGCTGGGGCGAGGTACTGGCGCTTGAGGTCATCGGAACCGTAACGGGCCAACGACGGCGTGGCCATCGCGGCCTGGACGCCGATCCCCATCGGGACACCCGCGCAGTCGGCCTTGCCCAGCTCCTCGCCGAGCACCAGCGTGAACGTGTGGTCGGCCCCCTGACCGCCGAACTCCGGGTCGTACTCCAGACCGAAGGCGCCCAGAGCCCCGAGCTTGGCGAACAGCTCATGGGCGGGGAAGATCCCGTCGGCCTCCCACTTGTCGACGTTCGGGTTGATCTCGGTCTCGACGAACTTGCGGATCGATGCCCGGAACTGATCGTGCTCCGGGGTGAAGTTGATCACGTGCGCTCCTCGGTGCGGTCGTTCGGAAGGTTCTGTGACGTGGCCGTGAATGTCGTGGTGGGAGGTGAGGCTCTCGGTCGTGGTCAGTTCAGGGCGGGGATGGGCCATTGGCGTCCGGGGCGGACCTGCATCCCCAGTCCCCGGGCCCAGATGAGCGTGAGCGTGCGGATGGCCACGTTCTCGTCGTGGATCTCTCCGCGGCCCAGCCAGTGGGCGGCGAAGGACTCGACCATGCCGCAGAGGGCCGCGGCGGCGGTCTGCGGATCGAGGTCGGGCGAGGCCTGTTGGTCCATCTGGAGCTTGCGGATGGCCGCCGCGACGCGCGCCACATGGGTCCGGCGCAGCTCCAGCAGGACGTCACGGAAACGGACGTCCCCCGCACCGGCCTCCTCTGCGACCCGGATGAGCCGGGCGTGGGATCGGTAGCCGTTGATGTAGGCGCGGTTGGCCGAGTCGATGCGGGCGACCGGATCGCGCAGGTTGGGCAGGGTCATGGCGACGTGCAGGTCGCGCCGCACGCTGTCCAGGACGGCCAGCAGGACGTCCTCCTTGGTGTCGAAGTACGTGTAGACCGTGCCGTGCGCGACACCCGCGGCGTCGGCCAGGTCGCCCATCCGAGTGCCGGCGAAGCCCCGTTCCGCGAACACATGTCGGGCCGCCGCGACGAGCTTGTCGCGGGTGGCCTGGCCGCGGGCTGTGAGGGGCCGCATGGACCTGACGCTAACGTCAAGTTGACGCGGGCGTCAAGTTCTGCAGGGGGTCCCTACTCCGGTCGAGCCCGTCGAGACCGAGCCCGCCCATTCGCCGGTCGAGCCCGTCGAGACCAAGCCCGCCCATTCGCCGGTCGAGCCCGTCGAGACCAAGCCGTCCAGCGTGGTCTCGACAGAACCCGACCGGCGCTGGTCTCGACTGGGCTCGACCGGCGCTGGCTCGACCGGCGCTGGTACGACAGAACCCGACCGGCGCTGGTCTCGACTGGGCTCGACCGGCGCTGGCTCGACCGGCGTGGTCTCGACTGGGCCCGACCGGCGCGGGGTCTTGGCTGAGCTCGACCGGCGGGGTGGCTCAGATCCGCCGCGCGCGCACCTGTTCTGCGAGGCCCTTGGCCTGCGGATCGACCGACGTCGAGTCGGCCACGCCGCGACCGAGCAGGCCGTGGATCACGACGTTGACCGCCAGGATGTTCGGCAGCGCGTGGACGTCGACCTGCAGGCCGCGGGACTCCGGCACCAGGCGGTGGATCTGCTCGACGGTGAGCCATCCGCGCAGCCAGTCGTATCGGGCGGTCACCTGGGGCTCGGTGAGCCCGACGCTGGGGCCCACGCCGGGAACCGGGATCCAGAGCCCCACGTTGGCATTCCCCCCCTTGTCGCCGCTGCGGGCTCCGACGACGTCACCCAGGGGTGTCCCGGGCTCCGGCCACCAGGCCATCGCTGCGTGCGCCAGCACCGGCAGAGCGCCGGGGGCCTCGCCCACCGGGCCCTGTCGTGGGTCCAGCGCCTCCCAGTCGACGGCCTCGCCGGCCAACGTGACCGTCAGGGGCACCTCATCGCGGGCGATCAGCGTCGGCCAGTACACACCGTACGCAGACCCCTCCCCGGGCGGTTGGGTCGGGAACATGCCCGGATAGGACCCGAGTGCGGACTCGACGATGGCCGACGTGAACGGCCGGCCGACCTTGCCCTGGGACGGGTCCTTGACGGTGATCCGCAGGTGCCCCTGCGCCGCCGCGGCCGCAGCCGGATCGTCGTGCCCGACATCGTCCAGGGCGACGGCGAGCTCGGCCACGTCGAGGCTGGACATGGTGGCGAGCTCACGGGGGCTCGGGGCGGGCTTGCCGGACTCCGGGTCGCCGAGGGCGTCGGCCAGGCTGAGGCCCGCGACCATCCGCAGGGCGAGGTCGGCCTTGGCCCGGGAGTCGCGGCCGGTCAGGACCAGCGACATCGAGTTGCGGTATCCGGCGAAGAGGTTCACCGCGACCTTGAGCGCCTCCGGCGGTGGCGCTCCGCGGACGCCCTCGATCCGAACCCGATCCGGGCCCTCCTGGGTCAGCCGCACCGTGTCGAACAATGTCGTCACATCCGGATTCGCATAGCGCGGCCCGGCGATCTCGTAGACGAGCTGCGAGGTCACCGTGCCGACACTGACCAGGCCGCCGCTGCCGGTCGGCTTGGTGATGACGCTGGACCCGTCGACGGCCACCTCGGCGATCGGGAACCCCAGGGGCCAGCTCGTCACCTCCTGGAAGAAGGAGTAGTTGCCTCCGGTGGCCTGAGTGCCGCACTCGATGACGTGGCCCGCGACGACAGCCCCGGCCAGCCGATCCAGAGCCAGCTGGTCACCTGCCTCGGCGGAGCTGAACGACCAGCCGTGCCACCAGGCCGCGGGGCCGATCACCAGGGCGGCGTCGGTGATGCGCCCGGTCACGACCACGTCGGCGCCGGCCGCGAGGGCGGCTGTCACCGGGCGGCCACCGAGGTAGGCGTTCGCGGTGATCACGGACTGTTCGCCGAGGGGCTCACCGGTGTCGAGATTGGGGAATCGCCCGGGATCGTTCCCGACGGTCTCCACCACGTCGTCCCCGGTGACCACAGCGATCCGGGCGCTCAGCCCGAGCTTGTCGGCGAGCTTGGCCAGGGCGTCACCGCATCCCTGCGGGTCCAGGCCACCGGCGTTGCTGACGACCTTGACGCCCCGCTCCAGGCACGTGCCCAGGACCTGTTCCATCTGGGTGAGGAACGTCCGCGCATACCCGGATCCCGCGCCCTGCTTCATCCGCTGCCGGGCCAGGATGAGCATGGTCAGCTCGGCGAGCCAGTCGCCGGTGAGCACGTCGATCTGGTCGGAGTCCACCAGCTCACGTGCAGCCGAGAGTCGGTCGCCATAGAACCCGGAGCAGTTGCCGATGCGGACGGGCCGGGGGGTGTCCGGCGCAGACGGGGTGTGCTGGATCATGGCGGCAGTATGTCGGGATCGCCGAGACTGGGGATGGGTCGGGGTCGGGTTGGGCAGCCCGCACGGACGGTCGGGCGCCGGGCGCGACCTCAGTCCTCCTCGAACTCCTGCGCCGAGTAGACCTCCAGCCTGATCTGCTCGGGCCACGCTCGAGGCAAGAGCCCTGCCTTGCGCCACAGCGCCTTGACGAAGGATGCCGAGCCGCCCACGTCATCCCACACCACCGGAAGGAAGGTGGCCCGGTGCCCGGGGGCGATGACCGTGAGACCGCTGCCACGGGGAAGCCGCGCGACGAGGTCGTCGTAGTCGGCGGCGGGGAACGGTCTGGCCGGGGTCAGCACCGAGATGGCCAACCGGATGCGGGCCGCGCGGCCTGGGGTGAGCGGCGGGAACCGAGGATCGCGGAATGCCGCGTCGTAGGCATGCCCGGCCACGTCAGCCACCAGTTCCCGGGTCGGGGCCAGGGACCCGATGCAGCCCAGCAGCTCCCCTGACCCGGAGCGGATGGTCACGAAGGCCGCACCGGGGCGCTGGAGGCGGTCGCTGACTGTCGACCCGTCGAAGCGTGGCCGGCGCCTCGTGGCCAGCGCCTGCTCGATCGTGCCTCGCGCCACCGCCAGCAGCTCCCACTGCTCGGCGGCGCTGAGAGGTCGCGCGAACAGGGAGGGGTCCCCTGACTCGCGCGCCCCAGCCACCGCCCCGGCTGCGGCCTCGTCGGTCCACGCGCCAC
Organism: uncultured Bifidobacteriaceae bacterium; assembly: GCA_964638055.1. Classification (GTDB taxonomy): domain Bacteria; phylum Actinomycetota; class Actinomycetes; order S36-B12; family CAIYMF01; genus Prado023. The sequence continues at coordinate 7,784 of CAZWXF010000065.1, read as the reverse complement.
CGGTGCACACCTCTCCTCCTTGCCCGCCCAGCACCTGAAGCCCGCTCGCCTCACCGGCGCCCTCATCTGCGCGACCTCTGGGTCCCGAGATGGCATGCTCGCTGTGCGGTGCAGCTCGGACATGCCCCACGGGCGCTGGAACGCTCACGCCGCTGACGCCGGCCTCAGATCCGAGTGACCCAGCGGGGCGGGGCGCTGCCGAACGGGGCACCGCTGGCGAGCGGGGGACCTCCGCCGAACGAGGCGTCTCCGCCGGACGCGGTTCGGCGCCCGTCACGGCGAAGGCCGCGTAGCCAACTACCCGATCCGGGCCGCCGGCGGTGTCCCCCGACGTCCGGGCATCCAGCAGGCGCACCTGCCAGTCCAGGTCCCGGGCCGCGGTCAGGAGCCCCCGCAGCGGCAGCCGGCCGCACGCATCCCGCTCCCCGATGCCGTTCGGGTTGCGGGCGGTCACCGCCTCGATGGTGCGGTCGTCGTGGGCGCGCGCGGCCGACAGGTCCAAGTAGTGCGAGAGGTCGGTCGAGAGCAGCACCAACACGCCTGGGGTCGCCGCCGCCCGTGTCACCACGGTCGCCACCTCCCCCGGCAGGTCCATCCCCACCAGGAGAGGGCAGATGGCGAAGCCCGGCTCGAGCACCCGCTGGAGGAACGGGACCTGCACCTCGAGGCTGTGCTCGGGCCCATGCGCCTGATCAGCCGGTCCGGCATGGGGCAGGTCCGCCAACAGCGACTCGGCCATGTCGGTGGCGAGCCGAACGTCGCCCAGGGGTGTGCGCCAGGCCGTCGCGGTGCTCGACCCGATCCCGGGGACGGGCACGAAGTGGGCGGGCCCGAGCATCACCACGCAGCGCACGGGGTGCCCGATGGCCTCGGCAGCCACCGCGGCGAACCCGAAGCCGGCGATCGGTCCCGAGAAGATGTGCCCGGCGTGGGGCACGACGACCGCGCGGAGCCCCGGAACCGCGACACGTCCAGGCTGGGTCGCCCCTTCGATCTCGCCGTCGGCCTGCCGGCCCGTGCCCGACGCCGCCCGGGCAGCGGCCACGTAGCCGTCCACCGCATCAGCGAGCCGACGGGCGTTCCCCTCGTAGAACCTGCCCGCCACGGCCGGCTCCCGGACCTCCGAGCTGATGCCCCGTGTCCGGTTCCCCCGTGGCCACGTCACCGCACGACCTCGGCCAGCCGTACCGGCACTCGCCTTCGGCCCCAACGGCCTACCGGGCCGTCGAAGACGCCCGCCAGGGTGGTCCCGCAGCGCCGGCAGCGTCCCGAGTCGTCGAGGCGGTAGGAGACGATGTCGAACCAGTCGCGCACGATCACGGCCTCGCCGCACGACTGGCAGCGCGTCGTCCCGCCCTCCCTGTCGTGGACGTTGCCTGTGTAGGCGAACCGCACCCCGTTGGCCTTCGCGATCTCGTGGGCCCGGCTCAGCGTCGCCCCCGGGGTGCGCGGCAGGTCCTTCATCTTCCAGTCGGGGTGGAACGCTGTGAAGTGCATCGGCACGTCCGGGCCGCAGTGCTCGACGACCCATCGGGTCATCGCGTCGATCTCCTCGTCGGAGTCGTTCTTCGTCGGGATGAGCAGGTTGGTCAGCTCGACCCAGCAGTCGGTCTGCGTGACGACGTACTCGATGGTGTCCAGGACCCGGGCGAGCTCGGCTCCGCAGACCTTGCGATAGAAGTCCTCGGTGAAGCCCTTGAGATCGATGTTGGCCGCGTCCATGTGCTCGTAGAAGGCGACCCGGGGCTCGGGCATGATGTAGCCCGCCGTCACGGCGACGGTACGCACACCACGCTCATAGCATGCGATCGCCGTGTCGATGGCGTACTCGGCGAAGATCGTCGGATCGTTGTACGTGAACGCGACGCTGGCCGCCCCTAGGCTCTGTGCAGCCTGTGCGATCCGCTCGGGCGAGGCGGAATCGGCGAGGGTGTCGATGTCGCGGGACTTCGAGATGTCCCAGTTCTGGCAGAACTTGCACGTCAGGTTGCAGCCGGCGGTGCCGAAGCTGAGCACCGATGTACCGGGGAGGAAGTGGTTCAGCGGCTTCTTCTCGATCGGGTCCAGGCAGTAGCCGGAGGACCGGCCGTAGGTGGTCAGGACGATCCGGTCGTCCTGGCGGGCACGCACGAAGCACAGTCCCCGCTGGCCCTCGTGCAGCCGGCACGCCCGCGGGCACAGGTCGCACTGCACGCGTCCGTCGGGCAGCGCGTGCCACCACGTCGTCGGCCACGCCACCTCGTCAGTGCCCATCAGGGCCAGGGCCTGCTCGGCCATGCACCCAGCATGCCCCCGCCGACCCCCGAGCACCACTGCTCGCGGGCTCACTCCCCGCGTTTGAGGTGGCGTCCCATCGCCTTGGCAATGTCGCGCTTCGCGTCCCGCTCGGCCAGTGCGTTGCGCTTGTCGTAGGCCCTGCGGCCCCGGGCCAAGGCGATCTCGACCTTCGCGTACCCGTCCTTGAAGTACAGGGCCAGCGGCACGATCGTCACGCCCGGGTCGACGGCCTTTCGCTGGAGCCGGTCGAGCTCGGCGTGCTTGAGCAGGAGCTTGCGCACGCGCCGCGGCGCGTGGTTGGTCCAGGTCCCCTGTGCGTACTCCGGGATGTGCAGGCCGTGCAGGAACAGCTCGTTGCCCGTGAACTGGGCGAAGGCATCGACCAGGCTGGCCCGACCGGCGCGCAGCGACTTGACCTCCGTTCCGACGAGCACGATCCCGGCCTCGTAGGTGGCGTCGATGTGGTAGTCGTGGCGCGCCTTCCTGTTCTGGGCGATCATTCGCCGCCCTGTCTCGCGAGGCATCAGCAGGTGACCGGGGTCCTGGCGCCGCCGAACCAGCCCATGGGGTTGTACGGCTGGCTGCCGATGTGGATCTCGAAGTGCAGGTGGGGCCCGGTCACGTACCCGGTCGATCCCACGTAGCCGATGACCTCCCCCGCCTTCACTCGCTGGCCCACGCTCACACCGACGCGTGACTGGTGGGCATACATCGAGAAGGTGCCGTTGCCGTGCGCGATCAGGCTGTGGTTGCCGTAGGGGCCCCCAGAGGCGACCGACACCACGATCCCGGCGGCCGTGGCGTGGATCGGCGACCCCGAGGCAGCCGCGAGGTCCACCCCGGTGTGGCAGGACCGGTAGCCGTACACGGGGTGGACGCGCGGACCCACGTCCTGGGTCATCCTCGCGCCGGCCAGCGGCCAGGTGAAGCCGTCGCTCCCTGTGGGGGTGAACCCGAGATCTCCGTTGGCCTGGCGGGCAGCCTCGGCGGCGATCAGGTTGGCGATGCGCATCTGCTCGGAGCGCAGCGACCGGTACTGGGAGAGAACCGACTTGCGCTCCCGGTCCGCCGTCGCCAGCGCGGCCTTCCTCGCCGCCACCAGCTCGTCGACCCTGGCCTTGGCTGCGGTCGCGTCCCGACGCGCGTCCTGGGCGGCGACCAGTGCCACGGAAGCCAGGCGCTTCTTCTGGTCGACATCGTCGCGGAGCACCTGAAGCCGGGCCTCCTTGAGGGCGAGGTCCGCGCGCACTGCCGCCATCTGGGCCAGCGTCTGGTTGTTCGCCCGGGAGACGGCGTCCAGGGCGGCCGCCCGATCCGCGAGCTCGGTCGGCGAGTCGGAGGTCACGAGCAGGTCGAAGTCCGAGAAAGCCCCGTTCTGGTAGACCTCACGAGCCAGGTTCCCCACCCTCCCCTGCAGATCCGCGATCTGGGACTCCACCTGCCTGCGCTCGGCCTCCGCTGCTTCCGCGGCCTCGGTGGCCTGCACGAGGTCGGAGCTGGCCCGGTCGTTCGCAGTGTTGGCGTCGGTCTCCGCGCGCTGGGCGGAGGCCAGCTCGCGCTGGGCGGCGGGAAGCTTGGCCTGGGCATCGTTGAGAGCGGCGACGGCCTTGGCGACCTCGGCGTTGGCTTCGACGAGGTCGTCGCTGACGGCGGCCAGCTTCTCGTCGACCCGCTTGGCGTCGTCCTCGATGTCCGCCGTCGCGGTCAGTGCGGGCAGCAGGGACAGCACCAGTGCGATCGCGGCGAGCAGTGCCACGCCCGGCCGGCGGGCGCCGTTCGACCTCGCGCGTCCCGACCGGACAGCTGGCCGAGTCATGGGGCCTCCCGCACCGCTGGCTGCATCGCCGTCATACCTTGAGGTAGCGTCGCGAGGTCGCCAGTGCCGCGACGGAGGCCAGCGCGATGCCCGTCACCATGACGATGAGGGACACCTGACCGACCACGTCCCACCCTACGAAGTTGGTGAACTGGAAGCTGGGCATGAGGACCCCGTCGACGAGGACGACCTTGAGCATCGCCAGCAGGCCGATCGCCACGACCGCCCCTATGGCCGCCGCGAGGGCGGCCTCCAGCAGGAACGGCAGCTGGATGTAGAAGTTCGAGGCGCCGACCAGCCGCATGATCCCGGTCTCCCGGCGCCTGCTGAACGCAGCCACCCTGATCGTGTTGGCCACCAGCAGGACCGTGGCCAGCAGCATCATCGCCGCGATGACCAGCGCACCGGTCTGGAAGCCGTTGAGTATCGCGAAGAGCTTGTCCAGGACGCGCCGCTGGTCGTTGACGGTGTCGACCCCGGCCCTCCCGGTGAAGGCGCTGGCGATCACGTCGTACTTGGTCGGGTCGGACAGCTTCACGCGGAACGACTCGGGCATCTGATCGGCCGTCACGGAGGCAACGATGGGGGCGCCCTTGAACTGCTCGGAGAAGCGCGCGTACGCCTCGGCGGACGACTCGTAGTAGACCTCCTGGACGAGCGGGCGCAAGGACTCCAGGTCCGAGCGGATCTGGTCGCGCTGGGCAGGGGCCACCGAGCCCTCCGTGCACGAGATGACCTCCGAGGTCTCGCCGCACAGGTAGATCGAGACCTGGACCTTGTCGTACCAGTAGTCCTTCATCAGCGAGACCTGGGAGCGAACCATCAGACCCGCGCCGAAGAGGGCCAGCGAGACGGCGACCGTGATGACGACCGCGATCGTCATCGTCAGGTTCCGGCGGACCCCGGTGTACACCTCTGCCAGGACGAACCTCACCCGCACGGGGAGCCTCCCTCCACCGCGGCCCTCACCGCATCGCCCCGTACACCCCGCGAGACTGGTCGCGCACGACGTGGCCGTGCTCCAGCTCGATGACGCGCTTGCGCATCTGGTCGACGACCGCGGCGTCGTGGGTGGCCATGAGGACCGTCGTGCCCGTGCGGTTGATCCGGTCGAGCAGGCGCATGATCCCCACGCTCGTAGCCGGATCGAGGTTGCCCGTCGGCTCGTCGGCGATGAGGATCATCGGCCGGTTGACGAAGGCCCGCGCCACCGCCACACGCTGCTGCTCCCCCCCGGACAGCTCGTCGGGGAAGCGGCTCTCCTTGCCCGAGAGCCCCACGAGCTCCAGCACCTCGGGCACGACAGCCCGGATGTGCGCGTTGGGCTTGCCGATCACCTGCAGGGCGAAGGCCACGTTCTCGGCGACCGTCTTGTTGGGCAGAAGACGGAAGTCCTGGAACACCGCGCCGATCTGGCGGCGCAGGTGCGGCACCTTCCAGTTCGGCAGACGAACGAGATCCTTGCCCGCCACCAGCACCTCGCCGCTGGTGGGACGGTCCTCGCGCAGCACCAGGCGCAGCATCGTGGACTTGCCGGACCCGGAGGCGCCGACGAGGAAGGCGAACTCCCCGCGGGCGATGTCGATGCTCACGTCGTGCAGCGCCGGACGCACCTGATTGGGGTAGTGCTTGGTGACGTTGGCGAGTCGGATCACTGCGTCGCTCCGCGGGCAAGGGGAACCGGAGGGTCGGCGGACCGCCCGAGCGGGAGTCTACGCCGCATGTCGCGGCCCTCCGAGAAGATCACGCTCCGCCGGCGGTGCGCCGCCACCGAATACCAGCCTCGACGAAGCCATCGATCTCCCCGTCGAGCACGGCCGAGGTGTTCCCAGTCTCGAACTCCGTTCGCAGATCCTTGACCATCTGATAGGGATGCAATACATAGGAGCGCATCTGGTTTCCCCAAGAACCTGATGTGTCGCCCTTCAGCGCGTCCATCTCGGCGCGTTCCTCCAGCCGTCGGCGCTCCAGCAGGCGCGCCTCCAGCACGCGCATCGCAGCGGCCCGGTTCTGGATCTGGGACTTCTCGTTCTGGCAGCTCACCACGATGCCCGTGGGCAGGTGCGTGACACGGACCGCCGAGTCGGTCGTGTTCACGCTCTGGCCCCCCGGGCCCGACGAACGGAACACGTCGATGCGGATCTCGTTCTCCGGGATGTCGACATGGTCGGTCTGCTCGGTCACGGGCAGCACCTCCACCCCGGCGAACGAGGTCTGGCGGCGGCCCTGGTTGTCGAACGGGCTGATGCGGACCAGCCGGTGGGTCCCCTGCTCGACCGAGAGCGTGCCATAGGCGTAGGGGACCTTCACCGCGAAGGTGGCAGACTTGATGCCGGCCTCCTCGGCGTAGGAGATGTCGTAGACCTCGAACGGCCAGGAGTGGCGCTCGCAGTAGCGGGTGTACATCCGCAGCAGCATCTCGGCCCAGTCCGCGGCATCGACCCCGCCGGCCTCGGAGCGGATCGTGACCAGCGCCTCGCGCGGGTCGTACTCCCCCGACAGCAGCGTGCGGACCTCGAGCTCGGCCACCGCGTGCTGCAGATCGGCGAGCTCGCGCTCGGCCTCGGCCAGTGAGTCGGCGTCGGACTCGGCCTGCGCGAGCTCGACGAGGATCGGCAGGTCGTCCACGCGCGAGCGAAGGCCGGTGACCCTGCGCACCTCGCCCTGGACGAAGGACAGCCGGGAGGTCACCTTCTGCGCCTGGGCGGGGTCGTTCCAGAGGTCGGGAGCAGAGGCCTGGCGCTCGAGGTCGGCGATCTCCGCGCGCATCGCCGACAGGTCGAGCACCTGCTCGATGCTCGACAGGGTCGATTCGAGGCCGGCAAGGGCCTCGGGGAAGTCGATCGCCATGATGGTCAAGGGTACGTGTCAGCGGGCTGGCGCAGGACGCCAGCGCTGGGCATCGTCGGGCCACGCTGCTTGGCCCACGGAATGGGTCCGCAGAATCGGCCGACAGGCACGGCCGGATCGCCGGCCCTGCAGCCCGCTCGGCACCCGCCGGTAACGTGGCACCATCACGGCCGGAAGCCCCGCAGGTCGAGCTCACGGCGCGGCAGGAGGCACCGACGCAAGGGCGGAGGCAGGAACCACGATGACCACCCCGGCACCCGGGCCACGGCACGCGCGGGAGCGAGCGCTGAGCAGATCCGACTTCCCGGTCCTCTGGCCGGTCACCACACGCTGGTCCGACAACGACATGTACGGGCACCTGAACAATGCGACGTACTTCCAGCTCTTCGACACGGCGATCAACGGCTGGCTCGCGGGCGTGACCGGAGTCGATCCCGTGACCGCGGACGTGATCGGGGTCGTCGCGGAGTCGCGCTGCGTGTACTTCGGCGAGGTCGGGTTCCCCCGGCCGGTGACGATCGGCCTGCGGGTGGCCCACCTGGGCCGCACCAGCGTGGGCTACGAGCTCGGCGTCTTCGCCGAGGGCGACGACCGGATCGCGGCGTACGGGCAGTGGACCCACGTCTACGTGGACCGGGACAGTCGCGTGCCAGGCCCACCATCGCCTTCGCATCGGGCCGCGTTCGAGGGTGCCCGCGTCCCCTCGCATGCGGCGGCTGCCGTCGGATCGGGCGATGCGGTGCCCGATGTCCGGTCCCCCTTGGTCTCGACGGGCTCGACCGGCGGGGGCTCGACCGGCGGGGGCTCGACCGGCGGGGGCTCGACGGGCTCGACCGGCGGG
>CAZWXF010000064.1:1568-15908 GCA_964638055.1 uncultured Bifidobacteriaceae bacterium | reverse complement strand
GCGTGGTCTCGACGGGCTCGACCGGCGGGCTCCGGTCTCGACCGGCTCGACCCGCGGGACTCGGGACGCAGCCTCGGTCAGCGGGCCAGCCAGCCGCCTTTGGGCGGTCGCACGGCGGCCCGCATGGCGCGCTCCTCCCGGGCCTTGGCGTCGGCCACGGGCAGGCGTCCGACGGCGATCGTCTCCCGGAACGTCGGCGCGGCGAACGACTGGATGCCCGTTCCCAGCGAGAGCGCCGCCCGCTCGCCGAACCTCAGGTGCCGGTCGTGGCCGAATCGCTCCACCCGCCGGCCGCGCTCCCCGCGGACCCGGTCGGGGACCAGCACGAGGTCCAGGGACAGCCCACGCCCGGCCAGTGACGCGCTCAGGCGCGCGAACCCGCGGGCGACCGCCTCCTCGTCGAAGGACTGGCCGCGATCCAGGTCCTCCGTGACCGCCGTGATGATGCGCACACGCCGCCCGGGGACCATCGAGATGCGCGCGAGCAGCCACGTCAGCCCGTCGCCCGAGGGCTGGTCGTACACATAGCGCCGAGCGACCTGCTGGCCGACGAACCTGTCGTAGATGACCAGCGGCTTGGCCCCCGCGCAGAGCGGCCCGAACCGCTCGGTCCACTCGACCTCGCGATTGACCCCCTCACGCAGGGGGGCGTCCAGGGACTCTCGGGCGGCCAGGATGACGGCCGTGCGCCCGGCGGTGCTGATCCGCCCGATCTCGACCAGGCCGGTGGGGGTCGTGGCCGAGAACTGGTCCTCCCCCACGCCCAGCAGCTCGGCCTGGTCGGCCTCCACCAGCACCAGCTCGAGGTCGTCGGCAAGCTCGGCCTCGATCAGGTGCGGGTCGAGGATGTCGCCCAGGGACTGATCCAGCGGCGGCTGGGCGATCCCGACGACGACGCGACGGCTCGACAGGACCACCTCCCACGCCTTGGCCAGCGATGTGGGCAGCGCGCGCACCTGGGCCACGAAGCGGTCCAGCTCCGCACGGGAGGTGAACACCAGACGGCCATGGACCGTGAGGTCCTCGATGAGGTCCTCATGGATCGCCCGGCGCAGGGCGGGATCCCCGGCTGCATCCTGCAGCGCGCTCGGCGAGATCGCCACGCCGAACACGGTGCGCCGCGGCGGGGTGCCGGTCACAGGCCGAGCACATCCTCGAGGCGGTCGTCGAAGAACCCGCCCGGCCAGCCATCGACCAGGTCCCCCTCGGAGTCGACGTCCAGGCGTCGCACGAAGGCACTGCCCTGTTCGTCGAGGTCGACGTAGAGGATGCCCAGCTCGGACGGATCGAGCCGGCCCTCACGGACCCGGCGCAGCAGCCGCAGGACCAGGTGCTCGGAGTGGGTCTCCACGAGCAGCTGCGCCCGGCCCGAGGCGACGGTGTCGATGAACAGGTCGCCGACCGCGGCCTGCATGCGTGGGTGCAGGTGGACCTCGGGCTGCTCCACGATGATCAGGCCGTTGCTGGCCAGGACCGATTGGGTGATGATCGGCAGGAGCTGGCCGATCCCGAACCCCACCCCGCGGGCCGATACCAGGATGGGCGGATCGTGGCGCACGTCGAGCAGGGCCAGGACGGCCAGGTCGCCTGCGGTCTGCACCACCTCAGGGCTGACCGGGTCGAGCATCCGCACGCGGTAGCCCAGCGCCAACCGGTCGCACCAGTCGTTGACCTGGGCCAGGATCTCCGGTCGGGCGTGCAGGATCGCCGCCATCTCCTCGCCCGCCGGCCCCACGTAGTCCTCGATCCCCTGACCGACGTTCGTGGTGCGCTCAGCGCGGGCGCGCATGGGGCCGACGAAGAGGACCCGGTCGAGCAGGCCCCAGAACTCGTCGGTGAGGCCGTGATGCAGCTCGATGTCCGGCTGGTCCACCCAGGGTCGCGGACCGTGCAGGACGCCCTCGCGAGGCCCGTCGCGCAGCACGGTGCGCGACCTCACGGCGACGCGGCGCCGGTCGTCCCAACGGAACGAGATCGCCGCGGAACGGGCCTGCCCGTGAGTCCGCCAGCCGAAGCCCAGCGTCATGGCCTGACCGACATCATGGCGATGGACGGCCATCCGGAAGCTACCGGCCTCCACGAGGTCGCCGGACATCGTAAGGACGTCCGGGCGCGCGGCGGTCTGGGCGAGCAGGGGCAGGACGGAGAGCAGGCTCGACTTCCCGGCCGAGTTGGGCCCGAAGACCAGGGTCAGGGGTGCCAGGTCGATCTGTTGGGGCTCCGGCGGGAATGAGCGCAGGCCGCCCAGGACGATGTGATCGATGAGCACGTCGCGAGCCTACGGCGCCCCCGGCGGACCCGGCGCGACGCCGGCTGCAGGGCGCGGTCACCACCGGAAAGGGGCCCGATGAGCCAGGTCCATGGGCCGCGGGAGACGCGGGCCGGCCGGCGCGTCGAGGACTATTCTCCCGGGCGAATCTGGGGTACCGTGAGCGCGCTGTGGAACGGACTCGTTCGTACAGCAGTCACATCTCATCTGTACGAGGAGTACATCGCACCATGGCTCAAGGCACCGTCAAGTGGTTCAACGCCGAGAAGGGATACGGCTTCATCGCCCCCGACGACGGCTCCGCTGACGTCTTCGTCCACTACAGCGCCATCCAGTCGTCCGGCTACCGGTCACTGGACGAGGACCAGCGCGTCGAGTTCGAGGTCACGCAGGGGCAGAAGGGGCCGCAGGCCGACCAGGTCCGCCCCATCTGATCCGACCAAGGGCTGCGGACCCCGACTCCACAGGCCTTCACGGGCCCGATCCCTCCGGGGGTCGGGCCCGTTCCATGTCCGCGAACGGTGTATCCGCCACAGCGGTCCCGCGCAGCGCCAGCCACGAGACGAGCATGGTGGCCGCACCGCCCGCGCAGAGCGCCAGGGCGGGACCCAGCAGGTCACCGGCGACAGCCGCACCGGATGCTGCTGCGGCGCCGGCGCCCAGGAACAGCCACGCCGTGGCACCGCCGCGGACGAAGCTCATCAGGCCCCAGCCGGCGACGCAGACGAGGATCCCCCTGGTTGGCCAGGCCCACGGCCCGGCAGCCAGTCCGACACACGCCGCCAGCGCGACCAGTCCGCCGAGGACAGCCGCGGTCCGCTCGCCGCGGATCACCTGGAGACGGCCCAGCCGCCCCCAGGCCAGCAGGGACCAGCACAGACCGAGTGTGGCCAGGGCGACCCAGGCCCACGGACCGGCCGGGAACAGCAGCCAACAGGACCACGACAGGGCCAGCAGGACCACCGACTCCGCCATGGGTGAGCGCGCCAGGGTGGTGACCGCGAGCGCGGCGACGAGAGCCACGCCGCCATGCAGCGCTCGGACCCCTATCGGCGACACCTCGTCGACGGACAGCACGATCCCCATGAGCACCACGGCGAGCGTCGCGCCTGCGGTGAGGAGTGCCGAGATGCCCCGTCGCCGCGGGGCGGCCAGCGGCCCTTCGATGGACGAGAGCAGGGGAAGGCGAAGCAAGAGCCCGGTCGCCAGCAGCGCGACGGCCAGCAGGGACGGCCCGAGCCACCGAGCCGACTGTCCCCACTCCGGCCAGGTCCGGCTGATCACGACCGCGAAGGCGATCGCCACGAGGCCGCCGCCCAGGTAGATGCCGACCTCGGCGGCCATGTCCCGGGCGAGGATGCCCCCGAGGCCGGTCGGTCCGCGGTCCTGCGGGCCGGACGGCTCCCCGGAGGTGACGTGGGGTCCCGCCTGCGCCGGTGCCGGGTGCCAGCGTCGGGTCAGGCGTCGGGTGCCCCGAGCCGTCACGGAGGTGGGCTCGTCTGCCAGCCCCGCGCCCACCTGCCGCACCGTCGTGATGTCGGAGGCGATGTCCCGCGCCGGGGCCTGTGGCTCGAGGCGATCAGCCTCCCGGCTCCACCATCGGACGCGCCGGCTCACCGGGCGGTCCCCTGCCCCGGGCGGAGAGTCCGGCGGTTCCGCGACAGGCCCGACGACGTGGTCGATTCCGGCGTGATGCTCCGGTGGGACCTTCCCACGGCTTGAGGTCGCTGCGTTCCCCTGCCCCGGAGTCCAACCGGCTGAAGGGGGGTCTCGGGGTCCGACCTCCCATGCCGGGTCGTCCCACGTGGCTGGCTCGGCGTGGGGGATGTCCCACACCGGGTCCCCCCAGCCGCCCTCGTTTCGAGCACCCGCGACCGTCGAGGCACCCGGCCAGCCGTCCCGGGCCTCCTGCCCGCGCATCTGCGGGTCCAGCAGCATGACCGGGCCCGAGGTCACACCCCATCCCGCATCGCTGCCGGTGCGACGCCGGCCCCGCCACCCGAACATGGGCCCAGAGTAGGTGCGCGCCGCCCTGCCCACCCACTGACGGGCTTGCGATCCTGTTGAACTTCGATGCCGTGCGGTGGGAGTCCACGGGGCGGCGGACTCCCACCGTGTGATCCGCTCGGCCCTCTCGAACCTCACCTGAGGCCGAAGCGGGGATGCGCGCTCACCGAGCCGGCTGGTACTGCCGCCACGATGGCTTCGCATCCGGCGCGGCGCTAGTTTGCTGCGAACCACCCAAAGACGCTGGAGGTGCCCGATGCTGCAGGCCTCGGAAGTGGGCAACACCCTGTCCAAGGCAGAGTTCAAGGAGATCGAGCCCACGCTGCGGGTGGACCTGGTCAACGCGCAGCACGACCTGAAGTCCGCCGACTTCGGGGTGCTGCTGTTCATCGCCGGAGACGACAGGATCGCGGGCAACGCGGTCGTGAATCGGCTGAACGAGTGGATGGACGCACGCCTGATCCAGACCCACGTCATGGGCGAGCTGACCGAGGAGGAGCAGATGCGTCCGCGCTACTGGCGCATCTGGCGTGACATGCCGGCCAGGGGGCACATCGCGGTGATGGCCGGCGGGATCCTGCGCCTGCTCAGCGAGAACCTCTCCGGTGAGCTCTCCGACGAACAGCTGGACCGCGCGCTGGGCCACCTCGAGGACCTGCAGGAGGCGCTCGTCGCCGATGGCACGCTCATCATCAAGATCTTCCTGCACACGCCCAGCGCGGTGCAGCGCAAGCGCCTGAAGAAGGCCAAGCGTGACAACGAGGAGGGCTGGCGGATCGACCAGCGGGACTGGGCCCACCTCGAGCAGATCGATGCCAGTGGGGACCGCGTGGAGCGGCTCCTGCGCCGGACGTCGGTGACCGGGGCGCCCTGGTCGATCATCGAGTCTACGAACGCCCGCTACCGCGACGTGGCCGTGGCCCGGACGATCCTCAACGCCATCACCGCACGGCTGGCCGGCCCGATGCCTGAGGGACCCGCGCTGAGCCCCGACCTCTTCGCCCCGGTCGACCGGCAGGCCACCGTGCTGGACACCGTGGACCTGGCCAGGACGACGGATCGCGACACGTACCGCAAGCAGCTCAGCCGCCTCCACCGCGAACTGCACACGCTGGCCCTCGAGGCCCGGGAGCGCGGGCTGACCACGGTGCTGGCGTTCGAGGGGTGGGACGCTGCGGGCAAGGGTGGCGCCATCCGCCGGATCACCCAGGCGCTCGAGGCCGGCGACTACCGGGTCATCTCCACCGCAGCGCCCAATGCCGAGGAGCGCAAGTACCACTACCTCTGGCGGTTCTGGCGGGACCTCCCACGCGCTGGTCGCATGGTGATCTATGACCGCACCTGGTACGGCCGGGTGCTCGTGGAGCGGATCGAGGGCTTCGCGACTCCGGCGGCCTGGCAGCGGGCCTATGACGAGATCAACAACTTCGAGGACCAGATGGTCGAGCAGGGCTACCACGTGGCCAAGTTCTGGCTCCACATCTCCCGCGAGGAGCAGCTGGCTCGCTTCCAGGCTCGCGAGAACACCCCGGAGAAGGCCCACAAGATCACAGAGGAGGACTACCGAAACCGGGAGAAGTGGGACGACTACGTCCATGCGGTCGATCAGATGATCGTGCGGACCTCGTCCACCGGAGCCCCCTGGCATGTCATCCCGGCCAACGACAAGCTCACCGCCCGGATCGAGGTCCTGGACCGGGTCACCTCGGGCCTGCGCAAGTCGCTGCGCCAGATGTGACGGCGCAGCTGACCGGCACCCAGCGCCGGGGGCACCGTCGTGCTGCTGCGTTCGGGCCGCTGCGACCGGATCAGCGGGAATCGGATGATCAGCGCTCGGCGAGCTCGCCGAGCAGTGCCCCGATCCGAGCCGAGCTGCATCCCAGGTACTCCGGGGCCAGGTAGTCGGCGAGGAACTCGGCGACGTCATCGGTGATGACGGGGTCGCCGCGGATGATGTCGACCATCTCGTCGAAGCTCTCCGGGTGATAGCCGATGCGGTGGCTGAAGATGTGGGACTCGGCGCTGTTGGGCAGGAAGTCCGCGATCCGGTCGGCCAGCAGCCACCGCGGGAAGATCACCGGCTTGCCCAGCGCCCACGCCTCGTAGACCGTGGTCCCGAAGTCCGCGATCACGATGTCGGAGCGCGGCATCGAGGCCCCGGTCGGCGTCTTGTCGGTGCGGTTACGCGGATGGACCGAGACGTCCACCCAGGCGAAGCGCGACAGGGTCCGAAGGTAGTTCTGGAACTCCGGGAAGCTGGAGGTGGAGCGTCCGGTCTCACCTCGCTTGCGCCGGTTGTGCGTGGGGGCCCAGAGGATCCGTGGCTTGGGCTCGCCGAAGAGCCGCGGGATGCGTCGCCGGGACAGGGTGACGAGCTCGTCGAGCCTTGGCCACCCGACCACGTGGATCTGGTCGGGTCCCAGGTGTATCCCCCGCGATTCCAGCATGCGTCTCTTGAGCCACTCCCCCGGCACCAGAACGTGGCGGCGCTGGTTGACCAGTCGCCTGCCCTGCCCGTCCGAGGTCCACAGGTAGTTCTTGTCCGCGACACCGTGGCTCATCAGGACATCCGCCGGCTGGCGGATGAAGAGGCTGAAGTTCAGCGCCTCGGGCGCGTACGCCCCCCGCGTGCCCCGCCCGCCGGGCAGGTGCGGCTCTATCAGGCCGAGGAGCTGCTGCTGAACCCCCGCGTAGGCGTCACTGGGCTCTAGCACGAAGTTGACCGGGCGCGGCACGGGCGACAGAGTAGTGCGCGCCCTCCCCGCCTCCCCAGCACGTCTGCAACGGAGATGCCGTCTCATTATTCGGACTACTTCGTCTCAGAATAGGGACGTCGTTGGACACTTGGCCGAGCGCACGGCAACCTTTGCCCATGACCATGACAGCCTTCCGGATGCTCGGCGCGGCCTCCGCGTGCCGTATGTCCGTGATGCGCTGCATGTGCTGCACCATGTGCTGCGCCTGACCCGCACGCGCCCACTCCGGACGCCAGCGATCGGTCAGGCGCCGGAGCCCTAGTCTCCCCCGCCGATCGAGCGCCATCGTCCCCGCTCAGACCGGAGATCGACGATGTCAGAAGCCAGGGCCGTCACCCCGGCGGGACCACAGGTCCAGACGGGCGCCGATCAGGGTGGACCTCGGAGCCGCCGCTCCGCCCGGCCCCCGCGCGACGAGGGGCAGTGGGCGCTGGGTTCGACGACGCCGATGAACCCGAACGAGGCGTTCAAGGCAGCCGACGGTGGGCTGAACGTGCGTGAGCGCATCGAGGGGAAGTACGCCCAGGAGGGCTTCCACAGCATCCCGCCCGACGATCTTCGCGGTCGCATGCGCTGGTGGGGCCTCTACACCCAGCGCCGACCCGGGATCGACGGCGGCCGCACGGCGACCCTGCCGCCCGAGGAGCTCGACGACGAGTACTTCATGCTGCGGATCCGTAGCGACGGCGGGGCCCTGACCAGCGCGAGCGCACGCGCGATCGGGCAGGTCGCCAACGAGTTCGCCCGTGGGACGGCCGACATCACCGACCGCCAGAACATCCAGCTGCACTGGATCCGCGTCGAGGACATGCCCGAGATCTGGCGGCGACTCGACGAGGTCGCCCTGAGCTCCACGGAGGCCTGCGGGGACACCCCTCGCGTCATCCTGGGCTCGCCCGTCGCCGGAGTGGCGGCCGACGAGATCATCGACGGCACGCAAGCGCTCGAGGCCATCAAGTCCCGCTTCATCGGTGACCCCCAGTTCGCCAACCTGCCGCGGAAGTTCAAGACGGCGATCTCCGGCTCGCCGCGCCATGACGTGGCGCACGAGGTCAACGACGTGTCGTTCATCGGCGTCGTGCACCCGGAGCACGGCCCGGGATTCGACCTGTGGGTCGGCGGGGGCCTGTCGACCAATCCGATGATCGCGCAGCGGCTCGGGGCGTGGGTCCCGCTGGCCGAGGTCCCCGAGGTCTGGGCCGGGATCATCTCCATCTTTCGCGACTACGGCTACCGGCGCCTGCGCAACCGGGCACGCCTGAAGTTCCTCGTCGCCGACTGGGGTGTAGCACGGTTCCGCGCGGTCCTGGAGACCGAGTACCTGCACCGACCCCTGATCGACGGCCCGGAACCCGACCCGGTACCGGCGGGCGCCCGCGACCACGTCGGCGTCCACCCGCAGCATGACGGACTGGTCTACGTCGGGGTGGCCCCGACCGTCGGGCGGATCTCTGGCGACGTCCTGGTCGCCGTCGCGGACCTGGCCGACGAGTTCGCCGTCGGACGGGAGCCGGGCGCCGCCCGCATCCGGCTGACCCCGTACCAGAAACTCGTGCTGCTCGACATCGACCCGGCTCGGGTGGAGCAGCTCGCAGGCCGACTCCTGGACCTGGGCCTGGCTGTCCGCCCCTCGACCATCCGCCGCTCGACCATGGCGTGCACCGGCATCGAGTACTGCAAGCTGGCCATCGTCAACACCAAGGACACCGCCAGGACCCTCATCGAGTCCATCGAGGTCCGCCGCCCCGATCTCGATGTCCCCCTGGCCGTCCACGTCAACGGGTGCCCCAACTCGTGCGCCCGGTTCCAGGTCGCCGACATCGGCCTGAAGGGCATGCTCGTCCCCGACGCCGAGGGCACCCCCGTGGAGGGCTTCCAGGTCCACCTCGGCGGATCCCTGGGTCACAATGCCGGGTTCGGGCGCAAGCTGCGCGCCCTCAAGGTGACTGCCGAGGACCTACCCGACTTCGTCGATCGCGTCACCGGGCACTTCCTGGGTGGTCGCGCGGATGACGAGCAGTTCGCTGATTGGGTGCTGCGAGCCGACGACGAGCTGCTGCGATGAGCACCCCGCAGCAGCCGGCGACCTCCGCGCCCCAGGGCGGAGGCGGTCGGGCCGTGCCCTACTTCTGCCCGTTCTGCTCCGGGGAGGACCTGCGCCCTCACCCCGCGCAGGCCGGAGCCTGGCACTGCCGCTCCTGCATGAGGCTCTTCACCGTCGGCCAACTGGGAATGGAGGATCCGCGATGACATGGACATCTTCGAGCGCCCCCCCGGGCGCGGCGCTGGTCGCGCAGGGGGCCTCGCTCGTCTCGCGCTTCTCCGACCCGGTGGACCAGGCGCGCATCGCCCTGGCATGGGCGCACGACACCTTCGCCGGCCGGCTGGTCCTGGCCTCCAGCATGGGCGACGAGGTGCTGGTGCACCTGGCCAGTGAGGTGGTGAACGGGATCGACGTGATCTTCATCGACACGGGCTATCACTTCGCCGAGACCCTGGGCACCGCCGACGCGTACGGCGCCATGCGCCCGCTGAACCTCATCACGCTCAGCCCGAGGCGCACGGTCGCCGAGCAGGACGCGGCGGAGGGTCCGGCCCTGTTCTCGCGGGAGCCCGACCGCTGCTGCGCGATGCGCAAGGTCGAGCCACTGGAGCGAGGCCTGTCGGGCTACGGCGCCTGGATCACCGGGATGCGGCGCGTGGATGCCCCGACACGCACCGACATCGATGTCGTCTCCTGGGACCCCAAGCGCGACATGGTCAAGTTGAACCCCCTGGCGGCGTGGTCCGACGAGGATGTCGCTGTGTACGCCGAAGTGAACGATGTCCTGCTGAACCCTCTGCGCCAGGACGGTTACACCTCCATAGGCTGTGCGCCATGCACGAGGCCGACACAAGCGGGGGAGGATCCTCGCGCGGGTCGCTGGTCGGGCCTGGCCAAGACCGAGTGCGGGTTGCACACATGAGCCCGATCGTCGTCAACGCCGATGAGACCCAGACGCACCGGAGAGCCCCCTACGTGAGCGCCCAGCCCATCCGGACCACGCCAGAGCGCCCGACGCTGCAGATGGAACACCTCTCGGCACTGGAGAGCGAGGCCATCCACATCATGCGGGAGGTGGCCGGTGAGTTCGACCGGCCGGCTCTGCTCTTCAGCGGCGGCAAGGACTCGGTCGTGATGCTGCACCTGGCGGTCAAGGCCTTCCACCCGGCGCGGGTGCCGTTCCCGCTGGTGCACGTGGACACGGGTCACAACTTCCCCGAGGTGATCGTCTACCGCGACCGGATGGTCGAGCGGACGGGCACGCGCCTGCTCGTCGCGCACGTCCAGAGCTGGATCGACCGGGGCGTGCTTCGTGACCGAACCGACGGCACGCGCAATCCGCTGCAGACGGTCCCCCTGCTGGACACCATCACCGACAACCGCTTCGACGCGGTCTTCGGCGGAGGTCGTCGCGACGAGGAGAAGGCTCGGGCCAAGGAGCGCATCTTCAGCCTGCGTGACGCGTTCGGCCAGTGGGACCCACGCCGACAGCGCCCGGAGCTGTGGGACCTCTACAACGGTCGGCACGCCCCCGGCGAGCACGTCCGGGTCTTCCCGCTGTCGAACTGGACCGAGGTCGATGTGTGGCGCTACATCGAGCGTGAGGCGATCGAGCTGCCCAGCATCTACTTCGCCCACGAGCGTGAGGTCTTCCTCCGCAACGGCATGTGGCTGACACCCGGCGAATGGGGCGGGCCGCGAGCTGACGAGGTCGTGCAGGTGCGCCGGATCCGCTACCGAACCGTGGGGGACATGTCCTGCACGGGCGCTGTCGAGTCAGACGCCACGACGATCGCGGCGGTCATCGCCGAGGTGGGCGCCAGTCGCCTGACGGAGCGGGGCGCCACCAGGGCCGACGACCGGCTCTCCGAAGCGGCGATGGAGGATCGCAAGCGCGAGGGGTACTTCTGATGGCGCACGAGCTGCTTCGGCTGGCCACAGCCGGTTCGGTCGACGACGGCAAGTCCACCCTCGTCGGCCGCCTGCTCTACGACACCAAGTCGATCCTGGCCGACACCCTCGATGCGATCGAGCGGGCCAGTCGCGACCGTGGCCTGGTGGGTCCTGACCTCGCGCTGCTCACCGACGGACTGCGCGCCGAGCGCGAGCAGGGCATCACGATCGACGTGGCATACCGATACTTCGCCACTCCCAACCGGTCGTTCATACTGGCCGACACTCCCGGGCACGTCCAGTACACGCGCAACATGGTGACCGGCGCTTCCACCGCGGAGCTCGCGCTGATCCTGGTCGACGCCCGCAACGGTGTGGTCGAGCAGACCCGCCGGCATGCCTCCATCAGCTCCCTGCTGGGCATCCGCCACGTGGCGCTGGCGGTGAACAAGATGGACCTCGTCGACTTCGACCAGGCCACCTTCGAGACCATCCGCCGGGACTTCACCGAGTATGCGGCCGGGCACGGCGTTGCCGACGTCGTCGCCATCCCGATCAGCGCTCTGGACGGCGACAACGTTGTGGACCGCTCCCCCCGGACCCCCTGGTACGAGGGTCCGACCCTGCTGGAGCATCTGGAGGCGGTGCCGGTGGGCAGCGATCCCACGGAGCAGCCGCTGCGGTTCCCGGTGCAGTACGTCATCCGGCCGCAGGACCCCGACAACCACGACTACCGCGGCTACGCGGGGCGCGTCGAGGCCGGGATCGTCGCGATCGGCGACGAGATCGCTGTGGCGCCCTCAGGTCTGCGCTCGACCGTCGTGGGGATCGACACCTTCGACGGTCCGCTGGACTGGGCGCAGAGCGGTCAGTCGGTGACCATCCGCCTGGCAGATGACATCGACATCTCACGCGGCGACCTCATCGCCTCGGCCCACGACGTCCCTGAGTGCCTGTGCGAGGCGGTCACAACCGTGACCGTGGTCTCCGACGAGTCGCTGCGTGCCGGCCAGCGCCTGCTGGTGCGAGCCGGGACCAGGACCGTGCGCGGCATGATCGGGGCCATCGAGTCCCGGCTGGACATCGACACGCTCGCCCGGGACACCGAGGTCGAGACCCTCGACGTCAACGACATCGGCGAGATCCGGCTGAAGCTTGCCGAGCCGCTGCCCGCCGACAGCTACGAGCGGCTGCGCGCGACCGGCGCCTTCATCCTCATCGACCCCCAGGACGGGGCGACGTTGGCCGCCGGGCTCGTCCGCTCCGGGGCGGGCGCCCCGGTGGTGGTGTGACCGCGCGCTACCCGCTCCTGCTCGACCTGCGCGACAAGCCGGTCCTCGTCGCCGGCGGGGGCGCCGTTGCGGCACGCCGCGTGGATGCGCTGGTGGCGGCGGGGGCCACCGTGACCGTGATCGCTCCCGCGATCGAGCAGTCGCTCGCCTTCGACGCGCAGGACGGCCTGATCCGATGGCTCGACCGTGAGGCCACGGCCGCCGACGTGATCGAGGGGGGCCACCGTTCGGGCGTGCCCGAGCCGTGGGCGCTGGTCCATGTGGCGACCGACGACCCGGGGACCAATGAGACCCTCACCCGCGCGGCGCAGCGGGCAGGCACCTGGTGCGTGCGCGCTGACGATGCCGAGGCCTCCCCCGCGCACGTGCCCGCAGTCGCGACCGGGCCGGACGGAGTGCTGGTGGCCGTCTCGGGAGGCTTCGATCCCGGCCGTGCGGTCCGCGTGCGCGACGCCATCGCCAAGCTCCTGGCCGTGGGTGCCCTCCCCCTGCGGCGGCGACGGCCGCCGGCCCCGGGGACGCTCGGCACTGTGGTCCTGGTGGGCGGTGGCCCCGGCGACCCGGGGCTGCTGACCCTGTCCGGGCGTCAATGGCTGGCCCGGGCGGACGTCGTGGTGACCGATCGGCTCGGGCCGCGATCCGTCCTGGACGAGCTGGACGGCGATGTGGAGATCGTCGACGTCGGCAAGGCGGCCGGCAACCATCCGATCCCCCAGGACCGGATCAACGAGATCCTCGTGGAGCACGCCCGGCTGGGGCGGACAGTCGTGCGGCTCAAGGGCGGCGACCCGTTCGTAATGGGGCGTGGCGCGGAGGAGGCACTGCACTGCCTGGCCGCGGGGGTGCCGGTCCAGGTGGTGCCGGGCGTGTCCTCAGCCACCGCCGTGCCGGCCCTCGCGGGCATCCCGGTCACGCATCGCGGGACGACGACCTCCATGGTCGTGGCAAGCGCGCATGCCGGGGCCGGCGACGCGGTTCGGGCCAGCCGGGAGGCCCCCGACGACGCCACCCTCGTGCTGCTCATGGGCCTGTCGGCCCTGCGGAGCACCGCGGACCAGGTCATCGCGGCGGGCCGTGCGCCGGGCACGCCCGTGGCCGTCATCAGCCGCGGGTCGACCCCGCAGCAGCGCACCGTCCGCGGCTGCCTGACCGACATCGCGGACCTGGTGGAGGCGGCGGCACTGCCCGGGCCGGCGCTTGTCGTCGTCGGTGCCACGGTCGACCTGCGCGGCGCACTGGCCGGGGCTGCGGGCGAGGCGGCATGGGGGCCGGAGCACCGGTGGGATGCGCCATGATCACGCTTCTGGCGCACGGGTCGCCGGACCCCAGGCACGCACGCGATGTCGCCGAGCTGGCCGCCCGCGTCCGGGACACCGGCCACGCCGCCACCGTGGCCTATCTCGAGCACGACGAGCCGAGCCCGCAGGAGGCGGCCTCGGGGATCGTGGGGGCGGGCCTGTCCGCCACGACCATGGTCCCCCTGCTGCTCGGCCCGGCCTACCACGCGCGGGTCGACGTTCCCCGCGCCGCTGGCGTCATGCGAGACGCGGAGCCGGGACTCGACGTGGCCGTGGCGCCGCCGGTCGGCCTGCATCCGCTCGTGGTCGGCTCGGTCGGCGAGCTCGTCGCCGCCGGGGTCGAGCAGGTGCCCGCCCGGACCGGCATCATCGTGGCCGGCACCGGCTCGCGGGACACCCGGGCGACATCCCTGACCGCTGAGTTCATCCTCGACCACGCCGCGGCGCTGCGGCGGGCACTCGGGCTCGACGGCGTGGCCGTCGGCTTCCTCGACGGTGGTCCGAGCCTCGAGGAGGCCCACTCACGGCTTGTCGCCTCGGGATGCCAGGGGGTTCTGCTGGCCACGGCAGTGATCGCCGAGGGCGTCCTACGCGACCGCATCGTCGCGGCGGCCGAGGATCTCGGCATCCGCGTCGTCCCGGGTTCGCTGGCCCAGACGCACAGCATGGCCGCCCTCGTCGTCGCCCGGGCCGAACAGGGGGCGTAGCCAGTCGAGCCCGTCGGTCGAGCCCGTCGAGACCCGAGCCCGTCGGTCGAGCCCGTCGAAACCCGAGTCTGTCG
>CAZWXF010000064.1:0-1468 GCA_964638055.1 uncultured Bifidobacteriaceae bacterium | reverse complement strand
GAGCCCGTCGAGACCCGAGCCCGTCGGTCGAGCCCGTCGAAACCCGAGTCTGTCGGTCGAGCCCGTCGAGACCCGAGCCCGTCGGTCGAGCCCGTCGAAACCCGAGTCTGTCGAGACCCTGTCTCCCGCGCTCTCCAGGCTGGGTCTCGACACGCTCGACCGGCGCGGGTCTCGACACGCTCGACCGGCGCGGGTCTCGACACGCTCGACCGGCGTTGGGCTCGAGCGCGTTGGACTGTCTCGACGGGCTCTACCGGCCCTGATCAGGCGGGGCCGAGGCGTATCGCCGCCACGATCCGGTCGATCGCCTCGTCGAGCAGGGCCCGGGAGCAGGCGAGGTTGAGCCGGGCGTGGCCCGGCCCGCCCGGGCCGAAGGGCGGTCCGGCCGTCAGCGCGACCCGCGCCCGGGTGAGCAGACGGGCGGCCGGATCGTCGCCGAGGCCCGTCGCCGCGAGGTCGAGCCAGGCCAGGTAGGTCGCCTCGGGCTCGCGGTAGCCGACCTCCGGCAGATCCGCGGCGAGCCTGGCGCCCAGGTGCTCCCGGTTGGCGCGGATGTTTTCGTTGACCGCGTCCAGCCACGCTGGGTCTGACCGGAAGGCCGCCGAGTGCCCGATGACCCCGAGGTGGCTGGCACCGTAGGCCACGGACTCAGGAAGGTCGCGCAGATCCCCTCGGGACTCCATGCCTGCCACGATGAGACCGGCCTTGAGACCGGCCAGGTTGAAGGCCTTGGCCGCGGAGACCACGCTGAACCCGGCATCGGCGACAGTCAGGTACGGCACGAAGGTGGCACCGTCTGGGACCAGGGGCGCATGGACCTCGTCGGCGATCACCGTGGCTCCCAGGCGCGCGGCCAGGTCCGCCAGGTCGGACAGCTCGGCGGCGGTGTGGACCGTCCCGGTGGGGTTCTGCGGGCTGCACAGGAGCACGGCGCGCTGCGTGGCGGGGACGTCTGCGGCCAGGGCGTCGGCAATGGCCCCGAGCTCCAGCCGACCCTCGGGCGTCAGCGGCACCTGCACCACCCGCGTGCCCAGCTCGGCGGCGAACCCGGCCAGCGGCGGGTAGGCCGGGGAGGGCACCACGACCAGGCCGCCCGCGCCGACCACGCGCTGGAGCAGCACGCGGATCCCCGACATGACGTCGGCGCACACCGCGCTCGCCGAGGGGTGGACCTGCCAGCCCCAGCGAGCGTCAGCGAAGGGGGCGAAGGCCTCGGCGTAGCGAGGACCCGCGCCCGGGTAGCCGGTGTCCCCGTCGCGGATCGCCCGGCTCAGGGCTTCGATCACCTCGGGGGCTGGCCGGACATCCATCTCGGCCACCCACAGGGGCAGGACGTCGGGTCCGTAGTAGGTCCACTTGGCCGACTGGTGGCGCCGCAGCTGCTCGATCGACAGTTCCTCGAACGGTGGCCGGATCACGGGCGGCATCGTGCCACGCCACCGGTGACCCCGAATGTCTGCCGCCGCCG
>CAZWXF010000063.1:14685-15946 GCA_964638055.1 uncultured Bifidobacteriaceae bacterium | reverse complement strand
TGGACCGACTCGGTGACCAGGGTGCGCTGTCTCGACGGCGGCCAGCTCGCGATCGGGTCCCGGGTCGAGGTCTCGCAGCCGCGCATCCCGACCGGTACGTACACGGTGACCGCGCTCGAGCCAGGACGGTCGTTCTCCTGGGAGCAGCGTCAGCCGGGCAGCACGGTGGTGGCGCATCACGTGTGCACGCCCCTCGCCGATGGCGGCACGCGTGTCGAGCTCATGGTGGTCATGGACGGCGTCCTCGGCGGGATCGTCGGCCGGTTCTACCGCAAGCTCACAGACCGCTACCTGGCGATGGAGGCGGCGGGCCTCAAGACCCGGTCGGAGGAGCGCGCCGGCTGAGTGCGGGTCAGCACGTCAAGCCCATTCGGGCCGAGTTGATTGCAGCGCTTCGACTGGACCCCGATAGATGATCGACTGCCGTAGCGACTTCTCCGCGCGGGCAGCGTCTTCCATTCCACAGTGACGTCTGTCGCCCAGGAGGACCACTCAGTCGGGGACGCTCATTCCCTCGAGCTGGGCCGCTCGCACCCTCTGGATGGTGGCCGCCGGATCCGCCTTCACGCCCGCGCCACCCGTGCCGATCGGTGCGCGCCGGCTCCCGGATGCGGTAGTCCGCGACTGCCGGGGTGGATCAGCCTGCCAGGATGATCGTCAGGGTGCCTGGCGGTCGTCCCGCGAATTCGCCAGCGAACGATTTGAGCAGGTCCTGATTCTCATATGCCAACGAAAGGCCCTCCTTCAGCAGGGGCAAGCGGATCCTGTGCCCGCGAATGACCACCGTGTTCGGAAGCACGTCCTTCAGTCCCGACAGCATGCAGGCAGCCTCTGGCTTGGACACACACTCAAGCCACCCGTAGCCGGGTACGTTCCTCTCCTTGATCTCAGATTGCACCTGTCTCACGACCACGGCTGTCAGACCGGCCACGGTGTCCGCCTGGTAGGAGAGCTGCTGTCCAGGACTCGGACGGGTGATGGTCAGACCAAGAGTCGCGCGAGGTAGGACCGTGTAGACCCGATCCCACGTGTGGTGACCCCAAACCGAGATGGGCACCGTGCTGAGGTTCTGGACCTTCATGTGGAATTGCCCGCCGGCTGCTCGGTACCCACAGGCCTGCACGGCGGAGTCCGAGGCCACCACGGAGTCACCGGAGTAGCTGGGACACGCCAACGGATCTGTGGTGGCGAATCCGCTCAGCCAGTCGCGGGCACCCTGCTCGATAAGCGCCTTGATGCCCTCGGCCGTAGTCGGTGGCGG
>CAZWXF010000063.1:2288-14585 GCA_964638055.1 uncultured Bifidobacteriaceae bacterium | reverse complement strand
GGCGGTGGCGGGAACTGACTCGTTTCGGTGCCACCGCCAGGCGGGGTGCCCGGGCCACCACCTTCACAGGCAGCCGTCGCCAGGCATAACGCGGCCGCCAAGAGCAGGGCTGTCGATCTCCGCGCGCGATTGCCGATCCTGGCGTGCCGCTGATGCCCGGCATGTGGTCCCTGCATGCTGGACTCCCGCCGATTCCGGCAACACCCCTGTCTAGCGACCATCGAGCTGGATCTTCCCATCAGGAAGTCTGCCGGGACACTTGCTGGGGGCGTGTCGCCAATCGGTGGGCAGGCGGGCCAGTTCGATCGGGGCAGGTCGCGGTTCGGCCTGTGCTGTCCGATCGCCCGGTGGACCTTCGTCGAGCCGTTCCTGCCCCGTCTGGACCCGCACCCGTCGACGTGACGAGATCCGTGGTCGAAGGGAAGCGGGATAAGGTGCGAGCCGCGGTGAGGGCGCTCGTCCGCCCGGGAGAATCGGGTTCGGCTTGGATGGCAGACGGCCGACTCGCGGTGGATCGCCATGGGAGGTGCTCGGACTCGCCGAGTGATCTCCCTCCCGTGGGACTCGCGAGTCGCGCTGAGCGTGCCGGTCACGGCTGGGGAGGTGTTGTGGTTCGACGAGACCAGCGTCGAACGCCGGCTCGCGCTGGCGTCCACCGCAATCAGCGACCCCGCCGACCCCGCGACAATGAGGGCATCATCCCGGTGCTCGCCCGGGCCGTGCGTGAGGTGGAGGCCGAGGTCCAGCGCGGTCGTGCGAGGGCGTCGATGCGGACGAAGTTCCAGGTTGTCGCGCTGCTGGTTCGCGAGGAGCGCGCTCGGATCAGGGCCGACGAGGGGAGTTCCGACGCGCACCGCGCCCAGCAGCTCAAGCGCCTCGACGGCGTTGCGACGATCCTGGCCAGGGCGGCTGCGCTCGACACCTCCCTGCTCCCGCTGATCGGTGAGGACGCCAAGGTCTCAGAGGCGGCCACGCTGCTCAGGCGAGAGATGCTGGAGTCCGCCGGCGTCGAGCCGATCCCCGAGGCCGAGCCGACCTCGGACGGGCCGTCCGCGCCTGCGAAGCGCGCGGTGGTGCCGCGGCCCATCGTCTCCCGTCAGCTGGCCAACCCCTTCCTCGCTCCCGATCTCGAAGCCTCGCGCCAGGGCCCGGTCCGTCCCCGGCGGGTGGCTGGCTGGGAGCTGCTCGGCCCCCTGTTGCGGTCGTTCGAAGTCGCGGGCGGCGCAGGCACGTCCTGCATGGCCCTGCCCGAGCCGTCTCCAGCAGGCGCGCCCGGGGGCCGGCAGCTGATGGCGCACCAGGCTCAGGTGGTCGCTGCCGCCGCTGCCGGGCACCGCACCTTCCTACTCGCCGACGAGCCCGGTCTGGGCAAGACCGCCCAGGCCCTGCTCGCCGCCCAGGCGGCCAACGCCTACCCGCTGCTCGTTGTGGTACCGAACGTCGTGAAGGCCAACTGGGTCAGGGAGGCGGGCCTGTGGACGCCGCAGCGATCGGCGACCGCCATCCACGGGGATGGCGAGACGATCGACGGGTTCGCCGACATCGTCATCGTCAACTACGAGGTGCTGGATCGTCACGTCGGCTGGTTGGGCGACCTCGGCTTCCGCGGCATGGTCGTCGACGAGGCGCACTTCATCAAGAACAAGTCCTCGCAGCGCTCGCAGCACGTGCGGGAGATCTCCCAGCGTGTCCGCACCCGCACCGGCCGGCCCCTGCTCATGGCGCTGACAGGCACGCCGTTGATCAACGACCTCGAGGACTTCCTGGCGATCTGGCAGTTCCTCGGGTGGATCGACGAGACCAAGCCGAGGGGGGAGCTGATGGACTCGCTCGAGGAGGCTGGGCTGGTTCCGGGGGACCCCGGCTTCTACCCGTCGGCCCGTCGTTGCGTCATCGAGATGGGCATCGTGCGCCGACGCAAGGTCGACGTGGCCGCCGACATCCCGGCACGTCGGGTGGCCGACCTCCCTGTCGAGCTCGACGGAGAGCTGGGTCGCTCGGTCCGGGCGGCTGAGCGGGCGCTCGCCCGCCGCCTGGTGGACAGGTACTCCGAGGCCGTGACGCGGCGGACCGACGCGGTTGCCGAGGGCATCGACCATGCGTTGGTGCGCCGGGTGGCCACGTGGGAGCGCCAGGACTCGAAGACGACCGGGGTCGGGGAGAACGTGTTCAGCCTGATGCGGCGCATCGGGCAGGCGAAGTCCGGCCTTGCGGCCGACTACACCGCCCAGCTGGCCCGCAGCGTCGGCAAGGTGGTGTTCTTCGCCAAGCATGTCGACGTGATGGACCACGCGGCGGAGCTCTTCGCCCAGCGGGGGATCCGCTTCAGCTCGATCCGCGGTGACCAGACTCCCAGGACGCGTGAGAAGAACATCGAGGCGTTCGTCAACGACCCCGATGTCGCCGTGGCGGTGTGCTCGCTGACCGTGGCGGGGGTGGGACTCAACCTGCAGGTCGCCTCCGACCTGGTGCTCGCCGAGCTGTCCTGGACGGCCGCCGAGCAGACCCAGGCCATCGATCGCGTCCACCGCATCGGTCAGGAGCAGCCCGTGACCGCGTGGCGCATCATCGCCGCGCAGACCATCGACTCCAGGGTCGCCGAGCTGATCGACGACAAGGCCGGACTTGCCGCCCGCGCCCTGGACGGGTCGCAGGAGGAAGCCGCGGCTGCGGCCGACGTCCAGCTCGAGGCGCTCGTCTCGCTGTTGACCGACGCGCTCAGCGAGCAGCTCCACACCCGGGAAGGCCGAGAGGATCGCTAGCCCGGATCAGTCCCACGACCCGCCGGCGGGCCTGCAGGTCCAAGGACGGGCAGGACGTCCAGCGCAGGCGGAACCAGGGATCGGACCGATCCAGAGCGCACCAGGAGTCGGATGGCGTCGTTGGGGGTCCTCGTGCACTCCGGGTCCGGGGGCGCCCGGAAGCCAATGCGGTGACGATGACCTTGACCGCTCCTTGGGTGTACGTTCAGGGCGCCAGTTCTCCATTAGGGGTATCGATGGAACTGCCGCTCATTCTGGCCGGGCCGATCCTGCGCCGTGTCGATCCGAGCACGGTCGCGGTCTGGATGGCGTTGAGCGAGCCGGCGGACCTGGAGCTGCGGGTGTGGGAGGGACGGGTCGCCCACGACACGTCGAACCCGGTGTTCGTCAGCAGCGACGACCCACCCGATCCGTCGGCGCCGCCACCACGCCCGGGCGCCGAGGCCATCAGGATCGGCGAGCACCTCCATCTCGGACTGGTGACCGCTCGACTGCCGCCGGCGTCGGGCAAGGTCTTCCAGCCCGACCGCCTCTACTCCTACGACGTCGTGATCAACGCCGGGGGACAGGTGCTCGGGCTGGGCGAGCGGGGACTGCTGGCCACCCGCACGGTGAACGGCGTCCAGGTGCCGCCGCTGGGATACGACGACCGCATGCTGCCGAGCTTCGCTCTGCCCCCGTCCGAGCTCGACCATCTCCGGATCGCGTACGGCTCGTGTCGGCGGCCCGGCTACGACGATGGCGATGCGCTGTCCTGGATGGATGATCTGCTCGTCACCTCGGTGGGCGACCCGCGGGCCCGGATCCACCAGCTGTTCCTCGGTGGTGACCAGATCTACGCCGATGACGTCGACCTTCTGATGATGCTGCGCGTCGTCGAGCTCGGCATCGAGCTGATCGGTCGCCACGGCGACACAGGCCCGCCGATCGAGCGGGTCAAGGTCGGGAAGGTGCTGCGGCGGCCGGACGCGACCCAGCCCGATGCGGCCGACCCGACGGCTTCCTACACGGCCGAGACCGAGAGCCAGGCCGCCGTCGCAGGCGATCTGCCCGCAGGTGGCGAGCACTTCCCGGTCGGCCAGCGGCTCGACCTGACACAGCGCAGCGCGCAGCTGACCAGTGTCGACGGCTCGAATCACCTGATCTCGTTCGGCGAGTATGCGGCGCTGCATCTCATGGCCTGGAGCCCTGCCGTCTGGGGCGAGCTGGTCCCCGGCGCCGAAGTGGTGCGCAAGGGCGACACGGGCCGTTCCCAGCTGCGCTGGCTCGACACGCCGGCGGAGCTCGGCCCGATCTTCCCGCCCGAGGCCGACTTCCCCACGCGCATCCCCGAGCACCTCTACGCCGACAGGGAGACACTCGCCGAGCGCGCCGCGACCGCGGCGAAGGACGACGAGGAGACCCGGGAGAAGAAAGCCGCTCGGTCGCGGGCGCGCAGTCATCGGGTGCACCGCGACTTCCTGCTCGGACTGGGCAGGGTCCAGCGGGTGCTCGCGAACGTGCCGACCTACATGATCTTCGATGACCACGACCTGACCGACGACTTCTTCCTCAGTCCGATGTGGCGCCGACGCGTGCTGGGCTCGACCCTCGGCCAGGTGATCCTGACCAACGGCATGCTCGCCTACGCGCTGTTCCAGGACTGGGGCAACGACCCCCGGCGCTATGACCAGGCGACCGACGCGAATCGTCCCGACCTCGGCGGGCAGCTCCCCGGCGACCTCCTGGTCCGCGCCGCGGGGTACTTCCCGGAGGGACGGAGTCAGGGGCCCGTCGCCGAAGCGTTCACCGCGCTGGCGCGGATGTTCGGCCACAACCTCGACAACGCGCCCGACCTCGACGGGCGCTACCGGGCCGTGCGCCCCCCACTCACGTGGCACTTCACCGTCGACGGCCCGAAGCACCGGGTGGTGGCGCTGGACAACCGCACTCGCCGGTCGTACGCGGCGGAGATCGGCCCGCCGGGCAACGTGTCGCCCGAGGCGCTGGTCGACCAGCTGCCCCGTCCCCCCCTCCCCGCCGGACGGGAGGTGCTGATCGTCATCGCCCCGCTCCAGGTGATCGGCGTCGGCGTGCTCGACGAGATCGTCTCTCCGGCCATCTACCGGATCTTCGATCTGGCCAGGGCCGGGGAGCGCACGAGTGATCAGGTCAGCGGCTCTCGGCGGATGCCGGGCACGAACCCCGATGCCCTCGAGACCTGGTCGCTTGAGCCGCTGGCGTTCGAGCACCTGCTCGAACGCCTGGCGGAGTACCAGCGCGTCGTGCTGCTGTCCGGTGACGTGCACAACTCCACGGGCAACGTGATGAGCTACTGGCGGGGTGGTGCGACCAGGCCCGCGCGCATCGCCCAGTTCACATCGAGCGGCATGAAGAACGTGATGCCGGTGTACCTGCGGGCGCTCGACCGCAGCGCCATGCTCCTGCAGGAGCTGTTGCGGGCCCGCCTGGGCGTCGAGCGCTTCGGGTGGGATCGCCCGGCGGACGACCTCGTGCTGCTGCCGGAGGGGCGGACCGAGAACGACCTCGTCGCCGCGACCCGCGCCAAGCTGCTGCGAAGCCCGGTGCTGCTGCCGGCCCACGGCTGGCTGGACGACAACGAACCCGGCCAGCCCCATCGGCCCGAGCTCACCACTCGGCTCAACCCAGCTCATCCCCCCGACTGGCGCTGGCGCGTCCAACCCCTGCTCGATGATCGCCCCGACAGCGATCGGCCGACCCCTATCCGGACCAGGGCGATCGATGACGCGGCGGTCGAGTCCCAGCTCGCCGATCCGAACCAGGTGCTCGCCGCGCTGCAGACGATCGCGGCCCGCCACCAGTCGGCGCTGGACCGGATGCGCAACGCCCGCCAGATGCTGTTCCGGTCCAACTTCGGCGTGTGCCGGTTCGTCCCTGAGGACGGCGGCGCGATCACCGCGGTGCACGAGCTGTACACGTCGGCGCCGGACCCGGAGACGCAGCTCCCGGTCCTCGATCGCTACCTCGTCCAGGAGGCCCCGCTCGGCCCCGTCGATGAACCGCCGCCTCACCGGCTGCGGGTCCCCGCGATCGAGCGAGTCCCCATCCCGGCGGCGCCATCATGAGCGAGCGGTCGACCCTGCAGCGGCTGGCCGGCTGGGCCGCGGACGTCGCCGGCGACATCGCCGACCTCCTCGTGCACCAGGACGTCCGGGAGGCCGTCCTCGCCGACCTTGGCGGCAAGCCCGGTGCGTCCGGTGCGTTCGAGCTCCCCGAGGCGCCGCTGACAGCCGTCCGGCAGTACCGCGACCGGGTCGACCCCGACGCCCAGGCCGATGCCGAAGCCGTGGCCAACATCGCCATCCTGCTGGGCGCGATCATCGACCAGATCGAGGCATGGGACGCCGACTGGCCGAGCCGCGGCGACGCCTTCGCCTACGGGCTGCTCGACATCCTGGCCAGCCACCACATTCGCAGGGCGTCGCCGAAGCTGTTCCTCGTCATGCAGGCCGTCGCGTCGGCCGTCGAGCTGACCGAGACCCACGGGCCGGGCGAGCGGGGCCACGCGCGCTTCCTCAACGCGTTCGCCTCGATCTTCTCGTTCATCTGGAACCCGGGCCGGACTCTCGACGATCTCGACGACACCGTGCCCGGCGCACGTGGGAGCACGTTGAACACGGCGCGCGACACGTCGTTCCTCGTCGTCGACGGGCTCATCCGCGGACTCGTCGCAGCGATCGCAGTCATCGACCAGGTGAAGGACGAGTTCGACGACAACGTGCTCGGCGACGTGATCGTGGGTTGGGACGCTGCGGCTCTCGACGTCGACTCGCCCGCGCGCCCGACGGCGGCCGACGTCGTGTCGGGACGGATGGTCTCGCTCGTCCTGCGCCGCGGCGGCGAGGAGGACGAGCAGCAGGTGCGCCTGAGCTGGCTGTACCTGCCCCGCCGGCTCGGCACGCCCGAGCGCCCGCACCAGCTCTTCCTCGCGCTCGGCGGCGAGCTGACGCTCGACCAGGTCCTCAACCCCGGTCGCCCCCAGAGCGATCCGGAGTGGCATTTCCGAGTCGACGTCCGCAGCGACGCCGCCGCGGCCTGGCTGATCTCTGGCAGGGACTCCCGGGCCAGCGTGACCGCGGACACCTCGCAGGTATCCGTCGGCTGGGCGGCCAGCCCGAACGAGACCGGCGTGTCCTACGCCGTGCCGGGCCGGACCGGAACTCGCGTCGAGCTCGGGGCGATCGCCGCCGTGCTCACCTTGTCCGGCTCGGGCGCCCGGGTCCTGCTCCGGCTCGACAAGGCCGCGATCGTGATCGACGGCGCCAGCAGCGACGGGTTCATGCGCAAGCTGCTTGGCGGCCGACCGATCCGGCGCCCGATCTCGGTCGCTCTCGGCTACGACTCGCAGCTGGGCTTCATCTGGGAGGTCCACACGCCGGAGTCCACCGACGCTGCCGGGGCCGAGCCGCCGTTCGACTCCTCAGGTCCCGCGGGCCCACCGACGCTCGAGGCGACCCTGCCGCTCGGCGGTGGCGGGCTGCTGGGCATCAACGTGCACGAGATCGTGGTCCGCCTGGCCGGCCGGTCGGCAGGAGCACCCGAGACCGGTCGCGCGGTCGCCATCGGGGTGCTCGTGTCGTTCAGCACGCAGATCGGTCCGGTGTACCTGCGCGTCGACCAGCTCGGGCTGGAGGCCCACGCCGACACGATGACCCCGCCGGAGGAGCGCAACCTCCGTGTCCTGCAAGCCGGTGTCGGGGCGGCAGCACCGCGCGGCATCGCAGTGAACGTCGAGACCGGACCGGTGAGCGGAGGCGGCTCGATCCAGCACGACCCGGCCACCGGAGACTACGTCGGCGTCCTCGTGCTTCGCCTGGGCAAGCGGGTCACGATCACCTGCATCGGTCTGGTGTCGCCGGGCCGCGAGGGTGCCGACGAGTCGTCGCTGATCCTCATCGGCACCGTCGAGCACCTCGACCTGCAGGCCGGCTTCGTGACCTTCGACGGCTTCGGCCTGATCTACGTCTCCGACCGTCGCCTCGATGTGGCCGCCGTGCGCGCGGCCCTGCCGACGGTCAGCTGCGTCACATCCTGTTCCCCGCGGATCCGGTGAAGCACGTCCCCGAGCTGGTCAGCGCGCTGCGCACGTTCTTCCCCGT
Organism: uncultured Bifidobacteriaceae bacterium; assembly: GCA_964638055.1. GTDB lineage: Bacteria > Actinomycetota > Actinomycetes > S36-B12 > CAIYMF01 > Prado023. Next base: position 6,703 of record CAZWXF010000063.1, on the reverse strand, counting down.
CCAACGCGGCACGCACAGCTACGGGATCCTCGTGAAGCTGTTCTTCGGCGCCGGCCACCCGATCATCCGCGCCGACCTCGCCCTGCTGCTCGAGCGCGATTCGGTGGCCGACCGGTCGCGACTGCTGGTGCTCGGTCGGATCTCCTCCGCGCTGCCGCAGGACAAGGACGCCGTCCTGCGCCTCAACCTCGACGTGGTCGGCGTCTTCGACCTGGACTCGGGTGCGATGGCGCTCGACGCCGTGCTCTACGAATCGAAGCTGTGCGGGCGCTTCGTGCTCACAGGCGCCGCCGCGTTCCGGCGCGCCAGGGGTGAGGGGTTCGCGCTGGCCGTCGGCGGCTTCAACCCTCGGTTCCGGCCGCCGACCGGCTTCCCCGTGGTGCCCCGGGTCACGATCGCGCTGACGACCGGCGACAACCCGAAGCTGATCGTCGAGGCGTACTTCGCCATCACCTCCAACACCGTGCAGTTCGGTGCCCGCGCCGCGCTCTACGCGGCGGCGTACGGATTCAGCATCGAGGGCTACGTCGGCTTCGACGTGCTGATCCAGCTGTGGCCGCCGCACTTCATCGCCGACTTCCAGGCTGGTGTGCAGCTCAAGCGGGGCAGCCGCAACCTGTTCAAGGTCGATGTGAGGGGCACGCTGGAAGGTCCGATCCCGCTGCGGGTCGCCGGGCGAGCCACATTCGGCATCCTGTGGTGGGACTACACCGTCGGGTTCGACCGGGTCCTCATCGGCGGCTCGGGCGCGGTCCTCACGGAGACCCTCGACGTGGTCGCCGAGGTGCTGGCCCGGCTGGAGAACCCGACCAGCTGGCGATCGGAGCTGTCTGCCGTCGCGTCGCAGCTGGTGGGTCTGAGGGCGGTTCCGGCCGGGGAGGCGCTGCTGCTGCATCCCCTCGGTCGTCTGGAGGTCCGCCAGGGGGTCGTGCCGCTGGGTCTCGACCGTGACATCGACCGAGTCGGCGCGTTCGTCCCGTCCGGCGAGCGGCGCTTCGCCATCACGTCGGCCGCGGTGGGCGGGTCTGACGTGGCCACGGATCCCGTGTTCGACGACTTCCCCGACGGCCACTTCTTCAACCTCACCGACGCCGAGCGGCTCGCGGCTCCGGCGTTCGTGCGTCGCGAGGCCGGCGTCGCGTTCGGAAATGACGAGCACCGCACCGACACCGCCGCCGCCGTCCCGGCGCCGGTCGGATACACCGAGATCACCGTAGGACTGAACGGCGTCCCCTCGACCGAACCTCAGCGTCAGCCGCAGCCACCGCCGCGGCACGTGTTCGACGCCGGCCTGCGGATCGGCGCCGCCTCGCGCGCCGCCACCCGCACGAGCCCCGGCGAGCGGTACACCGAGCCCACGCTGGCCGGAGCCCCGCGCCTGAACGACCGGTGGCGGCAGCCGTGAGCGAGCCCACCCTCGTCTTCCTGCCGTGGGTCGACCGCGGCGGCACGGCCGATCTGCCGCCCGACCGGCCCGAGTCCCACCCGGCCAGCCAGGTGTCGACCAGCGCGGCAGTCGTCGTCAACAACCACCCCAGGCCTGCGTCGGCCCCCGTCAAGCTGATGGGGCCTGGCGAGGTGGCCGCGCTGGCTTCTCAGCAGATCATCCGCACCGATCCGGCGGCAGGCGCCCGAGCGTTCGAGTCGAACTACCTGGCCCTCGTCGAGTTCGACGAGCCAGCGCTGCCGTGGCTGTTCACGCCTGCCTCGGCGTTCGCGGGACGGCTGCGCCCGTGGCTGTGCCTCGTCGTGGTCGCGGTCGGACCCGGCGTCCGGCTCGACCCACCCGGCGCGAGTCCGCTGCCGATCCTGCGGATCGGACCACCGGCACGACCTGAGGCCGAGCTGTCCGACCTGGCCGACTCCTGGGCATGGGCGCACGCGCAGGTTGCGCCCACCGGGACGGGCACGCCCGCGCTCACGGCGGCGCTCGGGGGCGACCCGGCGCGCAACCTGTCGCGCCTCGTGTGCGGCCGGCTGCTCGCCGAGCAGACCGACTACCTCGCGTGCGTGGTGCCGACGTTCGAGGCGGGTCGGCGGGCCGGGCTGGGCCAGGACCCGGCCGGCGCGCAGGGCCCGGCCTGGACGCTGGCGCCCGACATGCGGCCCGTCGAGCTGCCGGTCTACCACCACTGGCGCTTCGCCACCGGCCCGGCGGGCGACTTCCAGTCGCTGGCGCTGGCCATCCGCGGGCGCACGGTGCCCGAGACGTTCGGCTCGCGGCCGATTGACCTGTCGACAGCCGGCCTGGGCCTGGCCGACACTGACGACGCCCAGGTCCGTCTCGGCGGCGCGCTGCGGGCGCTCGAGGCCGACCCCGTGACGTGGTCCGACCCCTCGCTGCCCGGCCGGTTCGCCACCGCGCTCACCGAGGTGCTCAACACGCCCGACCAGGTGCCGACGGGTGGGCCCGTGCTCGCCCCGCCGCGCTACGGCGCCGCCTACCGTCCGGTGGCCACACTCGACCCGACGGTTCCGGCGCGCTGGTACGAGCAGCTCAACACCGACCCCGCGGCTCGGGTCGCCGCCTCGCTCGGCGTGCAGGTCGTGCAGCGCGACCAGGAGACGCTCGTGGCCTCGGCGTGGGACCAGGCCGCCGACCAGCGCGCCGTCGCCGCGCTCGGCCGGCTGGCCGACGCCGGCATCGCGATGGCCGAGCGGATGCAGGCGCGGCACCTCGCGCCGCTGGCGTTCGAGGTCGGCGTGTTCGTGGTGGCGCCGCTGTTCCCGCGGCTGCATCTCGATCCGGTCGTCAGCGCGCCAGCCTTGGCCCGCGTGCTCGCCGGCGACGACGTGGTGGCACCGACGTTCGCCCCCGTCGTCCGCCGCGTCGTCCGGACGCGGGGGGCCACCGTGCGTCACGCGGTCTCGGCGCGGCGTGAAGACGTGCGTCGTGCTGGGCCGATCGCGGCCGAGCCGACGCGGCTCGAACTGGCCGCGCGCATCGATCGGATCGCCGGGCCGGCGCGCGCCCGCATCGATGTCGGCGGGCTGGCGACGCTCGAGGTGCTCGGCGCGGCGGTGACGTCCCCCATCGACCTCGCATGGGGACTCATGCGCCCGGAAACCTTCAGCGATGCGCCGCCCCGACCGGGGTTCACGGTGCGCCCGCTGTCGCTGAGCGGCGCTGGTGGGCCAGGTGGCGCAGCTGGCGGGTCCCGGCCCGGCGGCGTCCTGGGTCCGACGAGGATGGTGCGAGACCGGGCGACGGGGGTGGGCCCCATCGGGCTGGCCCGACGCCGGCCGGGCGACCCTGATCTCCCCGACATCCCGGAGCCGCCCGATCCCCTTCCGCCGCCACCCCCGCGCCGGGACAGCCCCGATGCGGCCGCGTTCCGTGGGCTGGCGCCGCGCCATCTGATCAGATTCCTGGCCCCGGCCCGCAACGCCGGTCCGATCCGTGCGCCGATCGACATGCGCGCCCTCTTCGACCAGGTCATCGCGATGACGGCACCGGCCACCACGTTCACCGCCGCGCTCGGAGCGCTGCTCGAGCGGCCGACACCCAGCGACCCGACCGGGCCCGACCCGACGGGACCGGATCCGGCAGTCCCGCTCCCCGCCCACCTCAGCCCCCGCTTCGGCGCGCCGATGGCCAGTGCCTTGGCTGAACTGGGCCAGGAATGGCTCCTGCCGGGGCTGGGCGAGGTTCCGGCCGACACCGCGCTGGCGCTGCGCACCAGTTCGTCGTTCGTGCACGCCTTCATGATCGGGCTCAACCACGAGCTCGGGCGCGAGCTGCTGTGGCGGGAGTTCCCGACCGAGCTCACCGCGACGTACTTCCAGCGCTTCTTCGACAACGCGATCGACCCGACGGCGCCAGTGGATCTCGATCCGCTGGCCGACTGGGCCGACCGCCCACTCGGCTCGGCGTCGGCCACTGGCGAGCGCTTCGTGCTGCTGCTCCGCTGCGAGCTGCTGCGCCGGTTCCCCGACGCGCTGGTCACCGCGGTGCGCGGCGGCGAGACGGTCCTGCCGCTGTTCACCGGTGCGCTGGATCCTGACGTGCGCTACTTCGGCTTCTCCATCCCGGCGACAGAGGCCGCGCAGTGGTCGATCGTGATCGCCGAGCAGCCGGCCGCTCCACGCTTCGGCTTCGAGGTCGGCGACGCCCCTGCCGGCCTCAGCCATGCGCCCGCCACGGACGCCACGTCCGCCGCGCTCGCCCACCGACTGCGCCAGCTGCCGGTGCGGATCACCATCCCGGTGCCCGTCCTGCTGCGCCCCCATGGGCCGGAGGTGGAGGGGTGAGCGATGTGGTCGATCTGGGCGCGCTGATCGCGGGCGGGGTCGTCTCGACGGGCTCGACACGCCGCCCGACGGGCTCGGCCGGCGGCGGGGTCTCGACTGGCTCGACCGACGGGGTCTCGACTGGCTCGACCGACGGGGTCTCGACTGGCTCGACCGGCGGGGTC
>CAZWXF010000063.1:0-2188 GCA_964638055.1 uncultured Bifidobacteriaceae bacterium | reverse complement strand
GGCTCGACCGGCGGGGTCGTCTCGACGGGCTCGACACGCCGCTCGACTGGCTCGACCGACCCGGCTCTGTCTGCGACGCTAGCGGCGAGCCACCCGGTCGTGCTGCTCCCAGTTCGCGTCGAGACCCGGTACGCCGACGTCGAGGGAGGTGGCCGTGAGCTGCTCGTGCGCATCTGGCCCGACCAGGTGCACGTCGACGCGCACGACCCGCGATTGACCGTAGCGGAGGCCGAGGCGGGGCGTCAGTTCTGGCTGGCCGACTGGCGCTGCGGGGACGACCAGGAGCGGCGCGGGCGGGCCTGGTCGTCGCTGGCCGAGCGCTTCGACCCCGCGCGGGCGGCGTGGATCGCCCGTGCGACCCGACCCGAGAACGCCTCCGCGCGACCCGCCGACGCCGTCGCCGACACCGAGTCGCCGCGGGTGCAACCGAGGTTCGGCACGGTCCCGCTCACCGAGCGCCATGCCCCACCCGTGGCCCGGCTGCTGCCTGCCGCCTGGACGGCAACGGCGTATGCCGGCGGGCAGATGGTGGCCGTCGCAACCGGCGGGCCGATCACCGCCGACCCGGCGGTCGGGCCCGACGTCGACGCACCACTGGTGCACCCGTCCGCCGGCGGCGACGGCGACGACGAGGTGGCCGCAGTCGACACCGGGATGCACTGGCTCGTCGACTTCGACGCGGCCCTGGAGGTCGGGATGGCGCTCCGGCTGCCGGTGGACGGGCCGGTCGACCTCCTTCTGGTGACGGGAATCCGCGGAGGCGGGCCCGACGAGGGCGCCGACGCGCTCGCGGCCCTCCTCGCCGCCCAGCGCTTCACCGCCGGGCTCGGCATCGTCGAGCCGGGGACCCTGACCAACAACACCGACCAGGCACCGGCCGGATGGTCCAGCGCGGACCTCGGCTCGCTCGGCGCACCCGACGCCCCGGCCGACACCAGCACCACGTCCCTCCTCCGGGCGCTCGGTGTGGCGGACACGCACCTGCTGGACCTGACGTGGACCGGCAACGACGACGCGCTCATCAGCGCCGTCAGTCGCACCTTGTGGCCGGCGACGTGGGGCTACTGGCTGACCCAGTTCGTCGGCCTCGGCGCGGCCGGGCTCGATCGCGACGATCTCGACTGGGCGCGCGAGCACGCCGCTGCCCACGTCCGTCCCGGCGGCCCGTGGCCGACGCTTCGGGTCGGTCGCCAGCCCTATGGGCTGCTGCCCACCACGGCGCTCACCCGGTTCCAGGGCGATGCCCGGGAGACCCGGCTCGGCGCGATCGTCGCCGGCCTGATCGCCACGGGGTGGCGTCCCGCACTCGGGCGGGCCGCACGGGTCGGGCGCGAGGACCCGGCGACGGACCTCGTCGACGTGCTCAGCCTCGATGCCCGGTCGGACGCGGTGTCGCTGCGCCGGGCCCTCGGCCCGACGTTCGCGGCCAACGCGCTGGACTTCCTCGCACGCGGGGTACCGGTCGAGGCGTGGCGCGCACTCGCCGCCCGCACGCAAGCGCTCACGGCGGCGGCGGGACTGCCCGCGACGATCGCCGGCGCGCTGCTCCTGTTCGAGCCCACCGCCTGGCCGGTCGACCTGCCGCTCCTCGGCGACGATCACACAACTGTCCTGCGCGACGTGCTCGCCGCCGACGTCGACGCCATCGCCGGCGCGGCCGACGAACGACCGGCGTCGCTGCTGGCGGCGCTGGTCCGACAGGGCTGGCTGCGTGAGCACGCCGACGCCGCCGCGAGGCTGATCGACGACGCCACGGTGGCCCCGGCTCTCGACCCGGAGCTCTTCGGGTTCGCCGACTCGCCGCTGAGCTGGTCCGCGCAGCGCAGCAGGTCGGTCGGGGGGGCCACGGTGGCCGCCCGGCTCGCGTCGGGCGTCGATCCTGCCGCCGCCGGCATCGAGGCGTTCCGCGCCGCCGCGCTCACCGTCGCCGCGGCGAGCGCCGACGTGTTGGCACCACACGTCGGCGAGACGCTCGACGCCGCATCCCATCGGGTGGATGCCTGGGCCACCTCGCTGGCGACGCGCCGGCTCGCCGAGCTGCGGGCCGAGCGACCCACCGGGGTGCTGGTCGGCGGCTACGGCTGGGTCGAGGCCCTCGCCCCGGATCCCGACGCCGCCCTGGTCGAGCCCGCCCTGGTCGAGCCCGCGCTGGTCGAGCCCGTCGAGACCGAGCCCGCGCTGGTCGAGC
>CAZWXF010000062.1:0-16020 GCA_964638055.1 uncultured Bifidobacteriaceae bacterium | reverse complement strand
GGCTGTCCCTAGTACGAGAGGACCGGGACGGACGAACCTCTGGTGTGCCAGTTGTCCTGCCAAGGGCACGGCTGGTTGGCTACGTTCGGAAGGGATAACCGCTGAAAGCATCTAAGCGGGAAGCTCGCTCCAAGATGAGGACTCCCACAGGGTTGACCTGGTAAGGCCCCCAGTAGACGACTGGGTTGATAGGCCGGAAGTGGAAGCACGGCAACGTGTGCAGCTGACCGGTACTAATAGGCCGAGGACTTGTCCACTCATTTTTTTCGCGTCCACTGTGCGGTTCCCGAGATGCGGTCGGGACCATATCTCCATAGAGTTTCGGCGGCCATAGCGAGAGGGAAACGCCCGGCTCCATTCCGAACCCGGAAGCTAAGCCTCTCAGCGCCGATGGTACTGCAAGGGGGACCTTGTGGGAGAGCAGGACGCCGCCGGACATTCTTTCGAAAGGGCCATCCCGTCAGGGGTGGCCCTTTCGCCTGTCCGGGCGATTCTGAATCGTTCAGGCGTTCGGCGCGACCGGTTGGACCCGGCCGAGACGGCACTACGCTGGGCGGCGCGAGGAGAGGTGCTATCGATGGATGAGAAGGCGCGGCGACGAGCCGACGGGCCGGGCCGTGGCGGCGCAGGATCCCGTGGTGACGGTGGGGGTGCGGGGCGATCGAAGCGACGTGACGGCCGAGGCGTGCCGTCACGCGGTGCGACGAGCCGTCCGCCGGGCCCCGGCAACGGCCCGACCGGTCGTGGGCGATCTCCTTCGGGATCACGTCCCCCGCGCGGGGATGACTCCCGACGAGCTTCGGGTTCGGCCGATCGTCGTCGCCCGGAGGATCGGGCCCCGAACGGTCCGCGCGGTGCTGCCAAGGGCGGCGCGGGCGATCGGCCCGTGCCTGGTGCGGGTCCGTCGGGGGCCGGGCGTGTGAATCGTGACTCCGGCGCTCGGGACGGGGCACGGGGATCGCGTGACGGTGCGCGACGACCTGACCGCGCACCCGACGAGGGCGGTGGAGCCCCGCCGACGCGCGGCCCGGGTGGCCCAGCCACGCGACGAGACGCCCCGCGAGGGGGCCCAGGGCCCGGTCCGCGGGATGCATCGGGATCCCAGGCATCCCGGGTGTCCGGGGGGTCCGGGGGCGGACGGTCCGATGCGTCGAGCAGGACGTCCGGCCGACCTGCCAAGGCCGGCGGATGGCAGGGGCGCAGCGGAGCCTCCGGGTCCACCGGCCGTCCCCCGGGCCGACCGGGGAGTGCTTCGCGCTCGTCACGGGAGGGTCCGGATGCTTCCCGACGCACTTCGGGCTCGCAGCGGGGCGGACGGCGCGACCAGGCAGGCGGCTCCCGGGGACCGGGCGGTCCCGGACGGGATGCTGGCCGATCGGATGGATCGGGCGCCCGCCCGGATGGTCGCTCCGGGCGGCAGTCCAAGGGTGCGCGCGCGGATGCCCCTCGTGATCCTTTGATCCCGGACACGGTGTCCGTCGACGACCTGGATCGTTTCACCTGGAACTCGCTGAGAACGTTGCCAGACGGGCTCGCCGAGATCGTCGGCCTGCACCTGGCCTCAGCGGCCTCGATCCTGCCCGAGGATCCCGTGCTGGCCCTGGCCCATGCCCAGGCCGCCTCACGACGCGCCGCGCGGGTCGCTGTCGTCCGGGAGGCGGTCGGAGTGGCCGCGTACGCCGCCGGCGAGTTCGGAACGGCCCTGAACGAGCTGCGGGCGGCAGCCAGGATCTCAGGTTCGCCGGACTATCTGCCGATGATGGCCGACTGCGAGCGCGGCCTCGGACGGCCGGAGCGCGCCCTTGCCCTGGCAGCCTCACCCGAGGTGAAGCGCCTCGATCGTGAGGCCCGGATCGAGATGCTCATCGTGGAGTCGGGCGCCCGGCGCGACCTCGGCCAGGCCGAGGCAGCGGTCCTCACGCTCCAGGTGGGAGCGCTCGACTCGCGCGACGGTGGAGCGTGGCTGGCACGCCTGCGCTATGCGTACGCCGACGCCCTGCTGGGCGCCGGGCGCGCCGCGCAGGCTCGCCGGTGGTTCGAGCGGGCAGCGCAGGCCGATCCAGAACAGCTCACGGACGCGCTCGAGCGCATCGACGAGCTCGACGGGACGCTCTTCGAGGAGGAGGACGACGTCGACCCGGAGCCGTCGAGGGCAGCGCCGCAGGCACCGGGGCGCGACGACTGACCGGGCGCGGGGGCGATGGGCGCAAGGATCGAGACCTGGCCATTGGCCGGCCAGGCGAGCAGTGGGCCAGCGCGGGGAGGGTCGGGGATGCAGGCGGGCCGGGGGTACTGTTTGCGCAGCCCCATCGTGACCCTCGCCGGGGGCAGGGAGGTGCGAATGATCGACATGGCTCGCGACTACGTGGCCATCGCGGCAGGGACCACCCAGGCCTCAACGGCCCGGGCAACCGGTGTGACCCGTTCCGGGATCCGCCGGATCCGCCAGATGCACGCTCCTGTCCCCGGGGTGGGCGATGTCGCCGAGCAGGGTCGAGATCTGCGCCAGGCCGCGGAGCGCAGCCGAGTCGTCATCGCAGCACTTCTGACCTCGGAGTTCGACAGGGTCATCGGGCGCATCGGACTGGTGCCCGTCTCCGAGCTCCAGGCACTGCGCCAGCGCGTCCAGCGCATCGAGCGCGGCCTCGACGAGGTCCGGGACGAGCGCGAGTGAGCGACGATCCGCGGGTCGAGGATGCCCTGTCCAGGCTCGTGGAGCTGGACAGCCTGCCCCTGCCCGAGCAGGTCGAGGTCCTCACAGACATCCACCGGCGGCTCTCGGCGGTGCTCGCGCACGAACCCGGTGCCTGAGCTGGCCAGGGTTCGGGGCTTCCGGCCGGTCCCGGAAGGGCGCGCGACGCAGCCCGACCCCCGATGACCAGGCGCCGCCTCGACGCCGAGCTCGTCCGTCGCGGTCTGGCACGCTCGCGGGAGCAGGCGCAGCAGCTGGTGGCCGAGGGTCGAGTGCGGATCAACGGGCAGACGGCCACCAAGGCGGCCACACAGGTCCAGGCAGCCGATCCGCTGCTGGTCATGCAGCCCGCCAGCGAACCGGACTACGTCTCGCGCGGGGCACAGAAGCTGCTCGGGGCCCTGCGCGCCTTCGACCCGGACGGCGGACTCGTGACCGGACGCCTGGCTCTGGACGCGGGCGCCTCCACGGGCGGCTTCACCGAGGTCCTGCTGCGACGAGGAGCACGTCATGTCGTCGCGGTCGACGTCGGGTACGGCCAGCTCGCCTGGTCGCTGCAGGTGGATCCCCGCGTGACGGTGATGGACCGGACCAACGTCCGGACCCTCGACCCGGCCACGTTGCCCTACCGACCCGACCTGATCGTCGCCGACCTGTCGTTCATATCGCTGCGGCTGGTCCTGCCGGCCCTGGTCCGGGCCGCGGCTCCGGGCGCGGACCTGCTGCCCATGGTGAAGCCCCAGTTCGAGGTCGGCCGCGAGGCACTGGGGCGAGGGGGAGTCGTGCGTGACCCCGCCCAGCGTGAGGCGGCCGTGATCGAGGTGGCGCGCTCGGCTGCCGAGCTGGGGCTGGGCACGGCCGGCGTGGTCGCCAGCCCCCTGCCGGGCCCGAGCGGCAATGTCGAGTACTTTCTCCATCTGCGCGCCGACGCCGGTCCCCCTGATCCAGCGCTTGTGCGCCGAGCGGTCGAGGAGGGAGCGTCGTGACATCCGACGGACTCCCTGCGCCCGGCACGCCTCCGGCGCCGCGATCCGACGGCCCCCGGGATCGTGGGCAGGCCCGGCGGCGCGTCCTGCTCGTGACCAACACGCACCGGCCGGAGGCGATCGCGATCGCGCGCCAGACCGCCGAGCAGCTCATCGGGCACGGGCTGGGGGTCTGCGCCCCGAGCGACGAGGCCGGAGTCCTCGGGAACCCTGATGTGGTGTCGGTCCACCTCGATCGAGAGGGAGCGGCAGCGCGGGGCTGCGAGCTCGTCGTCGTGCTCGGAGGCGACGGGACCCTCCTGCGCGGCGCGGAGCGCGCCCGCGGGGCACGAGTACCCCTGCTGGGCGTGAACCTGGGGCACGTGGGGTTCCTGGCCGAGCTGGAGCGGGAGGACCTCGCCGAGGTGGTCGAAGCCGTCGTCGCGCGGGACTACCGCGTGGAGGAGCGGATGACCCTCGACGCCGGCATCTGGATCGGCGGGGAGCAGGTCGTGCGGACCTGGGCGCTCAACGAGATCACGATCGAGAAGGGCCCGGCCGACCGGATGCTCGACCTGGTCGTCGCGGTGGACGGCAGGCCGTTGTCCCGGTGGCATTGCGACGGAGTGATCGCCGCCACGCCGACCGGATCGACCGCGTACGCCTTCTCCGCCGGTGGTCCGGTCGTGTGGCCCGAGGTCGAGGCCCAGCTGGTGGTGCCGTTGAGCGCCCATGCACTGTTCGCCCGGCCCCTGGTCGTGGCACCGGGCAGCCACATCGTCATCGACTGCGTGAGTCCCGAGCACGAGGGCGTCCTCTGGGCGGACGGGCGGCGCCGCTTCCACCTGCCCCATCATGCGCGGGTCGACGTGCGCCGCTCACCCGAGCCGGTGCGATTCGCCCGGCTGCGCAGCGCCCCGTTCACCGACCGGCTGGTCGCCAAGTTCGCGCTGCCGGTCGAGGGGTGGCGCGGCACGCAGGACGGCCGTCGATGATCCACGAGCTGCGGATCAGCTCCCTCGGGGTCATCGAGGAGGCCGCGGCGGTGTTCCATCCGGGCTTCACGGCGGTGACGGGGGAGACAGGCGCGGGCAAGACCATGGTCGTCTCGGGTCTTGGGCTGCTCGCCGGGGGACGCGCGGATCCTGCGATGGTGCGCACCGGTGCGGCTCAGGCGAGCGTCGAGGGCCTGGTGGACGCCGCACCCCCCGTGCAGGCCCGCATCCTCGAGGCGGGCGGCGTGATGGACGACGAGGCGGCGGGGCCCCGGGTCATCGCCACTCGGCTGGTCGCCAGTCGTGCCCGGTCAGTGCTGGGAGGGCGCAGCGTCCCGACGCCCGTGCTGGCCGAGGTCATGGCCTCTCTGCTGGTCATCCACGGCCAGCACGAGCAGACGCGGCTGGGGCAGCGTGCCCTGGTGATCCTCGACGCCTACGCCGGCAACGACGGACTTGTCGCCGATATGGCACTGGCGCATGCGCGACTGCGCGCTGTCGAGCGCGAGCTCGCCGACCTCGCCCGATCCGAGCGGGAGCGCGCCCGCGAGCTGGACATGCTCGGGCACGCCCTGGACGAGATCGCCGCGATCGACCCGAAGCCGGGGGAGGACGCCGAGCTCGCAGTCGAGTCCGAGCGACTTGCCAACGCCGAGTCGCTGCTGGACGCGGCGCGGTCGTCCGAGGCCGCACTGACCGGCGATGACGGTTCGGGGCCGCCCGACGTCATGGGACTGCTGGCCGGCGCCCGGCGTGCGCTCTCGGCGGCTGCCGCCCACGATCCTGCGCTCACCATCCATGAGGACACGCTGCGTTCGCTCATGGCCCAGGTCGGGGAGCTGGCCTCGGACCTGGCCTCCTACTCGGCTGACATCGAGGCCGATCCCGCCCGGCTGGCCCACGTCCAGCAGCGCCGCGCCGACCTGGCCGGCCTCACGCGCAAGTACGGCGCGGACCTGACCGAGGTGCTGGACTGGGCCCAGAGGTCGGCCCTGCGGGCCTCCCAGCTGGCGGGAGCCGAGGACCGGATCGAGACGCTCACAGCCCAGGCGCAGGCGGCCCGCGAGGAGGCCGGCCGGACGGCCGCCCAGCTGCACGAACTGCGCCTGGCCGCCGCCGACAGGTTCGCCGGAGCCGTGGCGGCCGAGCTCGCTGCCCTGGCGATGCCGCGGGCACGGGTGGGGTTCGTGGTTCGCACGGCACCGGACCCGGCAGGAGTGCCCCTTCCCGGCGTGGACGGGCCGGTGGCCCTGAGAGCGACCGGCGTGGACGAGGTCGACCTGCTCCTCGCGGCCAATCCGGGGGCGCCGATGCGCCCCATCGGCCAGGCGGCATCGGGGGGTGAGCTCTCCCGCGTGATGCTGGCCGTCCAGGTCGTGCTTGCTGGCGCCGACCCGGTCCCGACGATGGTCTTCGACGAGGTCGACGCCGGGGTCGGCGGAGCAGCCGCGATCGAGGTGGGCCGCCGGCTGCGTCAGCTCAGCCGCGTCACCCAGGTCATCGTCGTGACGCACCTGCCCCAGGTGGCGGCCTTCGCCCAGAGCCAGCTCGTCGTGACCAAGGACTCGTCGGGGCTGGTCACGCACTCCTCGATCCGCGAGGTGTCAGGAGAGGATCGGGTCCGCGAGCTGTCCCGGATGCTCGGTGGGCTGGCGGACTCCGCTGCCGGTGCCGAGCACGCTCGGGAGCTGCTCGACCTGTACGCGCGCGGGTAGGCACGCGGCACGCCCGGGGGTCGCCCGCTGGGTCGGGACGCGCGCTCGCGCCCGCTACTCTGGGGGTCCATGGGTTCCCCGCACAACGCCAAGCACGTGTTCGTCACCGGGGGAGTCGCCTCCTCTCTGGGCAAGGGGCTGACAGCCTCCTCGCTGGGCAACCTCCTGAAGGCGCGCGGCCTCACCGTCACCATGCAGAAGCTCGACCCCTACCTCAACGTGGACCCGGGCACGATGAACCCGTTCCAGCACGGGGAGGTGTTCGTCACCGATGACGGGGCCGAGACCGACCTCGATGTCGGGCACTACGAGCGCTTCCTCGACACCGACCTGAAGGGTGCGGCCAACGTCACCACTGGACAGGTCTACTCGACCGTGATAGCCAGGGAGCGTCGGGGCGAGTACCTGGGCGACACCGTCCAGGTGATCCCGCACATCACCAACGAGATCAAGCGGCGCATCCGCGAGATGGCCCAACCCGACGTCGATGTGGTGATCACCGAGGTCGGCGGGACCGTCGGGGACATCGAGAGCCTGCCCTTCCTGGAGGCGGTCCGCCAGGTCCGCCACGAGATCGGCCGCTCCAACACCTTCTTCCTGCATGTCTCCCTCCTGCCCTACATCGGCCCGTCGGGCGAGCAGAAGACCAAGCCCACGCAGCACTCGGTCGCCGCGCTGCGCTCGATCGGCATCCAGCCCGACGCGATCGTCCTGCGGGCGGATCGGCCCGTGCCGGTGGGCATCAAGCGCAAGATCTCGCTGATGTGCGACGTCGACGACGAGGCGGTGGTGGCCGCAGTCGACGCCCCGTCGATCTACGACATCCCGAAGGTGCTCCACGGTGAGGGGCTGGACGCCTATGTGGTGCGCCGGCTGGGACTGCCGTTCCGTGACGTCGACTGGACCGACTGGGGTGAGCTCCTTCGCCGCGTGCATCAGCCGGCCCATGAGGTCGAGGTGGCGCTGGTCGGCAAGTACGTGGACCTTCCGGACGCCTACCTCTCCGTGACCGAGGCGCTGCGAGCCGGTGGATTCGTGAACGACACCCGGGTCACGATCCGGTGGGTCGCCTCCGACCGGTGCGCCACACCCGAGGGGGCGCGGGCGGCGTTGGAGGGCGTGGACGCGGTGTGCGTGCCGGGCGGCTTCGGCGTCCGGGGCATCGAGGGCAAGGTGGGCGCGCTGCGCTGGGCACGCGAGTCCGGCACCCCGACGCTGGGCCTCTGCCTGGGTCTGCAGTGCATGGTGATCGAGGCGGCGCGCCACCTTGCCGGCCTGGAGTCGGCCAACTCCGCAGAGTTCGACGAGGACACCCCGCAACCGGTCGTGGCCACGATGACCGACCAGGTGGACGTCGTCGCCGGTGATCGGGACATGGGGGGCACGATGCGACTGGGCCTGTACAAGGCCGACCTGCTCGAGGGCTCGATCGTCGGGGCGGCCTACGGGACCACTCCGATCGCCGAGCGGCACCGGCACCGCTACGAGGTGAACAACGCCTACCGTCCGGCACTCTCCGAGGCCGGGCTGGTCTTCTCAGGGACCTCGCCGGACGGCCGGCTCGTCGAGTTCGTCGAGCTGCCCCGCGCCGTCCACCCGTACTACGTCGGCACGCAGGCGCACCCGGAGTTCCGCTCCCGGCCGACCCGGGGACATCCGCTGTTCGTCGGCCTGATCGCAGCGGCGCTCGAGCACCGGGAGCGCTCATGACCGAGCTGGAGCTGGCAGACGTCGCGCACAGCTATCCGGTCCACAACCGTCAGCTGCAGTTCACGGGGGCCAAGTGGTCGATCTGGTCGGACACCGTCGACGTGGACGGCGATGTCGTGATCCGGGACGTGCTGCGCCACCCGGGCGCGGCGGCCGCCGCGGCGATCGACGAGCTGGGCAGGGTCCTGCTGATCCGCCAGTACCGCCACCCCGTCGGGGCGTTCATGTGGGAGATCCCTGCGGGTCTCCTGGACGTCTCGGAGGAGCAGCCCCTGGAGTGCGCGCAGCGTGAGCTCCTGGAGGAGGCCGGGGTCACGGCGTCGACCTGGGAACCGCTACTGGACCTGGCGCTGAGCCCGGGCGGCACCAGCGAGCGCATCAGGATCTTCCTTGCGACCGGGCTGCACGTGGACCCCGACTCCCGGCCCCACACCGGCGAGGCCGAGGAGAAGGACCTGCCTCAGCGCTGGGTGCCGCTGCGCGAGGCGGTGGCCGCCTGCCTGGACGGATCGATCGGCAACGCCACGGCTGTCGGCGCGATCCTGGCGCTTGCCGCGCGCGAGCACTCGGACGCTGACTCCGGCGGCACCGTCGCATCGGAGGCGAGCTGATGCGGGTCGGGGTTCCAGCGGAGGTGAAGGACACCGAGTTCCGCGTCGCCCTGACCCCAGCGGGCGTGCACGAGCTGCGCCTGCACGGGCACACGATCCTGGTGGAGTCCGGCGCGGGAGAGGGCTCGTCGATCACCGACGCCGAGTTCGCGGCGGCGGGTGCCGACCTCGTCGACGATCCCGACGAGGTGTGGGCGGGCGCGGACCTCGTGTGCAAGGTCAAGGAGCCTGTCGAGCAGGAGTACCACCGGATGCGCCCCGGGCAGGTGCTGTTCACCTTCCTGCATCTGGCCGCGTCCCGGCCGTGCACGGATGCCCTCCTTGCCGCGCGGATCACCGCGATCGGCTACGAGACCGTGTCCCTGCCGGATGGGTCGCTGCCCCTTCTCGCTCCCATGTCCGAGGTGGCCGGGCGGCTGGCGCCCCAGGTCGGAGCACATGCGCTCATGCGCGCACACGGTGGTCGCGGGACGCTCATCAGCGGCGTGCCCGGCGTAGCGGCAGGGAAGGTCGTCGTCCTCGGCGCCGGGGTCGCGGGCATGAACGCGGCGGCGATCGCCCTCGGGCTGCAGGCCGAGGTGCTGCTGCTCGACCTGAACATCGCCCGCCTGCGCCAGGCCGACGCGATCTACCAGGGGCACCTGCAGACGATCGCCTCGAACCGCCTGGAGATCGCGCGTGCGGTGCTGGACGCCGACCTCGTGATCGGAGCGGTGCTCGTGCCCGGAGCTCGTGCACCCAAGCTGGTCAGCAGTCAGCTGGTCGCGCGCATGAAGCCCGGGTCGGTGCTGGTCGACATCGCGATCGACCAGGGGGGCTGCTTCGAGGACTCGCACCCGACAACGCACACCCATCCCACGTTCGAGGCCCATGGCAGCGTCTTCTACTGCGTGAGCAACATGCCCGGTGCCGTCCCGCACACGTCCACGCAGGCCCTGACCAACGTCACGCTGCCCTACGTCCTGGCCGTGGCCGAGCAGGGCTGGACGCAGGCCTGCCGGCGGGACCCGGCGCTTGCCCGAGGCCTGAACGTCCACGACGGCGCGATCGTGCATCCGGCGGTTGCCCAGGCGTTCGGCCTGCCGGCCGTCGCCCTCTCGACAGTGCTGGCCTGAGTGGTCCGGGAGCCTGCCGCGACCCCGGCCCAGACCGGCCTGGCCGACGCGGTGCGCGGCTACCGCGATGCACTCGCCGCTCGCGGGCTCGCAGCGAACTCGTTGGAGGCCTACGGCCGAGACCTCCAGCGATACCTGGGGTGGATGAGTCGCGAGGGCGTGGCGCATCCAGGCGACGTCACGGCTGAGGACCTCACGGCGTTCGTGGCAGCACTCATCGCCGGAGATCCGGGCCATCGCCCCCTCTCACCGGCCAGCGCGGCGCGGGCGATGGCAGCTGTGCGGGGGTTCCATCGCTACGCCGTCGAGGCCGGCCTCGCCGAGGACGACCCCGCCAGGCAGGTCCGCGGGCCCGCGCCCCAGCAGGCGCCACCCAGGACCCTGTCGGCCGCGGAGGTCTCGGCGCTGCTGGGGTGCTCGGCCGACGGTCCGCTCGGACTGCGTGACCGGGCACTGGTCCATCTTCTGTTCGCCACGGCCGCTCGGATCGGCGAGGTCATCGGGCTGGACGTGGCCGACGTCGAGCCGGGCGCCACCACCGTCCGGCTGCCCGCGCGTGGCGCCGGCCCTCGCGTGGTCGACCTCGAGGACGAATCGCGCACTGCCCTGCACCAGTACCTGAGCCGAGGTCGACCGCTGCTCGCCGATCCGACCAACCCGGCCCTCGTCCTGAACGCCCGTGGCGGCAGGCTCACCCGGCAGGCCGCCTGGCAGCTCCTGGGGGCAGTGGCCGAGCGAGCCGGCATCCCCGAGATCTCCCCGCAGGACCTGCGCAGCACCCGGGCCGCCCAGCTGCTGGATGCGGGGACCCCCATCGCGGCTGTGCAGGCACTGCTCGGGCATGCCTCATCGAGCACCACCTCGGGCTACCGGACCGCCCCGCAGCGTGGCCCTGGGGCGAATCTTCGTGCGTGAACTAGGCTGCCCCGCGTGGCAGGTCAGGAGGTGCCCATGACTGGTCAGTCCCCGCGCTTCGGATCCGGCGCCGGTCCCACCGGACGTCCGCTTCCGGTCTTCGAGGCCCCCGGGCCCCGCGCTACGGCGGGTCCCGCAGCAGTGGTCGCGCTGTGCAATCAGAAGGGCGGCGTCGGCAAGACGACGACCACCATCAACCTGGGGGCCACGCTGGCGGAGTACGGCCGCCGGGTGCTCCTGGTCGACTTCGACCCACAGGGCGCGCTGGGCGCCGGGGTGGGCATCCATCCGCACAACCTCGAGCACACCATCAACGACGTGATGATGGCTGGGCGCCCGGATGTGCGGGAGGTCATCCGGCCCACGAGCATCCCCGGGGTGGACCTGCTCCCCGCGAACATCGACCTGGCCGGCGCAGAGCTGCTCCTGGTGGCCGAGGTCGGTCGAGAGCAGGCGCTGGCTCGCACCATCAAGCCGGTCCTGGCCGACTACGACGTGATCCTCGTGGACTGCCAGCCGTCGCTGGGCCTGCTCACGATCAACGCCCTGACAGCGGCGGACTGGGTGATCGTGCCGCTGGAGTGCGAGTACTTCTCGCTGCGCGGTGTGGCCCTGCTCCAGGAGACGATCAGTCGGATCCAGAGCAGGACGAACGCCGACCTCCAGCTGCTGGGCGTGCTTCCCACGATGTACGACCGGACCGTCCACGCCCGTCAGGTCCTCGCCCGGCTGGTGGACGCGTTCGGCGAGTCGGTGTTCCACACGGTGATCAGCCGGACGGTCAAGTTCCCGGAGACCTCCGTCGCCGGCCTGCCCATCACGATCTTCGCTCCCACCAGCGCCCCGGCGGAGGCCTACCGACAGTTGGCCCGGGAGGTGCTGGCCCGGATCGACCCCGAGAGCATCGGCACGGGCACCGTCGAGCTGCCGACCGAGCAGCTGGCCTTCGGGTGATCGATCTCGACGCTCCCAGGACCGCGTTCGCCGTCCGCGTGGGGGACTTCGAGGGACCGTTCGACCTGCTCCTGACTCTGATCGGCAAGCACCGCATCGAGGTCACGGAGCTCGCGCTGCACACGGTCACCGACGAGTTCGTCGCCCATGTGCATGCCCAGGGCGCCGACTGGGACCTGGACGAGGCCACGTGGTTCCTCGTCATCGCAGCCACCCTGCTCGACCTCAAGGCCGCCCGGCTGCTGCCCGACGGCTCGGTGGAGGCCGAGGAGGATCTGGCGCTGCTCGAGGCGCGTGACCTGATCTTCGCCCGGCTCCTGCAGTACCGGGCCTTCAAGGAGGTCTCGGGGGTCCTGTCCGGGATGCTCGCCGCCGCGGGGCGACGCGTCCCTCGGTCGGCCGGGCTCGACCCGTGGCTGGCCCGCCTTCTGCCCGAGGTGGAGCTGGGAGTGACGCCCGAGCAGCTCGCAGCGCTGGCCCGCCGGGCCTTCGAGCCCAAGCCGCCGGAGCCGATGGTCTCCGTGGCCCACGCACACGGCGCGCGGGTGAGCGTCGCCGAGCAGGCCGCGACCCTGGCCGAGCGCCTGCGGTGCCAGGGCACCCTGGGCTTCTGGGCGCTCTGCGGTGACGCCGATTCGCCGTCGATCCTGGTCGGCCGGTTCCTGGCCCTGCTGGAGCTCTACCGCGACGGGCTCGTGGCCTTCGAGCAGCGGGCGGCCCTGGGCGACCTGGCGATCACCTGGATCGGCGTTGCCCGCGACGGCGAGGAGGGATCGGACGGCGATGGGTGATCGGCTCTGGCATCGCGGCGGGTGGATCGTCCCCGTGGACGGCTCGTTCCCGGAGGGACAGCTCTTCGACGGGCCCGGATCGGACGGTGCCGCACGCGGCCCAGCCGACGACGCCGAGGCCGCGGAGGTCGCCGAGCCCGCCCCGGCGGCAGGGCTGGGGGCACCCTCGATCGAGGCGGCATGCGAGGCGATCCTGCTTCTTGCTGACGAACCCATGCCGACCGCGCAGCTGGCGGGCATCCTTCGGGCTCCCGAGGAGGCCGTCGTGGCTGTCCTGGTGGGCCTGGCCGCCCAGTACACGGAGCAGGGCCGCGGCTTCGACCTGCGTCCCGTGGCAGGCGGTTGGCGCTACTACACCCGCGACGACTGCGCCGACGTCGTGAGCCGGTTCGTCCTCGACGGGCAGGCCGGCCGACTCTCCCAGGCGGCGTTGGAGACGTTGGCGATCATCGCCTACCGCCAGCCGATCCCGCGGGGCCGGATCAGTGCCGTGCGCGGCGTCAACGTGGACGGGGTCGTCCGCACGCTCATGACCCGGGGACTGGTCACCGAGGCCGGCACGGAGCTGGGCGGTCAGTCCACGCTGCTGGCGACGACCCCGTACTTCCTTGAACGCCTCGGGATCGCGACCCTGGCCGACCTGCCCCCGATCGCCGACCACGTGCCCAGCTACGAGGACCTCGGTGACCTCATCGACCTGACGGAGCAGGCCTGATGCCCCCGGATGAGGCCGGCCGCCCGTCGTCGAAGGGCCGCAGCCCCTCCGAGCAGGGTGTGCGGCTGCAGAAGGTCCTGGCTGCCGCGGGCCTGGGCAGTCGGCGTGCCTGCGAGGACCTGATCGCGCAGGGCAGGGTCGAGGTCGACGGCCATGTGGTGCGCGAGCAGGGCTTGCGGATCGATCCTGCGACCAGCGTCGTGCACGTCGACGGGCAGCGGGTGCCGACTGCCGCGGGGATCCTCGTCGTGGCCGTCAACAAGCCGCGGGGCATGCTCTCGACGATGTCGGACGACCGTGGCCGGCCGTGCCTGGGGGATCTGGTGGCACAGCGCAAGGAGCGACTTTTCCACATCGGCCGGCTGGACGCCGACACCGAGGGACTGATCCTGCTGACCAACGACGGCGACCTGGCCAACCGCCTCACGCACCCGTCGTTCGGGGTGGCCAAGACCTACCTGGCGACGGTGTCGGGGCCCGTCGGCCGTTCGGTGGGACGCCGGCTCCTGGCAGGCGTCGAGCTCCCCGACGGCCCTGCCAAGGTCGACTCCTTCCGGATCGAACAGACCATCCCGGGCCGCGTCCTGATCGAGATCGTCCTGCACGAGGGACGCAATCACATCGTGCGGCGCATGCTCGCCGAGGTGGGTCATCCGGTCCTCGCGCTCGTGCGCACGCGAGTCGGGCCCATCGCCTTGGGGCAGCAGCGGCCCGGGACGGTGCGGGTGCTCTCGGGCGCCGAGCTGCGCACGCTGTACACCGCCGCCGGGATGTGACGCATGGTCGCGCCCCGCTGGCTTGCTCGGTCGACGCGCGGAGCCTGACGCGACCCGCGCCCGCTCACCCGCTCCCGGTCTCATACCGCCACCCCCTAGGCTTGGCGGGTCCCCGGCCTGCCCTGTCCCTGGGCGGCGCGTGAGGTGAGGAGTGGCGATGGCGGTGCGGGCCGTTCGCGGGGCGACCCGGCTGGAGGCGGACGATCCGGCTGAGATGCGCGAAGCGGTGGTGGAGCTGCTCTCGGCGATGCTCGATCGGAACTCCCTGGAGACGGACTCCCTGATCTCCGTCCTGTTCACCGCGACCCCGGACCTCGTCTCGGAGTTCCCGGCGACCGCCGCGCGCGCGATGGACATCACCGACGTCCCCCTCATCTGCGCCCAGGAGCTGGCTGTCCCCGGTTCGATGCCGCGCGTCATCCGGATCATGGCCCATGTGGAGACCGACCTGCCGCGCGCGCAGGTGACGCACGTCTACCTGCGCGGGTCGGCAGCACTGCGCGCAGACCTGGAACCGTGAGCCGCCCGTTCGGCGCCCAGGAGAGCGCCGCCGAGGCGCTGGGACCTGTGCTCGTGGTCGGCTCGGGGCTGATCGGCGCGTCACTGGGGCTGGGCCTGGCCCGCCGGGGGATCACGGTGTGGCTGGCCGATCGGGACCCCGCCGCCCTGGACGTGGCGGTGCGGCGCGGTGCTGGCGGCCCCGCTCCGGTGGGGTCGGAGCCTCGGATCGTCGTGGTCGCGGTGCCTCCCGAGTCGACGGCGGGCGTCGTGGCCGAGCAGCTGCTCCTGCACCCCGAGGCCGTGGTCACCGATGTCGCGTCGGTGAAGGCACCGATCGTGCGCTCCCTCCTCGTCTCCGGCGCCGACGTGGCACGTTACGTGGGCGGCCACCCGATGGCCGGTCGTGAGGTGTCGGGTCCCGCGGCTGCCCGCGCGGACCTCCTCGACGACAGGCCGTGGGTGATCGCTGCCCATTCGCGGGCTCATCCCGACGCTGTCGAGCTGGTCGTACGCATGGCTGCCTCGCTCGGCGCCCTGCCGGTCAGGATGGCGCCCGACGAGCACGACCGGGCCGTCGCCCTCGTATCGCACGCCCCGCAGGTGCTGGCGTCGCTGCTGGCGTCGCGGCTCGTGGAGTCCTCCGAGGCGACCGTGTCCATCGCGGGGCAGGGCCTGCGCGACATGACGCGGATAGCGGCGTCCGATCCCGGTCTCTGGCGGGAGATCCTGGCGGCCAACGCCGAGCAGGTCTCCGCCATCCTGCGATCCGTGCATGCCGACCTCGGCGAGGTGCTCCGGGCGCTGGGCGCGGTGGAGCGCGGGGGGGCTGAGGTGGTCGAGTCGCTGCTGCGGCGAGGCAACGCCGGGCGCGATCGGGTGCCCGGGCGGCATGGCGAGCAGGACAAGCCCTCGACGATCGTCCCCGTCGCCGTCCCCGATCGTGCCGGCGAGCTCGGCAGGCTGTTCGCCGCCGTTGCCGAGGCGGGGGCCTCTGTCGAGGACGTCTGGATCGAGCACGTCCTGGGGCGGCCGACCGGCGTCGTGGAGATCTCCGTCGCCGAGCCGGTCGCCGGTTCGCTGGCCGCCACGCTGAGCGCGCGTGGTTGGGACGTCCGGGGCTGAGGCCAGTCCAAGATCATGATGCGCGACTCGAAAGGCCTGGTCATCGTCTGCGACGAATGTGGCCCTTATGAGGTGCATCGATGTGTTGGCACGGCAGCTTCGACCTGTGGATCAACGTCGGAATGTCGCGAGTGAAGCAACGAGGCCTGTGGCGACACGTCAGGGGTCCTGGGTCTCTCTCGACCGGGCGTGAGCAGTCGCTGATGCCGACCCGGGTCGCTCGGCGGGCCGCATCAGCTACCTCATGCGCGGGCCACGGCGAGCTCTTGGAGCACGTCTCGATGACGTTCTTCCCGCAGGGTCGATCTTCGCAACTCGCCGCGCTCTTCGACGCGCAAGGACTCCGATCAGATCGCGATCTGGTACTTGGTCGCGCACGACGCGAGTGCTCTGCCCCGATATCCCCCTTCTGGGACCCGTCCCGGGACCACATCTCGCATGTG
>CAZWXF010000061.1:0-16754 GCA_964638055.1 uncultured Bifidobacteriaceae bacterium | reverse complement strand
TCCCCACCACTCGGCCCGGTGCACCTCGGCGATGCTGCCGCACCACTGGCCCTCGGGCCTGGGTCCCGACAGGCTCGACCGACACGCTCAGGGGTTCTTCCCTGGTGAGAGGCGGACCTCCTGTGCCGCACGACGCAGGCGATCCTTCACCGCGACGGCCAGCGCTCCGTCGTCGGGATCCGGCGGTACGGCGACCACGCAGTCCAGTCGCAGGAGATCGGCGGCACGCAGGGCCGCGTAGAGCTGCCGGGCGTACGCGGCGTCGCTGTCCGGCGCTGCCAGACGAACCCAGCCGAACGGGGTCGGAATGCCCTGTGGCGCCAAGAGCCCGACGCGAAGCCCGGCGGTCCGCGTCTGCACGGTGGTGGGATCTGCCACAAGGAGCACGCGTGCCTCGGGGGCGTAGTGAGAGGCGAGCATGCCTGGTGCACGCACCTCATCGGTGCGGTCCGGCTCGCCCGATTCGTGCGATCGGACCGCTTCCGTGGGCCCTGCACCCTCGCTCGATCTGAGGCCGGCGTGCCCAGCGGCACCGGCGGAAGGTCCTGCGGTCTCCCCCCACCGAGTCGAGGGCCCGTCCTCGACGATGGGTGAGGCACCCTGCGTTGCGCGGCCCGACCAGCCCACCTGATCCGGGCGGAAGAGGCCACCGGAAGGCCTGACGCCCGACTCGGCCAGGACCTCGTAGAGCTGGCTCCCGCCGATCGCTCCCGGTCGCAGTATCCGCAGCATGGGGCCGGTGCAGTCGACGATCGTGGACTCGACCCCCACCGCGGCCGGCCCACCGTCGACGACGATGTCACGGCTCGGGTCCAGCCAGTCGGCCAGCTCGGCGATCACATCGGCAGCCGAGGTGGGGCTGACCGCGCCGAAGCGGTTCGCGCTGGGCGCGGCGACTCCCCGGGCACGGTCGCCGCTGCGCGATGCGAGTGCCTCGATGCACGCAAGCGCGATCGGATGATCCGGGCATCGCAGGGCGACCGTCGTCTGACCGCCCGTCACCCAGTCGCCCGCGCGCGCGGAACGCCGGACCACCAGGGTGAGGGGTCCGGGCCACAGCGCGCCAGCGAGGCGCTCTGCCAGCTCGTTGCGGCCGGCGGCCCAGGCCGAGAGGGCCTGCGGGCCTGCCACGTGCACGATCAGAGGATGGTGGATCGGCCGACCCTTGGCGAGGAAGATCCGGGCCACCGCCCGGGCGTCCTGGGCATCGGCTGCCAGGCCGTAGACGGTCTCGGTGGGGAGTCCGACCAGCCCGCCAGCCAGCAGCACGGACGCCGCTGCCTCGGCAACGGACGGGTCGGGCTGCCGGGTGCCGCGCGACCAGCCGTCGAGCACCGGGATTGCCACCAGCGAAGTCTAGGTGCCGCTCCGCTTGACCGATGGGGCTCGAGCTGCGGCAGGGCGGGGGCACGTGGCGGGAGCGTCAGACGCGCGCTGGTGGCTCCCGCCCGGGGGCACGCCGGGATAGCCGGTTCAGGACAGGCGGGGGTCGCCGTGGCAGCGCTTGAACTTGCGCCCCGAGCCGCACGGGCAGGGGTCGTTGCGACCCACGTTCGCGAAGCTCACCGGTCCGTCGCCCACGACGCTGGGATCACCGGTCTCTGATGGGGCGGAGTAGGACAGGTGCCCCGCGCGGCGCGGCCCGAGGTCGGCCCCGACCACCTTCGGCCCGTGGGTCTCCCCGTCGGCCGTTGCTGGGGCGGGCGTCCCACCGTTGCCGGCTTGGGACCCTGCCGGAGAAGTGCCCGAGGCGCGAGCGCCGGCCTGAGCCGTTCGAGAGTCCTTCGCCCTCGCTTGAGCTCCCGACCGCACCTCTTGTGCGGAGGCCGCCGGCCCTGGGCTGGCCGCCTGCGCTGATGTCGATGACTGCGCGGCCACACCAGCGGTGTCGGCAGGTGCCTCATCCTCGGCAGCCACGGCCGCAGCGAGCTCGGCGAACTCGGCGTCCAGCTCGAGGACATCCTCGTCCTCCAGATCTACCCCCTCCGATTCGTCCTCGCCCTGCTTCACCTCGACGTGGAACAGCAGCGTGACCGTCTCCTCCTTGACCGAGTCCATCATCGCGTTGAACAGGTCATAGCCCTCCCGCTGGTACTCCACCAATGGGTCGCGCTGGGCCATCGCGCGCAGTCCGATGCCGTCGCGCAGGTAGTCCATCTCGTACAGGTGCTCGCGCCACTTGCGGTCGAGCACGGACAGGATCACCCGGCGCTCCAGCTCCCGCAGCAGGGGCGCACCCAGCTCCTCCTCACGCGCCTCATAGGCCGCGCGGGCGTCGGCGAGGACCTCCCCGAGCAGGAAGCCGCGCGACACGCCCGAACGCGAGCCACCCGAGCTCGCCTCGACATCCTCCACGGTGAGCACGACCGGGTAGAGGGCGTTGAGCGCCCGCCACAGCTCGTCGAGGTCCCATTCCTCGGGATATCCCTCCGCTGTGGCGGCGTTGACGTAGCCGGTGACCGTCTCGGTGAGGAAGTGCTGGACCTGCTCGTGGATGTCCTCGCCGGCCAGGACGCGGTGCCGCTCCGCGTAGACCACGAGGCGCTGCCGGTTCATCACGTCGTCGTACTTCAGGACGTCCTTGCGGATCTCGAAGTGTTGGGCCTCGACCTGTGTCTGCGCCGAGGCGATGGCCTTGGTCACCATCTTCGACTCGATGGGCTGGTCGTCGGGGATGTTCGCGCGGCGCAGGAACAGGTCGACCGTGTCGGCCTTGAAAAGGCGCATCAGGTCGTCCTGCAGCGACAGGTAGAAGCGGCTGGCGCCGGGGTCGCCCTGACGCCCGGATCGACCGCGGAGCTGGTTGTCGATGCGCCGGGACTCGTGCCGCTCGGTGGCCAGCACGTACAGGCCCCCCAGGTCGGTGACGTCCACGTGCTCCGTGGCGAACGCCTCCGTGGCGCTCTCCAGGGCTGCCGGCCAGGCGGCCTCGTACTCCTCCGGCGTCTCGCTGGGCGAGAGGCCCTGCTCGTGCAGCGACAGGTCGGCGAGGAACTCCGGGTTGCCGCCCAGGATGATGTCCGTGCCGCGCCCCGCCATGTTGGTGGCCACGGTGACCCCGCCCCGGCGCCCGGCCTGCGCGATGATCGCGGCCTCACGGTCGTGGTACTTGGCGTTGAGGACCTGGTGCGGGACGCCCTCCTTGCGCAGCATCGTGGAGAGCTTCTCGCTCTTCTCGACGCTGACCGTTCCCACCAGGATCGGCTGGCCCTTCCGATGCCGGTCGGCGATGTCGTCCACGACCGCGCGCCACTTGGCGTCCTCGGTCCGGTAGACGAGGTCGCGGAGGTCCTCGCGGATCATCGGGCGGTTCGTCGGGATCGGGACGACGCCGAGCTTGTAGATCTTGCTGAACTCGTTGGCCTCTGTCATGGCGGTGCCGGTCATCCCGGAGAGCTTCTTGTAGAGGCGGAAGAAGTTCTGCAGGGTGACCGTGGCCAGCGTCTGGTTCTCGGCCTGGACCTCGACGCCCTCCTTGGCCTCGATCGCCTGGTGGAGGCCCTCGTTGTACCGCCGCCCGGCCAGGATGCGGCCGGTGTGCTCGTCGACGATCATCACGTCGCCGTTCATCACGACGTAGTCGCGGTCGCGCTTGAACAGCTCCTTGGCCTTGATCGCGTTGTTGAGGTACCCGACCAGACGGGTGTTCACAGGCTCGTAGAGGTTCTCGATGCCCAGCCAGTCCTCGGTCCGCGTGATGCCGGCCTCCAGCAGCCCGACCGTCCGCTTCTTCTCGTCGACCTCGTAGTCGATCTCCACGCGCATCCGGCCCACCAGCTTGGCCATCTCGACGTACCACTTGTCGGCGGCGTCCGCCGGGCCCGAGATGATCAGCGGCGTGCGAGCCTCGTCGATGAGGATGGAGTCGACCTCGTCGATGATCGCGAAGTTGTGGCCGCGTTGGACCATCTCGTCGGTCGACCAGGCCATGTTGTCGCGCAGGTAGTCGAAGCCGAACTCGTTGTTCGTGCCGTACGTGATGTCGCAGGCGTACTGCTTGCGGCGCTCGGGCGGCGCCATCTTGGACAGGATCACGCCGACGGTCAGGCCGAGGAACCGATGGACGCGTCCCATGTTCTCGGCGTCGCGGTGGGCCAGGTAGTCGTTGACCGTCACCACGTGCACGCCGTCGCCGGTCAGCGCGTTGAGGTATGCGGGCAGGGTCGAGACCAGGGTCTTGCCCTCGCCGGTGCGCATCTCGGCGATGTTGCCCAGGTGCAGGGCACCGCCGCCCATGATCTGCACGTCGTAATGGCGCTGTCCAAGGGTGCGCTTGGCCGCCTCGCGCACCGTCGCGAAGGCCTCGGGGAGCAGGTCGTCGAGGGTCTCACCCTCGGCCAGACGCTCCTTGTAGGCCGGAGTCAGGGCACGCAGCTCCTCGTCGGAGTACCCGGCGAAGGTCTCCTCCAGGATGTTGACCTGCTTGGCCATGGAGTCCAGGCGCTTCAGCGTCTTGCCCTCGCCCACGCGCAGGATCCTGTCGATGATGGCCACTCACGGGCCCCTCTCGTGCTCGTCGGGTGCGCCCCAGGCGAGTGCTTGGATCAGGGCGCGGACCACCCCATGCTAGCCCGTGGCCTGCGCTGCGGCCCCGGGCACGCCTCGTGCTCACCGGAGCAGGGGCGGGTCGAGCATCCCCAGCTCGCGGGCGATCGCGGCCGCCTCCGTGCGTGTTCCCGCCCGCAGCTTGGTCATCACCGAGTGCAGGTGGTTGCGGACCGTGTTCTCGCTGAGGCCCAGGGACTGCGCGATGTCCGCATTGGTGCCCCCGACAGCGACCAGCCGCAGGACCTGCATCTCCCGCTCGCTGAGCTCGGGGGCCTCTCGGCCGATGCGTCGGGGGTCCAGCTGGGTGCCCAGCAGCTCGGTCAGTGGCTGTGCAACCCACTCCTGGCCGCGTAGGACGGCGGCGACGGCGGTCAGCCAGTCCGACGCGGGGGCCTCGCGCAGGATCAGCCCCCGAGCGCCGGCCAGCAGCGCCTCGGCCAGCCCCAGCGGACGCGCGGCGTGCACCGAGATCAGGACGGCCGCCGCTGGAGCCCGCCGCATCACAGCCGATATCACGTCCACGGCGTAGGGCTGGCGCCCCAGGCGCGAGTCGATGACGACCCCCGCCGGCGCGTGCGCGACGACAGCGTCGACGAGGTCCTCGCCGCGCGGCACCTCGATGGCCCGGTAACGCGGCTGGCCGTTGAGGATTGCCACGAGGCCGGCGGCGAAGACGGGCTGGGAGTCGGTGACGAGGACCTCGTCGACGGCGGCGGGCAGGCCGATCCGAAGCGGCCAGCGCAGGGAGACCAGGCTCTGGCGCGAACTAGGCGTGGGCCCCGCCCTCCAACCGGATGAGTCCGTAGCTGTAGCCCCGGCGGCGGTACACAACCGCCGCCGAACCCGCCTCCACGTCGCGGAACAGGTAGAAGTCGTGGCCGACCATCTCCATCGACTCGACCGCCTGGGCGATCGTCATCGGCTCAGCGACGTGCTCCTTGAGCCGGACCACGATCGGTCCCTCGTGCCACACGGTCGCCGGATCGTGGTTGTCCCCGCCCTCGGCACCGTCCGGGGTGGCGAGGGCCGCCTCGGACTGCGGGGTCGGCTCGGCCGACGGCACGACGAGCACCTTCTCGACCCGCCTGGTCCGGCGACGGTCGGCGACCCGGCGCAGCCTCTCGACGAGTCGGGCGACGGCGACATCGGTGGCCGCGTACTTGTCCTGCGCATGGCCCTCGGCCCGGATGAACTGGCCGCCGCCGGTGCCGGTCAGCTCGACCTCGTAGGCCCGGTCGGACTGGCGGGGGTTCGGTTCGAACGAGACCTCGACATCGAGATGATCAATCGGCACACCGAACCGTTCGACGCGAGCCAGCTTGCCGGTCACGTGCTCGCGGAACCGATGGGAGACATCCATGTGGCGCCCCCTGACGACGATGTCCACGAGTCCTCCGATCTCATCCCAGCCCACGTGGGGCTGCGGTTGACGGACGTTCCAGGCCGGGGGTCCGGTCTGGATATTCCACGCTAGTCCGCGGGTTCAGCCGATGCCAGGTCCGCGCCGCCAGGTCGATCGTGTCACGGTCGCCGCCAGCGTCCGACGCCAGGTTCCCGCCCCCAGGGCGCGCAGGCCCTCAGCCAACGTGGCACCCGTCGTGGTCACGTCGTCCACGAGCACGAGCCGCCCCGCTGGCAGGGCAGGAGACAGGCCGCGCGGTCCACCGTGAGCCCGCAGTGCCATCGTGCCAGCGAGGTTAGTAGCTCGCTGCTCGCGGCCCAGTCCCACCTGATCGGTCGGCTCGCCGGTGAAGCACAGGGCCGACAGGCGATGCGCCGAGTGGCCCTCGCCCCGCAGATGCGCTGCGGCGCGCGCGGCGAGCAGGGCCACGGGATCGAACCCGCGACTCCGACGGGCGGAGCGCCGTGACGGGACCGGGATCAGCCAGACCGGCCCGGGGCCGGGTTGCTCGGTGAGCCCGGCCACGACCGCCCCGGCCAGCAGGGCCGCGAGGGGCGAGGCGAGGCACCGCTGGCCGCGCTCCTTGAAGGCCACCACCGCCCGACCGGCAGGGCCGTCGTGCGCCGCGGCGGCATGCAGGGCAACGGCTGCGGGGACGCCCCGCGGCGGACCGGCCACAGCCCGGGCGCAGTCCGGGCACCACGGCGTGCCCGGTCGGTCACAGCCTGCGCACTGCTGGGCGATGACCAGATCCAGCAGGCCGTACGCGGTGGGTCGCCAGCTGGGCATCAAGTCGGGTCATCCCGGATAGGCGACCGCCCGGGCGGGCAGGCCCGCCGGACGCCACTGGAGGCCGACGTTGCTGAACAGCGACTCTTCCACGGTGGCAGCCAGGGTGGGCACCTCCGGCGCCGCCGCGAGACCCTCCGGCCCGCTGGGCGCCCCCAGGGGCAGGACCTGGCCGCTGCCCACCGTGATCCGCAGCACCTGGGTCGCGCTGCCACCATGCACGCCCAGGGCGTCCAGCGTGACGCTGTCGTGCCAGGCGAGACCCGAGACCTGGGACACGAGGGTCTCCGACCTGGTCAGGCCCGTGACCACGACCCCGTCCGGAGATGGCGCGATCGTGCCCAGGAACAGGCGACCCTGGGAGGTGAGGGCCACCCGCGTGCCGTCCCGGGCCAGCCCCAGCCGGACGATCGGGCCGGGCAGGTCCCCCTGCACGGGCACGTCCTGGACAACACCGTCGAGGCCGGCGCGCCTGATCCGACCGTCGTCGACGAACCACAGGCGCCCGTCCGTGTCGAAACCCGCAGAGCTGATCCGGGTTGCGCCCAGGCGCGTGGGGGACACGCCGCTCATGAGCGGCAGCAGCCAGATGCTCCGGGCATCCGCGGCACGCGCCGCCGCGAAGCGAAGGTCGAGGGAGACCGCCAGTCCGGCCACATCCCCAGCGCCTGGCACAGAGATGTCGAAGACGGCCTGTCCGCCCGGCGACACCCGGGTGATCGCCTCGTCGTGCAGAACGAAGTACGGCTGCACCTGGCCGGGGTCCCGCAGTGAGAGCACGTCGGGATCCCTGCGGGCCCACGTTCGCCGGTCCATGATGGCCGCGCCACCGGGCAGCGCCAGGGGCGCGCCGCCGACCTGGAGTCGCACGGACGAGACCTCGGGAAGCTGGGTCAGCGTCCACGTCAGCTGCGCGGCCAGATCTGCGCGCACCGCTTCGTCGAGGGCCAGCGCGGAGTCGTCGAGCTCCACGAGGGCGACACCGCTGCTGACCGGAACGGACCCCGTGGCCAGGGAGATCCCCGACGGGTCCATGAGCCCGGGGGCGAGCCGAGCCCCCGGCCCGGCGAGGACCCGCTCGGCGAGTGTCGTGGGCAGGCTCGGTCCGACGACCGGGATCATCCGGGGATCGGGCACGAGGGCCGGGCTGCGCGGCGAGGAGAAGTAGACCTGGTACAGCCGATAGGCCCGGTTGAGGTCGGTGGCGCTTATCAGCACCCCCGGCGGCGGGTCGCTGATGCGCCACTCCTCCTGCCCGTCGATCTGCGTGCGGACCAGGTGGATGGTCTCTTCGATGGGGACCGCCGGGTCCCTGTGCGTGAGCGACCCGTCGGCAGTCAGGTCCCCGACCGCGGACAGGGACATCCAGACCGAGCCGTCGGTGGATCCGCGAGCGAGGCGGACCCGGTCGGGGTCGTACACCCGGGTCCCTGCTTCGGCCCGCCAGACAGCCGCGGCCTCCGGGGTGAGGTACTGCCGTGCGATCGCGTGGTCGTCCTCGAGGCTCGCGGCCGCGTCGAGGAATCCGGCGGCGACCTCCAGGGGGTCCGCACCGACGCTCGGAGGGGCGGCGATCACCCGGATGAACTGCGTCTCGGCTCCGGCGTCCAGCACCGGTCCGGCGTGGATGGGCCCGGAGCTGGGCACGCTGGCGCAGCCAGCCAGGACGACGACGGCCCACAGCGCCGCCAGCAGCAGGCCCCTGAGGTGCGCGCGGCGACCGGCCGGCCCGACGGGTCGCGGTGGCTGGCCGCGGCTGGACGCGGCAGCGGCGCCCATCAGGACTCTCCCGAATCCCGGGGCAGGGTCAGCACGAAGGTCGCGCCCTCACCGGGGGCCCCGCTGGCGGTGAGGGCACCACGGTGCGCACGGGCGTCGCCCAGGGCGATGGACAGGCCCAGTCCGGTACCCCCGATGCGACGCACGCGAGAGGGATCGGCGCGCCAGAACCGCGTGAACACAGACTCCAGCGCATCGGCGTCCAGTCCGACGCCGTGGTCCTGGACGGTGACCGTGCACGTGTCCACATCCCCGGCCACGAGGACCTCGACCGGCTTCCCCTCGGCATGTTCGATGGCGTTGGAGACGAGGTTGCCGACGATGCGCTCGACCCGCTGGGGGTCGCAGCGGACGCGGACCTCGCCCGGGGCGATGACCTCAATGGGCACGGCGGACTCGTGGGCCAACGGATCGAGCATCGTGACCGCGCGCTCGGCGAGCACACGCAGGTCCACGTCCTCCATCTCCAGCCGGACGGCGCCGGCATCGTGGCGCGAGGTCTCCAGGAGGTCGGCCAGCAGCGACTCGAAGCGGTTGAGCTGGCGGTGCAGCAGCTCCACCGCCCGCGCCTGATCGGGCGGGAGCTCCGCGCGATGGTCGTGGAGCAGATCGGCGGCCATGCGAACCGTGGCCATCGGGGTGCGCAGCTCGTGGGAGACATCGGCGACGAACCGGCTCTGCACCGCCGACATGGCCTCCAGCCGGGTGATCTGCGACTCGAGCCTGTCGGCCATCGCGTTGAAGCTGATGGCGAGCTGGGCCAGGTCGTCCTCGCCCCTGACCGGCATCCGGACGTCGAGCGTGCCGGCGGAGAACCTGCGTGCGGTCCGCGCCGCATCGTGCACCGGCTGGACGACGGTGAACGTCACGATCATGGCCAGGACCGCCAACCCGGCAACGATCAGCAGGCCGGCGACCGCCGTGGCGTCCCGGACCAGCTGCAGGGTCTGGTGCTCGCGATCGAGCGGGAAGAGCTGATAGAGCTCGTACGGGCCGACGCCCGACACTGCCAGGGGGGCGCCGACGATGAGCCCGGACGTGCTGCGCCCATCGGTGTACCGGATGGTCGTGTACGTCCAGGCCTGATGCTGGCTGCCGGCGACGACCCGCCTCATCTCGCCGGGGACGCTGGACTCGGAGACCAGGTTCGTGCCGCGCTCGGGTGTGGCGTTGAGCCCGGCCGGCTCCGAGGCCAGGACGAGGACCTCGAAGAGGCCGCCCTGCGCTCCCCTGGCGCCCATCGCCGCCACGACTGCGTCGATCCGGCGGGCCGGGGAGATCTCCGACCCCTCGGGGGGTGCGTCGAGCAGGCTCTGCGCCTCGCTGCGGGCCGCCGTCGCCTCGGCCAGAGCGCTCTCCTGCTGGGCGGCCAGGATGCCCGAGGAGATGCGTCCCAGCAGCGCCGGGAGCAGCAGCAGGAGCACGGCCGAGGACCCGGCGACGGTCGCCAGCACAACGCGGAACCGCAGGGACCGCCGCCAGCGCCGCCGGACCTGCCGCGCTGGGCGCTGGAGCCAGACTCGCATCACGCTGGTCCTGCGCGATACCCGACGCCGCGCACAGTCACGACGATCTGGGGATGATCGGGATCTCGCTCCACCTTGCCGCGCAGTCGCTGCACGTGGACGTTCACGAGCCGCGTGTCCCCGGCGTCCAGGTAGCCCCACACGTCGCGCAGCAGCTCCTCGCGTGGGAACACATGGTCCGGGCGTGCCGCGAACGCCGTCAGCAGGTCGAACTCAAGGGGCGTCAGGGGGATGGGCGAGTCCCCCCGGCTCACGCAGTGTCGAGCCGTGTCGATGTCGAGGTCGCCGATGCGCTGCGCGTCTGCCTGGCCAGCCTCGACACGCCGGAGCCGGGCGTTGATTCGGGCCACGAGCTCACCTGGCTTGAACGGCTTGACGATGTAGTCGTCGGCTCCGGCCTCAAGCCCGGCGATGACATCGGCGGTGTCCCCACGGGCTGTCAGCATCACGATCGGGACCGCCGACTCGGCCCGCATCGCTCGGCAGACCGCGAGGCCGTCCATGCCGGGGAGCATCAGATCCAGGAGCACCAGATCAGGCCTCGACCCGCGCAGAGCCGCCACCGCATCCCGGCCGTTGTAGCAGAAGACAGCGTCCATCCCCTCGCTGCGCAGGACGATGCCCAGCATCTCTGCGAGGTCGGCGTCGTCGTCGACCACCATCACCCGGGCCACGGGCCGAATGGTGGCATCCCTCATGGCACCTTGCCATCGGCTGTCCACATGGGACGATCTGGCCATGTCCCAACAGAACGGCCAGCCCGGGCCCGGAGACGAGCCCGCGTGGACCCCACCGGGTGGATGGTCCGAGCAGCAGCCACCCGCCTGGGGCGCCGGGCCCGACGGACCGACCCAGCCAGGCGGACCGGGACAGTCGGCCCCCGTGTGGCCCGGTCAGTCACCTCCGGTCTGGCCGGGCGCGCCCCACCCCGGCCCACCCCAAGGCGCCTGGCCCCAGCAGGGCGCCGCGGGCAGCGGCGCGCCGGCCGGGCATCCGACACCCCCTCCAGGCGCCTGGCCCCAGCCACCGACGCCGCCCCCTGGATGGCAGCAGCCACCGGGCGAATGGCAGCAGGTCCCACCTCCCCCGGGATGGCAGCAGCCAGGCTGGGGGGGCTACCAGTCCGGCCCGCCGAGCCCCTGGGGTCCGCTGCCGCAAGCCCCCAAGCCAGGCATCGTCCCGCTTCGCCCGCTGGGGGTCGGCGAGCTGCTCGACGGCGCCCTGGGGCTGATCCGCAGCAACCCGCGAACCGTCCTGGGCCTTGCCGCAGCCATCTCGTCGGTCTCGGCGCTCCTGCAGACCCTCGGCCTCTGGGCCTCTCTGTCCCTTCTCGGCTCGATGGACAGCCTGTCCGGCGCGGCCGGCGGGGCCGAAGCCGACGGCGCAGCCCTCATCGCCGTCGCCTCGGCGCAGATCGTCCCGGCGATCATGGCCAGCTTCCTGCAGCTGCTGGCCAGCGGCCTGTTCATCGTGCTGGTCGCGGCAGCAGTCCTCGGGGTGAAGCTGGACAGTGGGGCGAGCTGGCGTCTGCTGCGGCCCCGGTTCCTCGCCCTCATCGGCCTGACGCTGCTGGTGGCCGTGGCCGGGGTCCTGCTCGTCTCGGTCGTCGCGGGTGCCATCGCCCTGATCGCGGTGACGATCGGGGCGTGGGCCATCGTGCCGGGCATCGTCCTGATCGTGCTCATGATCGCCGCGGCTGTCTTCGTGTACGTGAGGCTGGCCGTCTCCGCCCCCGCCCTCGTCATCGAGGGTCACAGTCCGATCGCCGCCATGCGCCGCTCGTGGGCACTGGTGCGGGGCACGTGGTGGCGGGTCCTGGGCATCCTGCTGCTCTCGGCGATCATCACCAACCTGCTGGCCGCCGTCGTGGCCGCCCCTCTGGGCTTCGTGGCGGGGCTCATGAGCGGGTTCAGCGACTCCTTGGCCCCGACGGTCCTTGCCTCGGGGCTGGGGACGCTCATCTCGGGGATCATCGTGCTGCCCTTCAGTGCTGCCGTCACGGGATTGCTCTACACCGACCTGCGGATGCGCCGGGAGGCACTCGACATCGACCTGGTCACCGCGGGCATGGAGCCGAACCCCGATCCGTTGGCTGCCTACCGTCGCCGCCTCGGCTGATCGGGTGGCCCATGAACCCGCTGGACATCCCGATCGACCTGACACGCCAGGAGGGGCGGCGGCTGGCGGAGATCGAGTTGGCTGATCCGGCCTACCGGGCCGCTGAGCCCAGCCTGCTGGCGCGGGCGATCCAGTGGGTGGTCGACCGCATCACAGAGGCACTGGATCGCGCTGCGGACCTCTCCCCGGGCGGCTGGCTGGGGATCATCGGCCTGCTCCTGCTGGTTCTGGCGGCCGTGATCGTCGTGCGCTGGCGGCTCGGCCCGATGAGCCGGTCCTCGGCCCTGACGTTCACCGTGGATCCCGAGATCAGCTCGGCTCAGTACCGGCAGCGCGCAGCGGAGCTTGCCGCCGTGGGGGCGTGGGACGAGGCGATCGTGGAGCGGATGCGCGCCATCGCCCGCGGGGCCCAGGAGCGCGGACTGGTCGGCTTCTCGGTGGGGCTCACCGCCGATGAGCTCGCCGACGCGATCGCGCAGGTCAGGCCCGCGGATCGACTGCTCCTGACCCGCGCGGCCCGCACGTTCGACGAGGTCCGCTACGGCGGGAGACGGGCTGATCAGGGCAAGTACGAGCTCCTGGTCCTCGCTGACGAGGTGGTCAGCGGACGGGTCAGGCGGGACGATCAGCCCGCGACCGCCCCCGCGGGGGCGCCATGACCCCGACCCAGGCCGCGGCCGGCGCCGATGCCACGAGACACCTGCGCCTCCCCCGGATCAGCCGCCGCGGAGCACTGGTCGCTGGACTGGTCATCCTGGCCCTCGTCGTGCTCGTCCTCAGCACGGAACGCCGGACCGGCCACCTCGACCCGTCCTCCGTCGCTCCCGACGGCTCACGCGCGGTCGCGAACCTCCTGCGGGGTCAGGGCGCCACGGTGATCCCGGTGACCCGGGCGCGGGACGCCGTCGCCAACGCGGGCGGGGCCACCGTCCTCATCACGACCCCGGGGCTGGTCATCAACGGCATGGTCTCGGACCTCCTGCGCGCGGCACCCTCCCGGATCGTCGTGCTCGCCGGCCGGGACGGCGACCCCGTCATGGACCGACTCGCAGCCGGTGTGGCTCTGGCGTCGGTCGAGGGCGCGGCAGCGGTCCCGCCGGGCTGTGACCTGCGGGCGGCCGTCCAGGCGGGGCCGGCGAGCCTGCCGGGACTGCGCTACGACGTGCGCGGCTGGGGTGCACAGGCGCGGGGGTGCTACGACGGGGCAGAGGCGGCGGGCGTCGTGGAGCTGGCCGCGCGCTCCGGTCGCCCAGCGGTCGTGCTCCTGGGCAGCGACAGGCCCCTGACGAACGAGGGCCTGGACGTCGAGGGCAACGCCGCGCTCGCGCTGAACCTCCTCGGCGAGTCGAGCCGGGTGGTCTGGTGGCAGCCCAGCCCCGACGATCCGGCGCTGCAGTCCGCGGCGACCGCGACCCTGGGCGAGCTCATCCCGCCGTGGGTGTACGCCCTGCTCCTCGAGCTCGTCGTCGGGTGCGCCGTGCTGGCCGTCTGGCGCGGACGCCGTCTGGGCCGGCTCGTCATCGAGCCGCTCCCCGTGATCGTTCAGGCTGGGGAGACCACCTCGGGCCACGCGCGCCTCATGCAGCGCAACCGAGCCCGCGGGGAGGCTGCGGCACAGCTGCGGGCGGCCGCCCGCCGAGACCTGGCCGGGCGGGTCGGGCTGGCCCCGGTCGCCTCGGCCGACGACCTGGTGACCCACGTGGCGACTCGTTCCGGGCGGGCGCCCTTCGATGTCGGCCGGCTGCTGTACGGTCCTGAGCCGACGACGGATGCCGCGCTGGTGATCCTGGAGCATGAGCTGGAGCAGCTGATCACGGAGGTGGGGCACGAATGACGAGCACGCCCATCCAGGAGGACAGCACCGGGGAAGGCGCGAACAGCGACCCCCGGCTGGTCCTGCTGGCCCTGCGCGCCGAGATGGCCAAGGCGGTCGTCGGGCAGGACGCGGCTGTCACGGGGCTCGTGATCGCCCTGCTCTGCCGAGGTCACGTCCTCCTGGAGGGCGTCCCCGGCACCGCCAAGACACTCATGATCCGGGCCCTGGCGGCCTCGCTCGACCTCGACCACGCCCGGCTGCAGTTCACCCCGGACCTGATGCCCGGCGACGTGACCGGGTCCCTGGTCTACGACGCGCGCAGCGGCGCGTTCTCGTTCCGCGAGGGCCCGGTCTTCACGAACCTGCTGCTGGCCGACGAGATCAACCGGACACCGCCGAAGACCCAGGCCTCGCTGCTCGAGGTCATGGAGGAGGGCCAGGTCAGCGTCGAGGGACAACCGCGCAGCCTGCCCGATCCCTTCCTGGTGGCCGCGACCCAGAATCCGATCGAGTACGAGGGAACGTACCCGCTGCCGGAGGCTCAGCTCGATCGCTTCCTGCTGATGATCCGCATCCCCTTGCCGACCCGCGACGACGAGTTCGGCGTGCTGTCACGCCATCTCGCCGGGTTCGACCCTCGCGACCTTCGCAGCGCCGGGGTGCGAGCGGTCGCCGATGCCCAGGACCTGGTCCGGGCCCGCGAGGCGGTGGCCCAGGTGGTCGTCACCCCGGAGGTCACCGCGTACGTGGTCGATGTCGTGCGGGCCACCCGCGACGCCCCCTCGGCGCAGCTCGGGGTCTCGCCGCGTGGGGCGATCGCCCTGCTGCGATCCGCACGGGCCTGGGCGTGGCTGGCGGGGCGCGACTTCCTCACGCCCGACGATGTCAAGGCCCTGGCCCGCCCTGCCCTGCGGCACCGGATCAAGGTCCGCCCGGAGGCCGAGCTGGAGGGCGTGACCGCCGACAGCATCATCGGCAGCGTGCTGGCCTCGGTCCCGGTCCCCCGCTGAGCTCCCATGGTGCTCACCGGGCGGGCTGCGGCGCTGGTGCTGGGCTCGGCCGTCGTCGTCGCACTCCTGGTCGCCTCCGGCGGGTCGGCCGTCACGCTCCTGCTGGTCGTCAACGCGATGCTCCTCCTGCTGCTCGTCGCCGACGTCGTCCTGGCGGGCTCCCCGTCCGCGGTGTCCCTGGCACGGTCCGGGCATACCCGCTGTCGGCTGGGCGAGGCTGCCCAGGTCCAGCTCCGGGTCCGCAACGACGGCAGGCGCCGGCTGCGCGCTGTGGTCCGCGACGCCTGGGTACCGACTGCTCGCGCCGTCATCGCGGGGGGCGGGCTCTCCCACGCCGATCCAGATGCTGCAGGGACCGATCGGACCCGGATCGACCTGGTGCCGGGGATGTCGGCAACCCTGGACGTGCGGGTTCGCCCGTCGAGACGGGGTGATCGGCCGGCCGATCGGGTCACGATCCGCTCGTTGGGACCCCTGGGCCTGGCTGGACGCCAGCGAAGCACCGCGGCCGCCTGGTCGGTGCGGACGCTGCCAGCGTTCACATCACGGCGGCACCTGCCCTCCCGGCTTGCCCGACTGCGCGATCTCGACGGACGCTCTGTGGTGGCCGTGCGTGCGGCGGGCAGCGAGTTCGACTCGCTGCGGGAGTACGTGCCCGGCGATGACGTCCGCTCCATCGACTGGCGTGCATCGGCGCGGGCCGACGACGTGATCGTGCGGACGTGGCGCCCTGAGCGCGACCGTCGCATCCTCATCGTCATCGACACGGGGCGCACCTGCGCCGCCCGCGTCGGGGACGAGACGCGCCTGGACGTCCTCATCGACGCCGCCCTCCTGCTCGCCGCCCTGGCTGGGAAGGCCGGGGACCGCGTGGAGCTGATGGCGCACGATCGCCGGACCACGCTGCACATCCGGGCGGGCGCGGGCACCGAGGTGCTCTCGTCGCTGGCCGACGCGCTGGCCACGACCGAGCCCCAGCTCGTCGAGACCGACTACCGCGGACTGGTCGCCTCCGTGCTGGGCCGGCTGTCCAAGCGGGCGTTCGTGGTCGTGCTCACCTCGCTGGAGCGACCGGCGATGGAGGAGGGCCTGCTGCCCGCGCTGCCGGTCCTGACCGGCCGGCACACGGTGTTGGTGGGTGCCGTCAGCCAGCCGGAGGCCGAGGGCGAGGGCGCGCTGACGATCCGGCGAGGGTCAGCACCCGGGGGCGCTGGTGCTCGGGTCTCAGGAGCGGCGGCGTCGACCCCGGGTGTCCCACTCGCGGACTGGCCAGCCTCACCCGAGAGGCCCCGCGCGACGGCTGCGACGGAGCTCGCCGAGCCGGTGGCCGCCCCGGACCCGGACGACATCGGCGTGAGGGGCACCTACCGCCGGGCGGCGCTGGCCCGTGAGCGGCGGGAGCGTGAGTGGACCGCCGCTGCCCTCTCGCGGCTGGGTGTTCGCGTGGTCGACGCCCCGCCCGACGAGCTGGCCCCTCGCCTGGCCGACGCCTACCTCGACATGAAGGCCTCCGGACGGTTGTGACCGACCCCGGCCGCGCAGCGCGCGCCGGCGATCCGGGGGACCTCGGGCCGGCCGGTGCTGCGGGACACGAGCGGTGGTCTCGAGACCCGTCGGTCGAGCCCGTCGAGACCCGTCGGTCAGAGCCCGTCGAGACCCGTCGGTCGAGCCCGCCGAGACCCCGTCGGTCGAGCCCGTCGAGACCCCGTCGGTCGAGCCCGTCGAGACCCCGTCGGTCGAGCCCGTCGAGACCCCGTCGGTCGAGC
>CAZWXF010000060.1:0-17029 GCA_964638055.1 uncultured Bifidobacteriaceae bacterium | reverse complement strand
ACCGACCCCGACGCACGGGATGCTGAAGACCCGCGCCGGTCGAGCCCGTCGAGACCGACCCCGACGCACGGGATGCCGGCGACGGGCACGGGGATGCGGGGCGCCCGTCCAGCGGCACGACGACCCGGACCGGATGCGAGTATGGCCGCGTGATCTCGGACGTCGACCTCGCCGTCGACCTGGCCCAGCAGGTGGGACGCGCGCTGATCGAGATGCGCGAGGCGTTCGGATCGGTCCCCGACGAGCTCGCCTATCGACGGCTCAAGGATTCGGGCGACGCACTGGCGCAGTCGATCATCGCCGAGCACCTGGCCCGTCACCGACCCGGCGATGCCGTCCTCTCTGAGGAGGCGCCCGACTCGGCGGCGCGTCTCTCCGCGCGACGGGTGTGGATCATCGACCCTCTCGACGGGACCACCGAGTTCGGCCAGGGCCGACCCGACTTCGCGGTCCACGTGGCGCTGTGGCAGCGGAACGCGAGGTCCTCCGGCCCGGTCGACGGCGCGTCGTTCGGGATGCTGACCGATGCCGCGGTCGACGTTCCCGCGCACGGGGAGACATGGAGCACCGCGCTCCGGCGGATGCCCGACCCGCTGCCCCTGGACAGGCCGCTGCGGATGCTGGTCTCCCGCTCCAGGCCCCCCTATGGCATCGAGTCCCTGCTCGCCCGGGCCTCGCAGATCCTGGGCGAGTCCGGAGTCACAAGCCTGGGCATCGAGATGGCCAACGTCGGGTCCGTGGGCGCGAAGGTCGGCGAGATCCTCGCCGGCCGCGGAGAGGCGTACTACCACCCCGGGGGCCTCAATGAGTGGGACCTTGCCGCGCCCTACGCATGCGCCATCGCCCACGGACATGTGGCCCTGGGGTGGACCCAGCCGTTCAACCTCATGCCCCCGAAGGCCGGGCCGGTCATGATCTGCCATCCTGCGATCGCCGATGCGCTTGCGGCGGTCTGGCATCCCACGGGCACAGGACGCTGACGCCAGGGGACCTTCGGCGTAGTCGATTCGGCCCCCTCAGTGGGCCAGATCGACTACGCAGCCGGTCAGCGGTTGAACTGGTTCTGGGCCTGGGCGAGCCCGTCGCAGACCAGCACACGAACGGCGTCGACGGCCTCTGCCACGAGCACGTCCACCTCGGAGCGCTCCGCCCCGGCGAACGGGCGCAGGACGAACTCCGCGGGGTCCTGGCGCCCCGGGGGCCGACCGATGCCCATCCGGATCCGGTGGAACTCGCCACTGCCGAGGCTGCGGCGCAGGGACCGCAGGCCGTTGTGGCCGTTGTCGCCGCCTCCCAGCTTGAGCCGCATCGTCCCCAAGGGGAGGTCAAGCTCGTCGTGGAGCACGACGATCCTGTCCAGCGCCACCTCGTAGTAGCTGGCCAGGCAGGCCACCGGGCCGCCCGACTCGTTCATGTAGCCGCGAGTCCGGGCCAGGATGACGCGCGGGGCGGGCCTGCCTGGCACGGGAGCACTCAGCCGGGCCTCCAGCACATCGGCGCGGCAGCGACGATGCCCCCCCAATCCCCCGTTCAAGGAGGCTGCGAGCCTCTCGACGGCCACCGCGCCGACGTTGTGCCGCGTCGCTGCGTACGTCGGGCCCGGGTTGCCCAGGCCGACGACCAGCCAGGGCGACTCGGACATCAGGCGCTGGGGACTGCCTCGGCCGCCGGTGCGGGCTCGGCGGACCCGAAGGCACCCTCTGCCTCAGCCTCGGCCTCGACCTCCGCGGCATGGGCCTGGGCCTCGACGAGTGCCTGGACCTCCTCGGCCGCGTGCTCGACTGCGGCAGCGGCAGCCGCTTCTGGATCCTCGCCGGCGGCAACCGCGGCCTCGATGGCCTCCACCGCGGCTGCAACGTCGACACCCGCCTCCTCGGCAGCAGCCTCGGCGTGCGCGATCGCCTCGGCCATGACCGCGCGGGCGCGCGCCTCCGCGCGGTCGATCACGACGAGGTCCAGGTGCTCCAGGACCTGGCGAACGACATCGCGCTGCACGTCGCGCGGCGCGCAGACATACTCCTCGCCGTCCAATGAGATCGCGAACACCACGCGGGGCTTCTTGAGCGCCTGGACGATGTCGTGGCCGTTCAGGGCGACGTGGATGGGGTCGGTGCCACGGCCGTAGACCACGGCGGGGACCATCCCGGAGCGGCGCAGGCGGCGGGCTGCCCCCTTGCCGAAGTCCTTGCGGGCTGTGGCTGTCAGGTGGACCTGGGTGTCGGACACGACACGTTCTCCTCAAGTCAGTGCGGACGTGCTCCACCGGCCGGAGGGGTCACCCGCCCACGTCGATGACGGCACACGGATACGGCGCCCTCGCCGAGGAATCGTCGGAAGTCTACCGGGGGGCGCACCGGCCGACCAAACCCCGCCGGTCCCCCACCTCACCGGGGCGGGCGCGGACTCAGGCGCCGTTGGGTGTGGGGTCGAAGAGCCTGGTCACCGAACCGTCGGTGAACACCTCGCGGATCGCCGTGGCGAGCAGGGGAGCGATGGGCAGGACGGTCAGCTTGGCCATGGCAGAGATGATCGGCAGCGTGTCGGTCACGATGACCTCGGAGATGTCGGACTCCGAGAGCCGCGCCGTCGCCGGGTCGGAGAGGATGCCGTGCGTAGCCGTCACGATCACCTCTCGGGCACCCTTGTCCAGGAGGGTCTCGGAAGCCTTGATGATGGTGCCGCCCGTGTCGATCATGTCGTCCACGACGATGCAGACCCGGTCGCGCACATCGCCGACGACCTCGAAGACGCGCACCTGGTTGGGGACGTCCGGATCGCGGCGCTTGTGGATGATGGCCAGGGGGGCTCCCAGCTCGTCGGTCCAGCGCTCCGCCACGCGCACGCGGCCGGCATCCGGCGACACGACGGTGACCGGCTGGCCGTCCAGCTTCCTCTTGACGTAGTCAGCCAGCAGCGGCAGCGCGAAGAGGTGATCGACCGGGCCGTCGAAGAAGCCCTGGATCTGCGAGGTGTGCAGGTCGATCGAGATGAGCCGGTCAGCTCCGGCCGCCTTGAAGAGGTCAGCCATGAGGCGGGCGGAGATGGGCTCGCG
This sequence comes from uncultured Bifidobacteriaceae bacterium, assembly GCA_964638055.1. Taxonomy (GTDB): domain Bacteria; phylum Actinomycetota; class Actinomycetes; order S36-B12; family CAIYMF01; genus Prado023. The sequence continues at coordinate 13,977 of CAZWXF010000060.1, read as the reverse complement.
CCCACGGTGCTTCTTGTCCTGGCGGGCGTATCCGTAGAAGGGGACCACGACCGTGATCCGCTTGGCCGAGGCCCGCTTGAGGGCATCGACCATGATCAGCTGCTCCATGATCCACTTGTTGATCGGCGCGGTGTGCGACTGCAGCACGAAGGCGTCGGCGCCGCGCACGGACTCCTCGAATCGCACGAAGATCTCGCCATTGGCGAAGTCGTAGGCCGATGTCGGAGTGAGCCCGACCCCGAGCTCCTCGGCGACGGCGCCCGCCAGAGCGGGGTGGCTTCGACCGGCGAAGAGCATGAGGTTCTTCTTGGGAACAGTGGTGAGCCCGGCCATCGCCGTCCTCTCGACGGGGGAGCGTGAGGGGGACATCGTTGCCGATCACGGGCACGGACGCGAAACCGCCCCTGTGCCGGGCCTTCGGGCCCCTCGGGCCCTATGGCGCTGAGTCCCCAGCGTCGTGCGCGGCCTCCGCGGCGCGGGACGATGACGTTCCCGCCCGCTTGGCCGCGACCCATCCCTCGACGTTGCGCTGGCGCCCGCGGCCCACGCCGATGGCGCCGGGCGGGACATCCTCGGTGATGACGGAGCCGGCCGCCGTGTACGCGCCGTCGCCGACCCGGACCGGGGCCACAAGGATCGTGTCCGACCCGATCCGCACGGCGTCACCCACGACCGTGGGGTGCTTGGCGACGCCGTCGTAGTTGGCGAAGATCGTCGCTGCCCCGATGTTGGTGTCGCGCCCGATGGTGGCATCACCGACGTAGGACAGGTGGGGCACCTTGGACCCCTCACCGATCGTCGACTTCTTGACCTCGACGTACGCGCCGACCTTCGCGCCCACCCCCAGGACCGTGCCCGGGCGCAGGAAGGAGAACGGACCGACCTGGGCACCGGGCCCGATGCTGGACCGGGAGGCCTCCGTGCGCACGACCTCGGCCCCGGCTCCGACCTCACAGTCGACCAGGCGGGTGTCTGGGCCGAGTGTGGCGCCCGAGGCGATCCGGGTGGCGCCGCGCAGGATCGTGCCGGGCCAGACGGTCACGTCGCGATCGAGCGCGACGGTCACGTCGATCCACGTCGTGGCGGGATCGACGATCGTCACGCCGTGCCGCATCCACTCGGTGGTGACGCGGTCGTTGAGCTCCCTGCGCATGGCCGCGAGCTGGCCGCGATCGTTGATCCCCTCGACCTGCCAGGCGTCGTCGGTGACGAGGGCATCGACGTGGCCGCCGTCCGCGCGGGCCAGCCCGATGACGTCGGTGAGGTACAGCTCGCCCTGGTCGTTGTCGGGGCGCAGGCGCGCCAGGGCGTCGGTCAGGACCGTGCCGTCGAAGGCGTAGATGCCCGAGTTGATCTCCGTGATCGTGCGCTGGGCCTCGGTGGCGTCGCGGTGCTCCACGATGGCCGTGACGCCCTCGGCACCGCGAACGATCCTTCCGTAGCCGGTGGGATCGGCGACCTGCGCCGTGAGCACCGTGACAGCATCCCCGCGCCCCCGGTGCAGCACCACGAGCTCGGCCAGAGTCCGCCCCGTGAGCAGGGGCACGTCGCCGTAGGTGACCACCACGATGCCGCCGGCGATGTCCCCAGCCTGGGCCAGGGCGCACTGGACCGCATGGCCCGTGCCCAGCTGCTCGTCCTGGACGGCGATCCGGACATCCGGGGCGACCCGCGCCAGATGCTCGGTCACCGCCTCGCGGCCATGCCCGACGACGACGACGACCTGCTGGGCATCCACCTCCTGCGCGGCCGAGACCGCATGCCCCACGAGGCTGCGCCCGCCGATCTCGTGCAGGACCTTCGGCAGGTCCGAGCGCATCCGCTTCCCCTCGCCCGCAGCGAGGATGATCACGGCGCTGACGTGGTCGTTGACGCTACCCATGGTGCCTCCAGGGATGGTGTGGTCAGGGCTCCCGGTGAGGGACTCGAACCCCCATTGAGTGCTCCAAAGGCACCTGTCCTGCCGTTGAACGAACCGGGATCGGCTGGCCGAAGCCTACGTGGCACCTGCTGGACCCCTCGCGATCGCGGGATGGCGACGCAGCGATCGTTCCCGAGCAGGGCTGGCCCCGCTGCCCGTCACGGCTGCGGCCCGAACGCAGCGGCCGCCCCGACGTGGTTCAGCGCCCTTCGTGGTGACTGGCCTGGACGTCAGGCCGACCCGGCCGCGGCGCGGCGCTGCGGGCGACGACGCACGAGGACGATGCTGTCCTGCAGCCTGGCTTCCTGACCGTCCGGGCCCGTGGTCTGGCGGTCGCGGATCACCGCGGTGCGGATGTCCCATCGGTCGGGGTCGAGCCCGAGGGCACCGAGCTCGTCGGCGGGCCTGGGGAAGCGGTGCCCGTGGCCCATCTCCGGCTCGGCCCACGGGGGCGCCGCGGCGTGGGCGACGATCAGCAGCTGTCCGCCGGCGCCGACGAAGCCGGCGGCCCGCCGCAGGATCGCCTCCCGCGGGATCTCGACGGGCCAGGAGTGCAGGAAGGACGCGGCGACGAGGTCGTAGACCTCACCGTCGGACCAGGTGACCAGGTCCGCGGCGACCAGTCGAATCTGCTCGTCGGGGATGCCGGCGGCCGCCGCCGCGGCCCGCGCCCGGGCGATCGCCGTCACGGAGAGGTCCACTCCCGTGACCTTCCACCCGGTTCGCGCAAGCCAGATCGCGTCGCCTCCCTCGCCGCAGCCCAGGTCGAGGGCTCGTCCCGGTGCCAGGGCTCCCGCAACCTCTGCCAGCACCGCGTTGACCCGGCCCGACCAGACCCGATCGGACCCGGAGTACCGGGCCTCCCAGAACTCGGCCGGCGTCGTCGGGTCGCTCGTCATCCACAGCTCCACTCGTCGGCGCCCGGGGTTCGGCGGGGTTGGCCACGTCTGGCGTCGGGCGCCCATCCGCGCGGTCGGCCACGTCGGGCCAAGCATGGCCGGTCCGGCGCCCCTGCCCGCACCCGGGCGCAGCGCTGAGGTCACGTCGAGTGTCGCCTACGCTTCCCGGGACATGGCGCACCTGCTGGGGGCCGAGGCCCTGCACCTGGACTACCCGGCCAAGCTCGTCTTCGAGTCCGTCTCCCTGGGTGTCAACGAGGGCGATCGGATCGGGATCGTGGGCCGCAACGGCGACGGCAAGTCCAGCCTGCTGGCCATGCTCGCCGGCAGACGCGCGCCCGACGCCGGGCGGGTCACGATGCGTGGCGGGATCACCATGGGCGTGCTCGACCAGGCCGACACCCTCGATGATGCCGAAACGGTCGGGCGGGCTGTCGTGGGCGATGCGCCGGCGCACGAATGGGCGGGGGACGCCCGCGTCCGCGAGGTCATCGCCGGGCTGCTGGGCGACCTGGACTGGGACGCCCCCCTGGCCACGCTGTCCGGTGGGCAGCGCCGTCGGGTCGCCCTGGCCGGGCTCCTGGCAGGTGATCACGACGTTCTGGCGCTGGACGAGCCGACCAACCACCTGGACGTCGAGGCGATCACGTGGCTTGCCGGGCACCTGAAGCGACGCTGGCCGGCCAATGCCGGGGGCCTGCTGGTGATCACCCACGACCGGTGGTTCCTCGATGAGGTGTGCACCTCGATGTGGGAGGTCCACGACCGGGTCGTGGACCCCTTCGAGGGCGGGTACGCCGCGTACATCCTCCAGCGGGTCGAGCGTGACCGGCAGGCGGCCGCGATCGAGGCCCGCCGCCAGAACCTGGCGCGCAAGGAGCTGGCCTGGCTGCGTCGTGGCCCGCCGGCCCGGACCGCGAAGCCGCGGTTCCGGATCGAGGCCGCCAACGCGCTCATCGCAGACGTCCCGGAGATCCGGGACCCCGTCGCCCTGCGCTCCCTCGCGGTCTCGCGTCTGGGCAAGGAGGTGGTCGACGTCCTGGGCGTCTCGGTGTCCTACGGCCAGAACGAGGTGCTGCACGACATCGAATGGCGGCTCGCGCCGGGCGAGCGGACCGGCATCCTGGGAGTGAACGGCGCGGGCAAGTCCACCCTGCTGGGTCTTGTCGACGGATCGGTGACACCGAGCTCGGGGCGGGTGAAGCACGGCAAGACGGTTCGGGTCGCGACCCTCACGCAGCGAATCGACGAGCTCGAGGAGCACCTCGATGATCCGGTCCGCGCGGTGATCAGCAGGCTTCGCAGCACGTACACGATGGGCTCGGGCACCCGGGCGGTCGAGCTCACGCCGGGTCAGCTCCTGGAGCGGCTGGGCTTCGCCAGTGCCCAGCTCTCCACCCCTGTCAAGGACCTCTCCGGCGGCCAGAGGCGGCGCCTGCAGCTGCTGCTGATCCTGCTCGACCAGCCCAACGTCCTGATCCTCGACGAGCCCACGAACGACCTGGACACCGACATGCTCGCCGCGATGGAGGACCTGCTGGACACGTGGCCCGGCACGCTCATCGTCGTCAGCCACGATCGGTACTTCCTGGAGCGGGTCACCGACCAGCAGTACGCGATCCTCGGCGGGCGCCTGCGGCACCTGCCCGGCGGGGTGGACGAGTACCTGCGGCTGCGCGCGATCCAGCGGCAGGCGCACCCGGAGGGCACGCCCGCCGCCGGGGGGTCCAGTGGTGGTCCGCCCGCGCGGACCGCGATGACCGGTGCCGAGCTGCGGAACGCACAGCGGGAGCTGGCCTCGGTCGAGCGGCGACTGGGCAAGCTGTCCGAGCAGGTCGACGCCGCGCGGATGGCGCTGGCGGAACACGATCCTGCCGACTACGCCAGCCTGGGCGCCGAGCTGGCCCGGATCGAGGGTCTCGAAGCCGAGATCCAGCGGCTCGAGGGCCGGTGGTACGAGCTGGGCGAGCTCCTGGAGCAGTGAGCCCTGCAGCGGGCGGGCAGGATGGGGGCAGCTGCCGGCGGATCAGCCGCGACGCACGACCCGGGCTCCGGGGGCCGGGCCGGATGTCAGGAACGCCGCACGGACCTGCTCGTCCCCCGCGACGCTGACCGCGACGTCCTGCGCCCGGTCCGGCGCGGCCACGAAGGCGATCGTGGGCCCGGAGCCCGAGACGATCGCGCCGAACGCGCCCGCGGACATGCCCGCTTCGAGCACGTCACGCAGGCGGGGACGCAGGGACAGGGCAGGCTCCTGCAGGTCGTTGCACAGGGCCTTGCCCAGCGCGGCGGGATCACCGTGGATGAGCGCGCTGAGTATCCGGGGGTCAGGCTCGGGCACGGCCACGTCGCGCCCCTCGTGCATCCGATCGAACGCCCGGTACACGGCGGCCGTCGAGAGTCCCTCCACCGAGGTCGCGAACACCCATGTGAACCGGCCGCGCACCATCAACGGGCTGAGGAGCTCGCCACGGCCCAGGCCGAGGGCCGTGCCGCCATGCAGGCAGAAGGGCACATCCGAGCCCAGCCTGGCACCGATCCGGGCGAGGTCTGCGGGGGTCAGTGCCGCTCCCCAGAGCTCGTGGAGCGCGAAGAGAGCGGCCGCGCAGTCGGCCGATCCGCCGGCCATCCCGCCGGCCACGGGGACGCTCTTGTGGATCGCCAGGTGCACGTCGGGCACCTGGCGCATCCGGGCCCCGGAGGCTTCGGCGAGGGCCTGGGACAGCTCGACCGCTGCCCGCCAGACGAGGTTCGACTCGTCGGTGGGCACCTCGTCCGCCTGCTGGCCGCTCACCTCGATGGTGATGCCCGTGCCCGGCTCGTTCGGGCGGACGGTCACCTCCTCGAAGAGCTCGACGGCGTGGAAGATGCTGGCCAGGGGGTGATAGCCGTCCTCGCGGACCGATCCGACGCCCAGCTGGATGTTGACCTTGCCGGGCGCTCGCGCCGTCACGGACTGGGCCTCGCTCACACCCGCAGGGTAGGTGGCTGGTCCGGGCCGGCGAGAGGTGGCCCAGGGCTCGGCGGCGGGTTCAGGGGCAGGTGGACCCGCATCGTGGTACCCGATCCCGGCTGCGTGGCCACCTCGACGTGTCCGCCGTGCGCCCGGACGATGGCGTCGACGATCGCCAGGCCGAGGCCCGAGCCCCCGTCGGCCCGGGATCGCGCCGCGTCAGCCCGGTAGAACCGCTCGAACACCCGAGCGGCCACGTCCGCGGACATGCCCGCGCCGCGGTCCCTCACCTCCAGGACGGCCCGGGGTTCCCCGATGGGGACCGGTTGGGTGGCAAGGCGCACCTCGACAGGCTGGTCGCCCTCGGAGTAGCGCAGGGCATTGCCGATGAGGTTGTCGAGGACCTGGCGCAGGCGAGCGGGGTCGCCCACCATCGTGACCCGCCCGCCCCCGGCCACATGCTGGGAGATGGTGCGATCCGGGGCGGCCACGCGGGCGGCCGCGACCGCGTCCGACACGATCTCGGTGAGCTCGACGCGCTCCCGGGCCAGGGGTCGCTGCTGGTCGAGGCGGGCGAGGAGGAGCAGGTCGTCGACCATGATCCCCATCCGCGCGGCCTCGGCCTCGATCCGGGCCATGGCGTCGGACAGGGCGGCGTCATCGTGCAGCGCGCCGAGCCGGTAGAGCTCGGCGAAGCCCCGCACCGACGTCAGCGGGGTGCGCAGCTCGTGACTGGCGTCGGCGATGAACCGGCGCATCCTCGCCTCGGAGGTCCGGGCTGCCTCGGCGCTGGCATGGGCGTCGGCCTCCGACCGGGCCCGCGCGTCGAAGGCACCCTCCAGGTTGGCCACCATCGTGTTGAACGAGGCGGCCAGGCTGCCGACCTCCGTGCCCGGGTGGGACTCCGGGGCCCGCTGCGACAGGTCCCCCGCAGCGATGGCGGCGGCTGTGTGCTCCACCGCCACGAGGTCGCTCAGGGACCTACGCACGAGTGCCCGCCCCATCACGGCCACGACGAGCAGCACGATCACTCCCACGACCAGCTCGATGCCCACGAGGCGCATCACGGTCGCGTCGATGCCGGAGAGGTCGAAGGCGACGGTGGCGTACCCGCTCGGGGTCTCGACCAGGAGCACCCGCCAGCGGGTGGCTCCGGACTCCGAGTCCACGTAGAAGGGCTCCCCCGCGGCACCGACCTGCTCCTCGGTGAGCTGGGGCAGATCCGGGGGATCGTCCGGGACGTCCACGATCCTGCCTGTGAGCCTGGCTCCCGAGACGTCGTACCGGGCGACGTACACGCGGTCGGCGTCACCGCGGGGCGGCACGGGCGAGGTGCGCGGCGGACCCGTGAAGGGTCCCGATCCGTCCGTGCTCGCCAAGCCCCGGGCCACGTCCGTGAGCCGCTGGTCGACCTCGCCGACGAGGTACCCGCGCAGGGCCGCGACACTCGTGGTCCCGGACACGAGGAGACCGGCAGCCACGAGGACCAGGACCAGGCCGACCAGGCGGGTGCGCAGCGGGAGCCGCTCCAGGGCCCGGCGCATCAACGCTCCCGCGGAGGTCGCAGGACGTAGCCGACGCCCCGGATGGTGTGCAGCAGCCTCGGCTCTGTCGTGTCCACCTTCCGGCGCAGGTAGGAGACATAGGACTCCACGACCCCGGCCTCGCCGGCGAAGTCGTAGTGCCAGACATGGTCGAGGATCTGGGCCTTGGACAGCACTCGGCCCGGGTTCGACAGGAAGTAGCGCAGGAGCTTGAACTCGGTGGGCGACAGGTCGATCAGCTCGCCGCCGCGGCGGACCTCATGGGCGTCCTCGTCCAACTCGATGTCCGCGACGGTCAGCACTGCCCCGCTGTCGGGCACGCCGTGCCCACTGCGACGCAGGATGGCGCGGATCCGGGCGATGACCTCCTCGAGGCTGAAGGGCTTGGTGACGTAGTCGTCGGCCCCGAGGGTCAGCCCGTGGACCCGATCCTCGACGGCGTCCCGCGCGGTCAGGAAGAGGACGGGCGCCTGGATGCCGTCCTGACGCATCCGGCGGACGACCTCGAACCCGTCGAGCCCGGGCATCATGACGTCGAGCACGACGAGGTCGGGATCGACCGCGGCGGCCTGCCGCAGGGCGGTGGTGCCGTTGGCCGCGGTGTGGACCTCGAAGCTGGCGAACCGCAGCGACGCGGCCAGCAGCTCGAGGATGTTCGGCTCGTCGTCGACGACCAGCAGGCGGGCTTCGGCATCCCCGGACACGGTGCTCAGGCGCATGCCCCGATCATGCACGGGCGCACATCAGGCAGCCTGTGAGCTTCCTGTGAGCCGGCTGTGATTTCTCGACGGCGTTGGCTCGTGGGTCACGCTCAGGGCGTTCACAGGGTCCTCACAGGTCTGGTCGACATCGTCGGGGCCATGACGCACACCGTGAGCACCGCCGAAGCCCTGGGGCGTAGGTCGAGCCCGTCGAGACCCCCCCGGGATCCGGTCAACGTCGGGTCGAGCCCGTCGAGACCCACCCGGGACCCGGTCGACGTCGGGCGTTGGTCGAGCCCGTCGAGACCCTCCCGGGATCCGGTCGACGTCGGGCGTTGGTCGAGCCCGTCGAGACCAGCCCATGGTCCGGTCCTCGACGTGGTCGTGCCCGTCCACGACGAGGAGGCCGACCTCGGGCGCAGCATCCGCCGTCTCCACAGTCACCTGACCGACGAGCTCTCGTACACGTTCCGCATCACCATCGCCGACAACGCCAGCACCGACCGGACATGGGCCATCGCCACGGAGCTGGCCAGCACGCTGCCCCACGTCGAGGCAGTTCATCTTCCGGCGAAGGGCCGCGGGCGGGCGCTGCGCCAGGTCTGGTCGGCCAGCGACGCCCAGGTCCTGGCCTACATGGACGTCGACCTGTCCACGGACCTGGCCGCGCTCCTCCCCCTGGTCGCAGCCCTGCTCTCGGGCCACTCGGACATCGCCATCGGCACGCGCCTGGGCAACGGGTCCCGGGTCGTGCGCGGCCCGAAGCGCGAGCTGATCTCGCGCAGCTACAACCTGATCCTGCGAGCGACCCTGGGGGCGGGGTTCACCGACGCGCAGTGCGGCTTCAAGGCGATCCGGGCCGACGTGGCCGCGGAGCTGCTGCCCCTCGTGGAGGACTCGGAGTGGTTCTTCGACACCGAGCTGCTGGTGCTGGCCGAGCGCGCCGGGATGCGCATCCATGAGGTTCCCGTGGACTGGGTCGACGACCCCGGCAGCACCGTCCACATCGTCGACACGGCCCGCAAGGACCTGGCCGGCATCTGGCGGCTGGCCCGCGGGCTGGCATCCGGCCGGATCCCCATCGGATCGCTGACCAGGTCCGGCGTCGCCGAGTCCGCCTCCCAGGCACCTGCCGGCATCCTGGGTCAGCTCGGCCGGTTCGCCGCCATCGGGGTCGTCAGCACGCTGGCCTACGCGGTGCTGTTCCTGGTCCTGCGGGAAGGCATGAGCGCCGGATGGGCCAGCGCCACGGCGCTGCTGCTGACCGCGATCGCGAACACCGCGGCCAACCGCTGGTTCACCTTCGGCGTGCGCGGTCCCGCGGGGCGGTTGCGACACCAGCTCCAGGGCCTCGTCGTCCTCTCGGTCGGCCTGGCCGTGACATCGGCTGCCCTCCTGGTCCTGGGACGGGTGGCCCCGGATGCCTCACGGACCGTGGAGGTCGTGGTGCTGACCGCGGCGAACGTGATCGCGACACTCCTGCGGTTCCTGCTCTTCCGGGCGTGGGTGTTCCCTGGCGCCCGCAGTGCGCGGGCAGGGCGCACGGACGGTCACGGACAGGCGATGGACGCCATCACGAGAGAGGCACACTGATGAGCCCCGAGACCGACATCAGCCCGAGCACCGGGATCGGTGTGGAGCTCCCCGGCGCGAACCTCCGGACGCCACCCCCGAGCCGGGAGGAAGGGGCCGAGCCGACCTGGCCGCCCGGCCCCGGCGAGCCTCGCTGGGCGCGCTGGGCCATCCTCGGCGTCCTGGCCGGCACTGCACTGCTCTACCTGTGGGGTCTGAGCCGCAACGGCTGGGCCAACTCGTACTACTCGGCCGCTGCCCAGGCTGCCGGCGAGAGCTGGAAGGCCTGGTTCTTCGGCAGCCTCGACTCGCAGAACGCGATCACGGTCGACAAGCCCCCTGCGTCGCTCTGGCTCATGGGCCTGAGCGTCCGGGTCCTGGGCCTGAGCTCCTGGTCGGTCCTGGTGCCCCAGGCGCTGCTCGGGGTCGCGTCTGTGGGGCTGCTGTACGCCACGGTCCGGCGGTGGTTCGGCACCTGGGCGGCGCTCATCGGCGCTGTCGTCCTGGCGCTGACGCCGGTCGCCGTGCTGATGTTCCGGTTCAACAACCCCGACGCCCTGCTCGTGTTCCTCCTCGTCGCGGCCGCGTGGGCCATGACGCACGCGACCGAGAAGGCGTCCCCCCGATGGATCATGCTGGCCGGCGCCTTCGTGGGCATGGCCTTCCTGGCCAAGATGATGCAGGCGTTCCTGGTGCTGCCGGGCTTCGTGGCGATGTACGCGGTGGCCGCTCAGGTCGACCTGCGCCGACGGGTGGCCCACCTGCTGGCGGCCTTCGCGGCGATGGTCGTCTCCGCCGGGTGGTGGGTCGCCGTGGTCGAGCTGTGGCCTGCTGACTCCCGGCCGTACATCGGGGGCTCCCAGGCCAACTCGGTGCTGGAGCTGATCCTCGGGTACAACGGGTTCGGCCGGCTGACCGGCAACGAGGTCGGCAGCGTCGTGGGGGGCGGCGGGCAGGCCGGCTCGATGTGGGGGGAGACAGGTTGGGGCCGGCTGTTCGACTCCTCGTACGGCGGCCAGATCTCTTGGCTGCTGCCCGCCGCGATGGCGATGATCGGGGTGCTGCTCTGGGTCTCGCGACGAGCCGGACGCACCGATCGCACTCGCTCCGCCACCATCGCGTGGGGCGGCTGGCTGCTGGTGACCGCGGCGGTCATCTCGTTCAGCCAGGGCATCATCCACGAGTACTACACAGTCGCCCTCGCTCCGGCCATCGGAGCCCTGGTGGGCATCGGCTCGCTGGCGCTGTGGACGTTCCGTCGCCAGAAGTGGGCGAGGATCACCGCAGCGGCGGTCGTGGCCGGATCCGCCTGGTGGGCGTGGGTGCTGCTGGGTCGCTCGGGCGACTTCGCATCGTGGCTGCGGCCCCTCGTCCTGGGCACGGGTCTGGCGCTGGCAGCCCTCATCCTGGCCGCCGAGCACCTGCCCGAGCGGTTCGCGTCCCGTGCCGCCCTGACTGTCGCAGCTGGCTCGTTGCTCGTGCTGCTGGCTGGCCCCACGGCCTACGCCCTCCAGACGGCCGGAAGCACGCAGTCAGGCTCGATCCCGACAGCCGGGCCGGCCGTGTCCGGGGGCCGTGGGTTCGTCGGCCGCGGCGGACCGGGCGGGGGCTTCGGCCCGAACGCCCAGGGCGGTCCGAACGGCCAGGGCGGCCCGAGCACCCAGGCAGGCCCGAATGCCCCAGGAGGGTTGGGTCAGCGCGGCACGAACCCCTTCGGCAACGGTCTCGGCAACGGCAACCCCTTCGGCAATGGGACTGGCAACGGTTTCGGCAACGTCCCGGGTCGCGGCGGAGGCACCGGTGGGCGGGCCGGTGGGGGCGGCGGGCTCCTGAACGCCAGCACGCCGTCGGCGCAGGTGACCGCAGCCCTGCTCGAGGACGCCGACTCCTACACCTGGGTCGCGGCAGCCGTGGGCGCCAACTCCGCGGCCGGTCTCCAGCTGGCCACCGAGAAGCCGGTCATGGCCATCGGAGGATTCAACGGCAGTGATCCGGCACCGACGCTCTCGGAGTTCCAGTCGCTGGTCGCCTCCGGTGAGATCCACTGGTTCATCGCCAGTGGCCAGCGCGGCTTCGGCAACCAGCTGGGCGGCTCTGACGCTGCCTCGGACATCGCCACCTGGGTCTCGGAGACCTTCACCGCCACGACCATCGACGGCGTGACCCTGTACGACCTGACCGGGTCGAGCAGCACCACGTCCACGACCGCAGGATTCGACCTCTGATCGACCGGCTCCTGACGGGCATCCCCTCCCTTCGTCACCCACTCCCCGGCGAGGAGGGGATGCCTGCGCCTCCGGTCTCGACGGGCTCGACAAGCGGGGCCTGTCCCGAGCCACGCCGATCCTGGTCCCTCCTCACCCGCCACGCAGGCCCAGCGTGATCTCCTCGGCGTCCAGGTTCGCCAGGGCACGCCCGAGGACCTCGGCGGAGAACAGCCCGTCGTCCCGGGCATCCAGGAGTGCCTCGCGCTGGGCCCGGGTCTGGGCGATGCGGGCCAGCCGGTGGGCCTCGAACGCCTCGGGTGTGTCGTCGGCCGGCAGGGGCGGCGCGTCGGCGACCCCGCGCAGCATCGCCAGCAGGCGGCCGCGCTCGGCGCGCTCGGCCTCCTCGTCCGGGCCGCCCGGCTTGAGTGCCCGGACGACACGGAAGATCGTGCCCCCCTGGATCGTCAGGGAGCCCGCCGCGACGAGGAACGCCACGAGGATCAGCAGCTGCCGGTGTGGCGCATCGGTGGGGAGGGTCTGCGCGGCGGCCACGGTGACCGCCCCGCGCATGCCCGCCCACACCACGATCGCCCCGTCGCGCCAGTCCAGCGGCTGGGCAGTGAAGTAGTCGATGTCTGCCACCGCTCGGCGCACTCGCGTCGAGAAGCGGGCGATCTCCCGCTCCGTGGGCACGCGGGTCTGTCGCGGGCCGACGGTCCGGCGCCATTCCTGCGGGCTCTCAGCGAGGACCGCCTGCATCTGGTCGAGCCGCTCCCGGAAATCGATGCCCCGCTGCCGCCGCCGCGCCGATGCCCGGAGCAGCGGCGCTACGAAACCGGCTCGGATCAGCAGCGCGATCACCAGGGCGACCGCCGCGATCACGCCCGCCGCGGGAAGGCCGGCATGCTCGACCCGGACGGACTCCACGATCCCGAACAGCTGCAGGCCCATCGTGAGGAAGATCAGGCCCTCCAGGACCATCTCGATCGTCGCCCAGTTCTGGGAGTCGGAGAGCCGGTGCAGCGGCGAGAGCACGCGCGGCGCCCGCCGGTTCGTCACCAGCCCGGCCACCACCGCAGCCACGAGTCCCGACGCACCCACCACCTCCGCGGGGATCGACGCCAGGAAGGGCACGGTGAACGACACGATGGTGTTGACCGTCGCATCGGGCGTCCGTCGACGGATCGCCAGGTTGGCCCGGCCGACGACGACGCCGATGACCGCCGCTGCCACGACCGCCCACACGAAGGTTCCGATGGCTCCCCAGAACGCGAACGCCGCGGCGGCTGAGGCGATGGCCATGTGCAGTGCCACCAGGGCACTCGCGTCGTTGAGCAGGCCCTCCCCCTCCAGCAGCGCCACGACCCGGGGGGACACACCGGCCCGCTTCACGATCGTCGTCGCCACGGCATCCGTGGGACTGATGATCGCGCCCAGGGCCACTCCCCACGCCAGGCTCAGCCCCGGGATCAGCCAGGTGAACAGCACCCCGAGCGCGAAGGACGTGACCACCACCAGGAGGGTCGCCAGAACGCTGATCCCCGTGAACTCGCGACGGAAGTCCATCGCCGGCACGGACACCGCTGCGGAGTACAGCAGGGGCGGCAGGACTCCGGCGAGTATCCACTCCGGATCGATGTCGATCGCCGGCACGAACGGCATCAGCCCGACCAGCGTCCCCACCGCGAGGAGCAGCAGGGGGGACGGGAAGCTCACCCGCGGGCCGATGCTCACCGCGGCAGCGATCGTCAGCAGAATCAGAACGATCACGACGATTCCCGTCACGGCCGGACGCTAGCCGGTGGCGTTGGCGGTCGGCGGCTCGGCAGGGCAAGGACCGCGACTCTCGTGGGCGGCCCAGGCGGTCGTCGGCTGGGGCGGGCGCCGATTCGGAGCGCGGCGTGCCACACCGTCCCGTCGCGATCGATCAGGACGCCGGCGCCGACACCGCCATCGTGAGCGCTGGCTCGTGGGTTCAGGCGCGCAGCGCCAACCACATGCCACCTCGGGCCGCGGCTCGTAGCGGTCTGCGACGAGCGCGGCGCGCCCGGTCCGGCTTCAGTTCGGATCGACTGGCGGTGGATCGGGGTCTCGACAAGCTCGACCGACGTGGGGCGGGCAGGGTCTCGCGACGCCGAACGCACGTGCCCGCGCGGGTCGAGCCCGCGCCGGTCGAGCCC
>CAZWXF010000059.1:13039-17184 GCA_964638055.1 uncultured Bifidobacteriaceae bacterium | reverse complement strand
GAATCACTGCTCGGCGGACCAGCCGGTCGCCAGCGCCTGGATCTTCGCCGCAGCCACGTCCAGCGGCATCCCCGACCCCACGGCGAGGCCGAGCAGGTAGGTGGTGACGGGTGCGGCCGGCCGCTGCACGTTGTGGGCCACATCCCGAGCCACGTCGAGCACGGCTTGGACGTCGACATCTCCGGCGGATCCCAACTCCCGGCGCACCGCTTCGATCCAGTCCTGCATGGCCAGTGCTCCTCGCGCTCGTGCCAGGTCGGCGGGGGTGTCGACATCCGTGGTCGGACCAACCGTAGTCACCGGCGTCCGGAACCGATCCACCCGTAGCAGCCGCAGGATGGAGTGCATGGGCATGCCCGCCGGGTTGCCGAGGTCCGCTGCGGCGCGGCGCAGCCCGTCGGTGCGATACGCGGCGCACAGGGGCTGATCCCTGCCGGTGGCGTCGACCGGGATGACCGCGTCGGCCTCGGCCCGTGCCAGACGCGCCACCAGATCACCGGGCAGCCCACGAAGGAATGGCAGGTCTGTGGCCAGCGCGACGAGCAGCGGGGTCTCGACCAGCGGCAGCGCCGCAAGCAGTCCGGCCGCCGGCCCCCCGCCGGGAGGGGTCTCACGAGTCCAGCGCACCTCGACGGGCAGGCCGAGAGGTTGCTCGGGCCCGACTATGACGATCGCCGCGGCGTCGGTCACGGCCGCGACCACGCGCTCCAGCAGCGTCCGACCGGCGATCCGGGCCGCGGCCTTGTCCTGCCCCATCCTCGTGCTGCGCCCACCGGTGAGGACGACGGCGGTCCACTTCGCCACGCGTAGGACAATACGGCGCGGAGGGAGCCCCCATGACTGAGTTGAACCACCTCGATGCCCCGAACCATCTCGATGCCCTGAACCATCTCGATGCCCAGGGCCACGCCCGGATGGTGGACGTCGCGGACCGCCCCACCACCACCCGGACGGCGACGGCCAGCGGCATCGTGCGCACGAGCGCAGCGGGCGCCATCGCGACGGGCTCGGTACCCAAGGGGGACGTGCTCGCCGTGGCGCGCATCGCCGGGATCATGGCGGTCAAGCGCACGCCGGACCTCATCCCGCTGTGCCACCCCATCGCCGTCCACGGGGCGGTCGTGGACCTCCAGGTCGTCGACGACGAGGTTCGCATCACCGCGAGCGTCCGCACCGCAGACCGCACCGGCGTCGAGATGGAGTCGCTGACGGCCGTCACGGTCGCCGCGCTCACGATCATCGACATGGTCAAGGCGCTCGACCCCGCCGCTGAGATCCGGGAGGTCCGCGTCGAGGAGAAGGACGGCGGTCGCAGCGGACGGTGGCGCCGATGAGGCACGAGGTTCCGGTCCGCGCGGCGGTCGTCACCTGCTCGGACTCCGTCGCAGCAGGCCGGCACCCCGACGAGTCCGGAGCGCTGGCGGCCGCCGGGCTGCGCGCCCTGGGCTTCGCCGCGGGGGACCCGCTTGCCGTGCCCGACGACAAGGCCGCGATCGCTGCCGCGGTGTCGCGGGCGATCGCCGAGGGCGCGCGGATCGTGGTCACCGACGGCGGGACGGGGCTCGGGCCCCGCGACGTCACGATCGAGGCCCTCGAGTCCCTGAGGGCGGTGCCCCTCCCCGGGATCGGCGAGGCCATCCGAGCCGCTACTCGCGGAAAGGTGCCGAACGCCGACCTCTCGCGCAGCGGGGGGTTCCGCCTGCGCGATGCGCTCGTGCTCTGCCTTCCGGGCAGCCCCGGAGCCGTGACCGACGGGATGCGGATCGCCGGGCCGCTCCTCGCCCACGCGGTCGCGATGATCGACGGCCAGGGCCACGGCAGCCGTCACGCGGCCGCTCCTTCTCCCGGCGCCGGGCCGGTCCTCGCGACCGCTCACTCGCCTCGTACCCCGGTCTCCCCGGCCGGCTACTCACGGATCGCCGTGCCCCCGCCAGCAGGACCCTTCCTGCCCCACCCGCCCGCTGCCCCGGAACGTCGTGCGACTGTCACCGACCGGCCCATCGATGTGGCCGCGCTGCGCGCTCAGGTCGCCGACGACGCCGTCGGCGCGGTCCTGGTCTTCGAGGGTCGGGTCCGCAGGAGCGACCGGGACCGGACCGTGGTGGACCTGACCTACGAGTCGCACCCCGACGCCGAGCAGGTGCTCGACGACATCGTCGCCCAAGCCGTGGGCCGGCCCTCGGTCACGGCCGCCGCCGCGGCGCACCGAACCGGACAGCTCAAGATCGGCGAGCTGGCCTTCGCCGCCGCGGTGTCCGCCCCCCACCGCCGGGAGGCGTTCGAAACGCTGTGGTGGCTGGTCGACGAGGCGAAGTCCGCCCTTCCGATCTGGAAGCTGCAGCGCTTCGCCGACGGGTCCAGCGAATGGGTCAACAGCCCGTGACCGCCCTCGTCGACACCTTCGGCCGCAGGCACACGGACCTGCGCGTCTCGCTGACGGACCGCTGCTCGCTGCGCTGCACCTACTGCATGCCCGCCGACGGACTGCCGTGGCTGCCGACCCGGAGCCTCCTCACCACCCCGGAGCTCTTGCGGCTCGTCGGGATCGCCGTCGCCAACGGTGTGCACAGGGTGAGGCTCACGGGGGGCGAGCCGCTGCTGCGTCCGGACGTCGTGGATGTCGTGCGGGCGATCGCGGCCATGCCCACGCAGTCCCCACGGACGACGACACAGGTCTCGCTCACCACGAACGCACTTCGGCTGCCCGCCCTGGCGGCGCCCCTGCGTGACGCCGGACTGCGACGCGTGAACATCAGCCTGGACTCGCTGGACCGCGCCACCTTCCTGCGGCTGACCCACCGCGACCGGCTGATCGACACCCTGGCGGGCATCGCGGCAGCGCGTGCCGCTGGGCTTCATCCCGTGAAGGTCAACGCCGTGCTGCTGCGTGGGGTGAACGACCATGAGGCTGCGGACCTGCTGGAGTGGGCGCTGGACGAGGGGCTGTCCCTGCGGTTCATCGAGCAGATGCCGTTGGATCCGCAGCATGGGTGGCGTCGCGAGGACATGGTCACCGGTCAGGAGATCCGGGACCGGCTCGCTGCCCACGGATTCCGGCTGACTCCGAGCGCCGGGCGGGGCAGCGCACCCGCCGAGGAGTACGTCGTGGACGGCGGCCCCGCGACCGTCGGCATCGTGGCATCCGTCACCGCTCCGTTCTGCGGGGACTGCGACCGGGTGCGGCTCACCGCGGACGGCCAGTGGCGCAACTGCCTGTTCGCCAGGGACGAGGTCGACCTGCGCGGCCCGCTGCGCGCGGGGGGGTCCGACGCGGCACTCCTGGAGCTGATGCGCGAGGGCGTCCTGCGCAAGGCCGCGGCCCACGGGATCGGCAGCCCCACTTTCCGCCAGCCCACCCGGCCCATGTCCGCGATCGGAGGCTGACGTGGCAGTGACCGTCCGGCTGTTCGCCGCCGCACGAGAGGCAGCAGGGTCCGCCACCGTCGCCGTTCCCGCCGGTCCGGTGCACGAGGTGTGCGCGGCACTGGAGCGCTCAGCTCTGCAGCCGAGCCGCCTCGCCGCGGTCCTGGCGGTGAGCACGCTCCTGGCCGACGGAGTCCGATACCGATGCACGGACGACGCGCTGCTGACCGAGGGATCGGTCGTCGACGTCCTTCCGCCCTTCGCAGGGGGGTGAACGTGCTGACGGACGCCGCTCGCGCCGTCGCGCGGTGGATGCTGGCAGGACTGCTGGCCTTCGCTGGCGTCGGCCACTTCCGCAACGCCGAGGAGTTCCACGCGCAGGTGCCCGGATGGATGCCGTGGCCGGACGCGGTGATCGCCGTCTCGGGGTTCATCGAGCTCGCCCTGGCCGCGGCGCTGATCGCGCTCCCAGTTCGTCGTGCCCAGGTCGGCTGGGTCGTGGCCGCCTACTTCGTCCTCGTCTTCCCGGGCAACATCTCCCAGTTCGTCACGGGTACCGACGCCTTCGGTCTGGACTCCGATCTGGCCCGGGGGATCAGACTGCTGTTCCAACCGGTGCTCGTTGTCTGGGCGCTGTGGAGCACAGGTGCCTGGCGGCAGTGGCGCGGTCGGGCACCCGCCGACCCCCCTGACTGAGCTACCCCGCCGGTCGAGCCCCCGCCGGTCTCGACAGGCTCGACCGGCGCGGGGGGTGCGGGGGGGCTGGTCTCGACGGGCTCGAC
>CAZWXF010000059.1:0-12939 GCA_964638055.1 uncultured Bifidobacteriaceae bacterium | reverse complement strand
GGCGACCCCCGCCGGTCGAGCCTGTCGAGACCAAGGGCCCTGCGAGGTCGCCCCCTGCCAGGAGGGCAGCGACCAGCGTCTCGGCGAGCCAGTCCTGGTACTCCCGCTCGGTCCGGCCGCATTCCCGCGCCTCCGTGGATTCAGAGCCCCTTCCGCTCGGTCCCCGTCGGCGCCCCCGGGCGTCGGCTGTACCGTGGGCGGCCATGGACGGGGGCATCGCAACAGTCGGCGGGATCGAGATCGCCTACGAGACATTCGGGGCGCGCACCGACCCGCCGCTGCTGCTGGTGATGGGCCTGGGCATGCAGATGCTGGCCTGGCCCGACGAGATGTGCGAGCAGTTCGCCGAGCGCGGCCATTTCGTGATCCGGTTCGACAATCGCGACGTGGGTCTGTCCACCCACCTGGACGGCGTGCGGGCACCCACCTACCTCCAGACCCTGACCCGGCGCAAGCGGCCGCCCTACACGATCGACGACATGGCCGACGACACCGTCGGTCTGCTCGACTGGCTTGGCCTGGGCTCGGCGCACCTGGTGGGGATCTCGATGGGCGGGTTCATCGCCCAGTCCGTGGCGGTCCGCCAGCGCAGCCGGGTACGCAGCCTCACGCTGATCATGACGTCCACGGGTTCGCAGCTCGTCGGCAGGCCCAAGACGTCGGTCCTGCTCCAGCTGCTGCGGCAGGAGGCCGCCGCGGACCGGCTGTCGATGCAGGCGGCTGCGGTCGAGGCGGCACGGCTGATCGGGTCGAGGGGCTACGAGCTCGACGAGGCGTACCTCGCGGACCTGGCCGGACAGTCCTACGACCGCTCCTACGACCCCGGGGGGTACTGGCGCCAGCTGGCCGCGATCAGCGCCCAGCACAACCGCACCCGGCGGCTGCGCCAGATTCGAGTCCCCGCGCTGGTGATGCACGGCCTGCACGACCCGCTCATCGGGGTGAGCGGCGGACTGGCCGCGGCCAAGCAGCTTCGCAACGCCAAGTTCGTGGCGTACTCGGGAATGGGACACGACCTGCCCCGCGCGCTGTGGCCGGAGGTCGTCGGCGAGGTCACCTCGCTCACCAGCCGGGTCGAGGCTGAGGCCGCCCTGACGTACTGACCGACCGGCTCGCCGGGACCCTGGCCGCCGACGCCGTGCCCTTCCGCGCCCGTGGCGATGCGTGCTTCGGCCGGGGCGGGCCGCGGCCACCCTGATGGCCGTCCCAGCGGGCAGGCCAGTATGGGGGCATGGCACCGACGTCCCTGGGCCGACGAGCCCTTCCCCGCTCCGCAGCCGCACTCACGATAGGACTGGTCGTTCTGGCGGGCTGCTCCGACGGCTCGTCGGAGCAGCCACCGCCCAGCGCCACGGACTCAGCCACCGGTGCTGCACCCGGCCTGGGCAACGGGGCGATCTACCGAATCGAGTGGACCGGCGGGCAATGGCAGTACGAGCGGCACCCGATCGACGCCGGAGGCAGCCTCGGAGCATCGGAAGGGCCCGTCGCACTCGGCGGCACCGAATCGGAGACCGTCTATCTGGTCGATGCCCTGGGCTCCACGGTCGCCACAGCTCCCCTGACTGACTACTGGTCGACACGGATCGATGTCCGAAACGCCTCCGACGGCACGCTCATATCCTCAGTGGAGGCGCCGGGCTGGTGCGCGGGCGAGGGTCTGGTCCACAACCCTTGCCTGCTCCTCGATGCGGACTCCCTCGTGCGCACCAGCGAGCTGGGCGCGGAGGCCGAAGGCTCCGTGACGATCAGCTCGCTGCGGACGGCTGAGACGGAGGCCACGTGGGGTCCCTTCGAGGGCCTGAAGAACACAGTGGCTGGCGGGCAGCCCGGCGAGGTCATCCTGGTTCTTGCCGACGAACTCATGGACAGCGAGGGGGCCCCGGTCTCCAGCGCCGGAACCATCGTGCGCCTGAACGCGAGCACGGGGCAGACGACGCAGATCGGACGCTATCCCGCGAACTGGGACGCGATCTGCTCGATCGGACCGGACTCGGTCCTGGGCAGTGACCTGGCGGATACGCGCGCGCTGTCCGTCGTGGGCACCTCGACCGTCCCGGAGGTGGAGCTCTCCGAAGACGACACCCCCATCGGCTGCTCGGCAGATGGCACGGTGCTGTACGTCGAGCAGCTGATCTTCGGCGAGAACGAGGACGGCAGCGACACCCAGACGGCGGTCGAATCGATCAGCCTCGTTGACGGCACGCGCACCCGTCAGCTGACGGTGCCCGCCACCGGCTTGTTCACCGTGACCCGCTGACCAGCTCGCCATACCCCGCATCGCAGGCAGCATCAGGGGTCCGGGTCCTCCTTCCAGGGTCTCCCGACCACTCGGGGGTCGTCGTGGGCAGCCAGGTCGCCCTCCACGACGACGTGCCGGGGTGTGATCGCCAGGTCAGGGAACGCCGCGACGGAACCGCCGAGAACTGCTTGAGCCCGGCGAGGTCCGGGCCGGCCCCGGCGTGTCCGATGACGTCGACGACACCATTCGGCCTCGGCGAACCCGTCGAGAGCAGATGCTGACGGGTTCGCTGCGTTCGCCTCCAGGACGCGTTCCCTGGCTCGGGCGACGCGTCGAGCGGCCAGGTCGCGGAACCCCGAAGCCAGCAGTTCGTCCGGTTCGTTCATCGGCACCATCCACGGTCGTGGAGACCCGTGACACCCTGGTTCGTCTACCGCCTGACCAGGACGAGGACCGTCCCCTTGCGCCGCGGGTGACCCGGTCAGCCGAGGGCGGGCCGAGGCGTCATCGCCCTCTTCCCCTGGCTCGGCTCGGCCAGACCGGTCGCCCCCGCCACCGCCGCCAGGCCCGATCGCGGGCTCTGACAGGGTGGCCCCAGCATCGGATCACCGGAGGCACGCTATGAGAGCCGTTGTCCATCGGGAGTACGGCGACCCGCGGGATCTCAGGGTTGTCGAGCTTCCGGTCCCGGAGGTGCGGCCGGCGCAGGTGCTGCTGCGGATACACGCCGCCTCCGTGCACGCCGATGTGTGGCACACGGTCGTCGGCCAGCCCTACGTGCTCAGGCTCATGGGCAACGGTGTGCGGCGACCGCGCCGGCGCATCCCGGGGACGGATGCCTCGGGTGTGGTCGAGGCAGTCGGGCCTGACGTCGTCACCCTGAGCCCGGGCGATCGCGTCTTCGGCGAGATCGTCGACGGCATCCAATGGCACAACGGGGGGGCGTTCGCGGAGTTCGCGGCGGTCAAGGCCGCCAAGCTGCGCCTGATGCCGGACAACCTGGACTTCCTCGAGGCAGCCGCCATGCCGACATCCGCCCTGATCGCGCTGCGGGCCCTGCGGACGGAGGGCCGCGTGGAGGCTGGCGACCGGGTGCTCATCAATGGCGCCGGCGGCGGGGTGGGCATGTTCCTGGTGCAGCTGGCCAAGGCGGTGGGCGTCGAGCACGTGACAGCGGTAGACACCGGCGATCGACTGGAGCTGGCCCGCTCGCTGGGTGCCGACGAGGTCCTGGACTACCGGATCGTGGACTACACCGCGCGGCCCGGGCAGTACGACGCGGTGATCGACGTCCCCGGGAATCATCCCTTCTCCCGGGTCCGCCGGATCATCAGGCCGGACGGCCGCTACGTGCTCATCGGACACGACCAGTACGGGACAGTGGGTCGGCGGGTTCTCGGGAGCATGCCCACCGCCATCGGGCTGATGGGTCGCTCGCTGTGGACCTCACAGCTGTCCAAGCCGTACTTCGGGCAGTACGAGGACGGAATGGGGGAGCTGGCGTGGTTCGCCGCGCAGGGGATCCTCCGCGCGCCCATCGACCGGACGTTCCCCCTCGAGGAGGCCGGCGACGCGATCCTGCACCTGGCCGCCGGTCGCGGTGTCGGCAAGGTCGTCCTGCAGATCGCCCCTACGGATGGAGCCTCCTGAGACTCGGGTCAGCCCGAGGCAGAAACCCGGCGCCGGACCATGTGGTCGGCCGGTTGGCCGGGACCTCACACGGCCGACCCGGTCGTGAACATGCCCCGAAGCAGGCTGCGGACAGTCCGGCCGAACAGGTCAGGCTGAGCCGGCCCCGGGTCCGCTGCGGCCAGGGCCGCAGCCAGGTGCGGATGGGCCGCGCGATCGATCGCGCTGAAGATCGTCGAGGGGTCGACGCCATCGCCCCGAGCCGGCCGGGCGAACAGCGTGACGACGCCGGTCACCATGGCCAGACCCTCCATCTTGGTGGCGCTGCTCGCTGGCACGTCCGCCAGGATCGCGAGGCACCTGTCGAAGTAGCGCAACGCGTTGGGCCCGGCGGGCCCCGGTCGGAAGCCAGCGGTCACGAGCCAGGGGTGATCGCCGTAGACACGCAGCTGCTCGCGCGCAACGTCCACGAGCTGTTCCTCCCAGTCGCCGCCCGGCGCGGGAACGTGCAGGTCCGCCAGCGCCGCGTCGACCATGAGGGCGATGAGCTCGTCACGACCGCGCACGTAGCGGTACAGCCCGCCCGCGCTCGTGCCCAAGGAGGAGGCGACGGCGCGCATGGTCACCGCACGCAGGTCAGCGGCGTCGGCCAACCGGATGGCGACGGCCGCGATCTGGTCGCGGGTGAGCTCACCCTCGGGCCCCCGCGAACCGCGGACCGGGCGGTTCCAGATCGTTGGCGGGGTGACATTCGACATGGCGCAAGCGTAAACTGTGAACATCGTTCACGGTAAGGAGCTGCCCATGCGACACGAGGCCCTTGCGAGCGCGGACGGAGCCTCGATCACCTTTCACTCGGTCGGGTCCGGACCCGGGCTGGTGGTGCTGCACGGGGCAGGTGTCACGGTGCGCGACTATCGGCGTCTCGCCCAACGGCTCGCGCCGCACTTCACCGTCCACCTGTTCAACCGCCGCGGCCGGTCTGACTCCGCCGCGCTGACTGGAGCCGAGACCGCCCAGACCGACCTCGACGATGTGGCTGCCGTGCTGGCGCACACCGGCGCGCGCAACCTCTTCGGCCACAGCGGAGGCGGGTTCGTGGCCCTGCGTGCCGGACTGACGCAGCCGCTGGATCGCATCGCCACGTACGACGCGGGCGTGGCGCTGGAATCGGTCGACTTCCCGCGGGGGTTCATCGACGCGTTCGAGGATGCGGTCGCCGCGGGTGACCTCCTGGAGGCGTTCGTCCAGGCCGGGCAGATCCATCCCGACACGGCAGCCGCGAGGATGCCGCACTGGTTGCAGAAGGCGGGCGTCCGCCTGTTCCTGCACACGACGCCGGGCAAGCAGATGGTGGAGCTCCTGCCCACCATCGGTCCCGAGGTTCGCCGCATCCTGGCCGAGGAGGCGCCCGCCTCCGCGTACTCGTCCATCGACGCCGAGGTGCTGCTGGCCTACGGCTCTCGCAGCTCGCGGTACTTCAAGGACATCTGCCTGACGCTGGCAGCCGCGCTGCCCCATGCCCGAGCCCTGGAGATCCCACGCGCCTCGCACAACACAGCCAATGTGGCGCCGGCCCGCATGGTGGACCCGCTGATCGACTTCTTCGCCGGCGCCCGCCTCCCGCCTCGTTGAGGGACCCTCCCGCGGCGAGCTCATGGCGTGCTGGAATGGGGGCGAAGCCGCATGCGCCTGGAAGCCCCACAGTCCCCTGACCGCCCTGCCTGGGACACCATCCCTGGGACACCCTGCCTGGATTCGGCCGAAGCAGCGAGCTGCCGTTCACATCCCGGGCGGTGACAGCAGAGCGTGTCGCGGAGCTGGTCGAGGCGAGGGTGCCGGCCCGCCGGGCACACGTCGTCGCTCTGTCCTGGGGTGGCGGCCTGGCGCACGAGCTGCTCGGCCGCCGAACCGATCAGGCGGATCGGGTGGTGATCGACGGTGCAGGGGTGCTCACGTCGAGATCAGGCCCTCTGTGGCTGCTGGGCGTGTCCGCAGTGGCGCCGTTCCTGCACACGAGACCGGTGACGGGGCTGTTGTCGCGGATGATCGGCATGGACCAGCTCGGCCGGGCCGACTTGCGCGCCTCGTCCTCGCGCGCCTTCCGGCGGGCCTTCGTCGAGGGCTTCCGTTCGGGAGTGTCGCGCGTCGAGTGCGCGGCTGCGGCCCCGACGCTATTGGTGGCCGGGGAGCAGGAGGCCGCCGTACGACCGGCCAACGCTGCACTGGCGGCGCTGATGCCCCACGCGCAGGCGTGGTATGTCCCGGGCGTGGGCCACGGATGGTTGGCCCGCCGGACCGAGCTGCACGTGGCCATGGTGGAGGCGTGGCTGACCGGCGCGGAGCTCCCCGAGGGACTGATCCGGGAGGAGCCCTCGGCGGCCGCAGCCGCCCGCCTGCGCCGGGAGCTGGGCGAGGATTGACGGCCTCCCGCCCACGACGCCTCCCCTCCGTCGACGGGAGTGCCTGCTCGGGGGTCCCGATGGCAGCGTGCTGGCCTCCCTGGTGGAGGGGCAGTATGGGACACGTGGCGCGCACACAGCTGGGGAGACGAGGCCTTCCCCGCTCCGCGGCCGCCCTGTTGATCGGACTGCTCGCCCTGGCGGGCTGTTCCGACGATTCGACGGGCGACCCCCCCGCCAGCCCCAGCCCGAGCACGCCCACAGGGCCGGCCACGGCAGCCGGGAACGGGGCGCTCTACCTCATCGACTGGGCCGATGATCGTTGGCAGTACGAGAGATACCCCATCCTGGAAGCGGGCAAGCTCGGGTCGCCACCGGGGCCGGTGGAGCTGGGAGGCGTCGAGTCAGAGCTGATCCATCTGGTCGACGCTCTGGGTTCCACCGTGGCCACTGCGCCGTTGACCAACTACTGGTCGACCCGGATCGATCTCCGCGATGCCTCCGACGGCAAGGTCGCCGCCACCGTGGACGCGCCGCGCTGGTGTGGAGGTGAGGGTCTGGTCTACAACCCGTGCCTGCTCCTGGATGGGGACAGCTTGGTGCGAACGAGCGAGCTTGGCGCACAGGCCGAGGGTTCGGTGACGGTCAGCTCCCTGCGAACCGGTGACACGGAGGCGATGTGGGGTCCCTACGAGGGCCTGGCGAGGATGCTGGCCGCGTGGCAACCCGGCGAGGTGATCGTGATCCTGGCCGACGAGTTGATGGACACCGAGGGGGACCCCATGTCGAGCGCTGGCAGCATCGTGCGCCTCAACGCCATGACAGGCGAGACGACGCAGATCGGACGCCACGTGGCGGGCTGGAGTGCGATCTGCCAGATCGGACCTGACTCGGTCCTGGGCTATGCGCTGGAGGATCCGCGCACGCTCTCCGTCGTCGGCTCCGGGAGCGTTCCCACTGTGGAGCTCTCGGAAGCCGACAACCCCGTGGGGTGCTCAGCGGATGGCACCGAGTTGTACGTCGATCAGGTGATCCTCGGCGAGGACGAGAACGGCGACGACACGAAGGTCGCGCTCGATTCGATCAGCCTTGCTGACGGTACTCGCACCCGCCAGATGACGGTGCCGGCCACCGGCCTGATCCACGTGACCCGTTGACCCGGCGCACCCAACAGGTCGCGCCTGAGCGCCTCGACCCGGGATCCCCTTCGAGAGCCCGGCTATGCCGGCAGGCCAGCCTCCGTCGCCTCGGGCACCTCCACCAACCGGCCTGTGGAGACGTCGTAGATGAAGCCGTAGATCGGGATGCGCCCAGGCACCAGCGGATGCGCCCGGATTCCGGCGACGTCCTGGGCGACGCTCTTGGCGTTGTCGCTGATGGTCAGCCAGTCGATGGAGTCGCCCTCGAGCGAGCCCGGACCGGTTCCCACGTCCATGAAGCCGTCCGGCCCCAGGGCCGCGGTCTCCAGGCTGCTGGCCAGCAGCCCACGGATCACCTCATTGGTGAAGAACTCCATGCCGCAGTTGGAGTGGTGGATCACGAACCACTCCCGCGTGCCCAGCAGCTTGTAGGAGATGACCAGGGACCTGATCGCGTCGTCACTGGCCCGGCCCCCGGCGTTGCGGATCACGTGGGCGTCGCCCTCGGCCAGCCCGGCATACTTCGCGGGGTCCAGCCGGGCATCCATGCACGTCAGGATCGCGAACGATCGGGCCGGGGGGAGTGCGAGCTGGGACTTCTCGCCGAAGGTCCTGGCGTACGACGCATTCGCGCGCAGCACCTCGTGCAGTACGGACATCGTCGCTCCTATGGGTGTCCGCCGAGGACCACCGTGCTGGAGGTCGATCAGCGCGTTCGCCAGGTTGTGGGGAGCCTAGGAACTACCTAAGGCGTAGTCAAGTATTCCTATCGGATTCATCGACAAGAACCGGCCCCGAACCCAGGGCGCTCGGCGGTGACCTCCCGGCAGGAGCGGAGGCGGCTCGAGCTGTGGTGCCTTCAGCCTTGGCCCGAGTTGGACCGAGAACGCGGTCGCCTCCGCAAGGTGGTGACCACGATGCCCACGTGCTCCAAGGGTGGGATCGGCATGCGCGCGATGGTTCCCTCGGCGCACGTCACCGACAGCGTCCCTCGGTCGCCGCCGAATCCGCCGGGCTCAGCCCTCGTAGCTTGCGTGCGGCGGACCCAGGTAGGGGAACTCGTCGAGCAGGTCGGTATGCGCGCCGACGCCGTCCGCGGTCACTTGGCCGTTGGTGAGCAGCGGCAGGAAGTAGTCGGGGACGTCGTCGGTCAGGGACCGGCCGTTGTCCGGGTACCGGGCCGGCTGGCGGTGGTCGTATCGAAGCACGTCAGGCAGCATGTGGCCCGCGAGCGCCCTGGCTTCCTCCTGCGTATAGCCGCCCGCGTGCTCCAGTGTGTGCGCGAACACGTCCACGAAGCGTGCGTCATCGACCGGTTCGCCGCTCAGATAGGCCGCCCTCTGCTCCCCCGGAAGGAACACCGCCTGCTGCGTCCGCGCCCCACGCTCGGCCTGGACCCAGCCCGATCCGGCGTCGTCGCCGCGGACCAGCGTACGGTGCCAGAGCGTGACAGGGGGAGCCGAGCCCAAGGCGTCGTTCGGGAGTTCCAGCGCGATGCCGCACACGTCCTTGTCGGCGAAGAAGTCGTCGCCGGTGAACGCCATGTTGTTCAGCGCACCGCCGGCGTCGAAGAAGAACGGGTCGCTGCGCCAACCTGCGAAGAAGAGGTGGCCGTTGGATTCCCCGATGGTGGGGTCGGATCCCAGAGAGACGGGGACATCCTCGACCACCAGAACACCCTCGCCGTCGGTGCCTGCGGCGTCCGGCCCCGTGACCCGACGCACGGTCGCGGTCTGGTTGTTGCCGCCGGCCGAGGAGAACCGGATCCGGTAGGCGATGTCGGCCACGTGATCGCCGTCGGTGTCGATCTTCAGCTCGTAGAGCGCCTCCGTCGCGAACGGCTCGGGCGTGGTGGGCCCGGGTGGGTTGACGCCCACCGAGGGGTGCACGTCCATGATCAGCACGGACCTGCTCGGGTCACCGGGCTTGGGGAAGGCGAAGAGGTCGCAGAGGTCCAACCGGGCATCCTGGTGGGGGGACGAGAAGTCGGGCCCCGAGTAGTGGTGCGACATGGCCCTCCTCAGTCACGCGTCGGTGCCGGGACCTCTCCCACGCTACGCGCCTCTCCGGCTCCGGGCCATGGCTCGAGGAAGCGGGTGTGTCCGGCGACCGCCGGCAGGGGCTGAGACGGCAGGGCCTGGGCCGGCAGGGGCTGGGCCGGCAGGGCTTGGGCAGCGCTGAGCGCTGCGTTCTGCACACGAAATCGGCGTTCTCAGGGCCGCTTCCGCCTGCCATGAGGTTTCGCGTTCGAAATCCGCGTATTGAGGGTCCACGAGAGGGTCATAACGCCAATTTCGAGCGCAGACTCGGCGGACGACCTCGGAGCCGGGCTGAGAACGCAGATTTCGTGTGCGGCTTTCACCTCGAACGCCCATCGGTGGACTGCGTCACGTCCGCGCCAGTCACCCGACCTCCCTGACGGACTCGGTGCCCAGGATCGTGCGCCGGTGTCGGTCAGGCCGCCAGCCGGACGACGGCCGACGGGACGCTCGGGACCCGCCGAGGCTGCATGTCCCCGGGAACCCGTTCCCGTCCGAGCCTCGACACGGGCGGCGGCTCGAGGGCAGAGTCGAAGCATGGGATACGAGATCGAGCAGGTGCAGGTCGACGAACAGCCCACCGCCGTTGTCCGTGGGCTGCTGCCGATGGAGGCCATCGCGCAGTTCCTCGGCTCCGCGTTCGGTGAGGTGATGGGCGTCGTCGCCGCGCAGGGTCGTAGCGTCGTCGGGCCGCCGTTCGGCTGCTACGAGCCCACGCCCGACGGCTTCAAGGTCGAGGCCGGGTTCCCGGTGGGGGAGGCGGTGGTTCCCGAGGGCAGGGTGGAGGCCTCGGTCCTGCCTGGCGGACCGGCATTGACGGTGCTCCACCGCGGCGCCTACGGCGAGGTCGCGGCCGCCTACAGCGCCGCCGAGCAGTGGGCTGCCCAGAACGACTGGGAGTCGACCGGGTTGCCCTGGGAGGTCTACCTGGATGAGCCCGACGTCCCGGAGCCGCGCACGCTCGTGTACTGGCCGGCCCGGCCGCGCTGAACTCCGCGGTCACGCCCGGCTCTGTCCGGAGTCGCCACCCGATCCCTACCGGTCGGGACCTGCCTCACGCCCTGACGGGTGTGGGCTCAAGGGCGGCGACCCGCACCATTGGGACCCACCCTTCCTCACCCCCCTGGCGAGGTGAACGGCTGAACGCCGCTATAGACTATTGAACATGCGTTCAGCGCATGCCGACGATCGGACGGCGCGGGCCCGGATCCGCGATTCGGCCATCGCATGCTTCGCCGAGAACGGCGTCGCCGCGACGAGCGTGCGCACGATCGCGGCTGCGGCGGGGGTCTCCCCGGGGCTCGTCCTCCACCACTACGGGTCGAAGGAAGGCCTGCGGGCGGCCTGCGACCAATGGGTCGCCCAGCGCATCTACGACGTCAAGTCCGAAGCCATCCACGAGGGCCTGTCGATGAGCCCGCTGGGCACCGTCCACATGCTCACCGACGGTCCACCGATCCCGGGCTATGTGGCCAGGACTCTGGTCGACGGGTCGCCGCACGTGGCGGAGCTGGTCGACGCCATGGTGGCCAACGGCTTGGCGATGTCGCAGCAGAGCGTGGCCTCCGGCCTGATGAACCCCACCGACGACGAGCACGCGCGCGCCGCGGTCATCACGATCTGGAGCCTGGGCGCGCTGGTGCTCCACGATCACGTGGAACGGCTGCTGGGCGAGGACCTGATCGGTGACATCGAGAACTCCCACAGGTACCTGCGCGCCGTGGTCGACATCCTCACCAACCCACCCTTGGCCGCTGACGCCGGCAAGGTGATCTCAGCGGCGTTCGTCCCGCCGGCCCAAGGAAGGAAGGAGACGTCATGACTGCCGCCATCGAGGTGTCGGGACTGGTCAAGACGTTCGGGCACGTCACCGCCCTCGACGGGCTCGACCTGAGGGTGGAGGTCGGCGAGGTGCATGGCTTCCTGGGTCCCAACGGCGCCGGGAAGTCGACCACCATCCGGGTGCTGCTGGGCCTGCTGCGTGCGGATTCGGGCTCTGCCCGCGTTCTGGGCATGGACCCCTGGAACGACTCCGTCGCGCTGCATCGCGAGCTCGCCTACGTCCCCGGTGACGTCAACCTGTGGCCGAACCTGACCGGCGGCCAGGCCATCGACTTCCTGGCCCGGCTGCGTGGCGACTACGACCAGGAGCGCCGCAACGAGCTGTGCGAGCGCTTCGACCTCGATCCCACCAAGAAGGCCCGCACGTACTCCAAGGGCAACCGCCAGAAGGTCGCCCTCGTGGCGGCGCTGGCCAGCGACGCCCAGCTGCTGCTGCTCGACGAGCCGACCGCCGGGCTGGACCCGCTCATGGAGGCGGTGTTCCAGGAGGTCCTGCGCGAGGACCAGCAGAAGGGACGCACGGTCCTGCTCAGCAGCCATATCCTCGACCAGGTCGAGAAGCTGGCCGACCGGGTCTCGATCATCCGGCTGGGCAGGACCATGGAGTCCGGGACGCTGGCCGAGCTGCGCCATCTGACCCGCTCGGCGGTGCATGCCCGCGTCAGCGGCCCCGCCCACGGACTGGAGGCGCTGCCGGGCGTACATGCGGTGAGGCGCTCCGGGGATGCGGTCAGCTTCGACGTGGACGGCGACGACCTGCCGGGGGCCATCGAGTTCCTCACGGCCAACGGCATGAGCTCCCTGGTCTGCCAGCCGCCGACGCTCGAGCAGCTGTTCCTGCGCCACTACGGTGACGATCTGGCCGCGTTGGGAGCCTGAGATGGCCACCGTCACGCTGGCCCCCCACGCATTGCCCGTCCGCCCGGGAGGCGTGCTGAGCGGCACCCCCCGGCTGGTCCGCTTCGCCCTGCGCCGCGACCGCGTCCGTCTGCCGGCCTGGGTCCTGGGCATCTCGGTCACCCTGGTGCTGACGGCTGCATCGTTCCCCAGCATCTACCCCGACGCGGCGGCCCGGCAGGCCCGCGCCGCGCTCATCGGCAGCCCGGCCACGGTCGCCCTGGCCGGCCCGCAGATCGGCGTGGAGGACTACACGTTCGGCGCGATGATGACCAACGAGATGCTGGCGCTGACCTCGATCGTGGTCGCCCTGATGAGCATCTTCACCGTCGTGCGCCACACGCGTGGCGAGGAGGAGACGGGCCGTTCCGAGCTGGTGCTGGCCAACCCGGTGGGGCGGTTCGCGCCGCTGGCCACGGGGCTGGCGGTGGCCGGGATCGCCAACCTGGTTCTGGCCATCCTGACCGCGGTCATGCTCGGTTCCCTGGGTGTCGAGAGCATCACCTGGTCGGGCTCGTGGCTCTTCGCCGCGGCCCTGGTCAGCGTCGGGCTGGTCTTCGCCGGCGTGGCCGCGGTCACCGCCCAGATCTCCGCGCACGCGCGGGCCGCGTCGTCGCTGGCCGGCCTGGCCCTGGGCATCGCCTATTCGATCCGGGCCATCGGTGACGTCCTCGAGTCGTGGCTGTCGTGGCTCTCGCCGGTGGCCTGGGCGCAGCAGACGTATGCCTACGTCGATGACCGGTGGTGGC
>CAZWXF010000058.1:0-17401 GCA_964638055.1 uncultured Bifidobacteriaceae bacterium | reverse complement strand
TCGCGCGACGGGAATGAGCCGAGCCCGTCGGTCGAGCTCGTCGAGACCACGCCCGACTCAGGGGAGCCCAGTACGGAGACAGAGCGGCGCGGGTCTCGACCGGCTCGACCAGCGGGCTCGGGACTCGACCGGCTCGACCAGCGGGGAGCGGGTCTCGACCGGCTCGACCGGCGGGGACCTGCGGTGATGCTGGCGGGCAGGGGCGATTCTCGCGCGACGGGAATGAGCCGAGCCCGTCGGTCGAGCTCGTCGAGACCACGCCCGACTCAGGGGAGCCCAGTACGGAGGCAGAGCGGCGCGGGTCTCGACCGGCTCGACCGGCGGGGCCGCGGGTCTCGACCGGCTCGACCAGCGGGGCGCGGGTCTCGACCGGCTCGACCGGCGGGGCGCGGGACTCGACCGGCTCGACCGGCGGGGCCGCGGGTCTCGACCGGCTCGACCGGCGGGGCGCGGGTCTCGACCGGCTCGACCGGCGCCACATCGTCGCGCCCACGTTCCGGCGCTTCCTCACCGAGCCGCTGTGGCCCCACTGGGAGCCGGGTCCGCGATCGGGATGGACACACCGAGGGGCGCCGCACTCTCGCCATATGCTCCCCCGCATAGCCTCGAGAGGAGTGAGGGTGACCCAGCGCGTGCTCGTCGAGCGCCTCACCCGGTCATGACCGAACCTGACCTCGTCGCCCCCGCCGACGAACCGGCCCGGATGCGGGCCCGGCTCGACGCCCTGGGCCTCCCCGGCCTCATCGACATCCACACCCACTTCATGCCCAAGCCGGTGATGGACAAGGTGTGGGACTACTTCGACCGGGTCGGACCACGAACTGGCCGGCCCTGGCCGATCGTGTACCGGCACAGCCAGGACTGCCGGCTGCAGATCCTGGCGTCCCTCGGGGTTCGTCACTACACGTCGCTGGCGTATCCGCACAAGGCCGACATGGCCGCCTGGCTCAACCAGTGGTCCGCCGATTTCGCCGCCGCGAACCCGAGGTGCGTGCACTCGGCCACCTTCTATCCGGAGCAGGGCGCCGCCTCCTACGTCCGCGACGCGATCGACTCGGGTGCGCGGGTCTTCAAAGCCCACCTCCAGGTCGGCGGCTACGACCCCAACGACCCGCTGCTCGACCGCGTCTGGCACGAGCTGCAGGCAACCGGGACACCCGTGGTGATCCACGCCGGGAACGGACCAGCACCCGGCCCGTTCACCGGGCCAGTCGGGATGCAGCGCCTCCTCAGCCGCTACCCCGACCTCACCCTCGTCGTGGCCCACATGGGGCTGCCCGACTACACCAGCTTCCTCGACCTCGCCGAGCACCATCACGCGGTACACCTCGACACCACGATGGCCTTCACGCCGTTCACCGAGGCCGCCCACCCGTTCCCCCGCGCCCACCTCCAGCGGCTAGGCGACCTGGCCGACCGGATCGTGTTCGGCAGCGACTTCCCCAACATCCCCTACCCCTACCTCGACGCAGTCGATGCCGTGCTCAACCTGGGCCTCGGTACCGCTTGGAACGCCGCCGTGCTCCATGGCAACGCCGAGCGACTCCTCGGGCTGCGTCCCGACGTGCCTGCCGGACCCGCCCCGCGAGCCTGACCGTCCATCGGATCCCTGTCGTACACCGGGCCAGGAACGAGCCCGGGGCCGGCAAATCCGGTCTGAACTGCGATGATGGTTCGCGCGAAGGTGCTCTGGCCGGAGCTGACCACAACTTCGCTCAACGGGACGAATCCCTGTATCCCCCCGGGTCACGCGAGCAGGCGCGTCACGATCTCGATGAGTGCCCGCTCCGCCTGCGCACGCGAGAGCCCCTGCTGCCGGCGCAACAGGTACCACATGTAGGTGTCGCAGAGGGCGAGCAGCTGGGCGTGCAGCACCCTCCGCTCCTCGCCGGTGCGCTCGTCCAGCCACGGCGCGAAGACGCGGTCGATCCACGCGACGTGATAGGCCTTGCCGAAGTCTGTGATCTCGGCGAACGGGGCCACCCGCTCCTCCTGCCGGAGCAGCAGCATCACGAGGTCCCCGATCGCCTCGTAGTGATCGACGACGTTCGCGATCGCTCCGGCGATGTCGCCCACGGGCGCCTCGTCGCGCTGCGCGGTCACCCCGGGCTTGCGGGACTCGGTGATGGCGCGGACGAGCCCGTCCTTGCTCTGGAAGTGGCGGAGCACGGTCTGCACGGTCACGCCGGCGTCGGACGCGATCTTCTCGAGGGTGACGTCGTCGTAGTAGTCGACCGAGATCCGTGCGAGCGCGGCCTGGAGTATCCGCCCCTTCGTCTCCTGCGCCGCTCGCGCACGCAGGGGGCTTGTGTAGGGACGAGTTTTCATGTCACTATTACTAACACGGAATTCCGCCCCGCGCCGAACTGACCAGGGCGGCCACGCCGCTGGAGGTTGCGATGCACTCCGTCCTGCTTGCCGCCCACGCCGCCGATGGCCACGTCGCACCGATGCTCGGAGTCGCAGCGCACTTCGCCGCCGCCGGTCATCGCGTGCGATTCCTCACCGGTGACCGCTTCGCCGACGCTGTGCGCGACACCGGCGCGCAGTTCGTTCGCTGGCCCGACGGCGCCCAGATCGACCACGCGGCGGTGATCGCCGAGGCGCGGGCGGCGGGAGACCGCCGTGAGGGCACGAAGGGCATGGCCCGGAACATAGACCAGATCTTCATCGCGCCCGCCTGGGATCAGTACCGGGCGCTGCGCGCGGCGATCGACGCCGAGCCCACCGACGCGGTCCTCACGGAGTTCTCGGTCGTCGGCGCCGCCGCGCTGGCGCTCTCGCCCGACCCACGACCGCCGCTCATCGCGTGCGGGATCCTGCCCCTGGGACTGTCCAGCGTGGACACCGCGCCCTGGGGGCTCGGCATCCTGCCACGCGACGATGCCCTCGGGCACCTGCGCAATCGCCTCATGAACCTGATGGCCAAGCATGTGATCCTCCGCCAGCCCCAGCACCAGGTGGCCGGGTTCGTGCGCGAGGCCACCGGAGCGGACCTCGGTGTCTACTTCATGGACTGGGCCGTGCACGCAGATCGCTACGTGCAGTTCACAGTCACCGGCTTCGAGTACCCCCGTCGCGATCTCCCCGGCAGCGTCTCCTTCGTCGGCCCGGTGGCGCGAGTCTCGCGAACCCAGGCCCTGCCCGACTGGTGGGCGGACCTCGACGGCACCACGCCGGTCGTGCACGTGTCGCAGGGAACGATCGCCAACGAGCAGCCCGAGGAGCTCATCCTCCCCACGCTTCGTGCCCTCGCCGAGCGTGACGTGCTGGTGGTCGTGACCACGGGAGGCGCCCCGCTGGTCGCGCTGGGCACCCTGCCGAAGAACGCGCGGGCGGCGGAGTTCATCAGCTACGACATCCTGATGCCGAAGGTCGACGCGTTCGTGACCAACGGCGGCTATGGCGGCCTCAACTTCGCCATCACGCACGGCGTGCCGATGGTGGTCGCCGGTGACACGGAGGACAAGGCCGAGACGACTCGGCGAGTCCAGTGGTCGGGAACCGGAGTGAACCTGGAGACGCCACGCCCGGACGCGGCGGCGATAGCGAAGGCCGTTGACGCCGTGCTCACCGTGCCGTCGTACCGGGAGCGCGCGCGAGCCCTCCAGGCGGAGGTCGCGGCCGCGCCCGGTGTGGCTGGCGTGGAGCAGATCGTGGACGACCTCGTCGCCGTTCGGGACTGACCCTCGGCAGGCTCGGCGCGGAACGGGCAGCGTTCCCCCACCCCCCTGCACCGGCTGGACCCAGGCCCGGCCACGGCATCGTGCGCGAGGAGGCTCGGGTCAGCCTCAAGAAGTACCCCCGCCTGTGACCGGGCCGCTGTTCGACAGCGCCCACGCCCACATCGGCGAGAGCTGCCGACGAGCAGCCAGGTCGCCCGCTGGTCAGGGCGCGCCTACTCGAGCAGCATGCGGTCGACGGCGAATGCGTCGCCGGCGACCTGGTGGAACTTCTCGATCAGGTCACCCACCTTCAGGCGGCGCTTCTGCGTGTCGTCGAGGTCCAGCACGATCCGGCCGGCGTGCATCATGATCAGACGGTCGCCGTAACGCAGGGCAAGCTCCATGTTGTGGGTGACCATCATCGTCGTCAGGCCGCGTTCCTCGACGATCTGCCCGGTCAGCTCCATGATCCGGGCGGCCACCTTGGGGTCCAGGGCCGCCGTGTGCTCGTCGAGCAGCAGCAGGCTCGGCTCGTCGACGGTTGCCATGAGCAGGCTCATCGCCTGGCGCTGGCCGCCGGACAGCTTGGTCACCTGCGCCTTGAGCCGGTCCTCCAGGCCCATCCCCAGCTCGGCGAGCTGCTCGCGCATGACGACGCGGCGGCGCTTCGTGACACCCCTGCGCAGGCCGCTGCGCCGCGAGCGCATGATGGCCAGGGCGAGGTTCTCCTCGATGGTCATCCCCGGCGCGGTCCCTGCCCGGGGGTCCTGGAACACCCGGCCGACCGTGCGGCTGCGGACATGCTCCCGAACCTTGGAGACGTCACGGTCGCCGAGCCGGATCGCGCCGCTGGTGAGCGGGAAGGTGCCGGCCACAGCGTTGAGCATGGTCGACTTCCCGGCCCCGTTGGAGCCGA
This sequence comes from uncultured Bifidobacteriaceae bacterium, assembly GCA_964638055.1. Classification (GTDB taxonomy): domain Bacteria; phylum Actinomycetota; class Actinomycetes; order S36-B12; family CAIYMF01; genus Prado023. The sequence goes on along the minus strand of CAZWXF010000058.1, from coordinate 12,820 downwards.
TCACCGTGACGAACTGCCCTGCTGGGAGCTCCAGGTCGATGCCGCCCAGTGCCGCGACCTCGTTGGCGGTGCCCGGGAAGAAGACCTTCCGCACCTGGTGCAGCGTCAGCGCCTCGGGCCTGCTCATGCGCGGACCACCCGTGCTCGGACCGTGGGGACCGACAGGGCCGCCACCACGAGGACGGCGGTCAGGAGCTTGAGGTCGGTGGGAGCGATGCCCAGGCGCAGGCTCACCGCGATGAGCAGGCGGTAGACGATGGAGCCACCGATCACCGCGAACAGCACCCAGCTCACGCTGCGCTGGCCGAAGATGACCTCGCCCATGATGACCCCGGCCAGGCCGGCGACGATGGTTCCGATGCCCATGCCCACGTCGGCGAAGCCCTGCTGCTGGGCGACCAGCGATCCGGTCAGGGCCACCAGCCCGTTGGCCAGGCCCAGCCCGATGATGCGCATCGTGTCGGTGTTGGTGCCCATCGCCCGGATCATCTGCTCGTTGTCCCCGGTCGCGCGCAGGCAGAGGCCGAGCTCGGTGTGCAGGAACCAGTCCAGGGCCAGCTTGACCGCGAGGGCGAGCAGTGCCAGAGCCCCGATGAGCACCCAGACGGTCAGCGCGACGCCGAGTGCGTCGCCGAGCTTCTCGAAGACCCCGTCGACCCCGAGCAGGGGGATGTTGCTGCGGCCCATCACCCGCAGGTTGATCGTGTACAGGGCCGTCATCGTCAGGATGCCGGCCAGCAGCTTGGGCCCGTAGTTGGTCGCCGACCCGCCACCTCCCCCGTCCCTGAGGATCAGGTGCAGCACGCCCGTCGTCATGCCCGCCGCCACGCCGGCCATCACCCCTGCCGCGGTGGCCAGCCAAGGGGAGTGTCCGCCGACGACGAGTGCCGCGGTCACAGCGGCGCCGAGCGGGAGGCTGCCGTCCACCGTCAGGTCCGGGAAGTCCATGACCCGGAACGCGATGTACACGCCCAGGACCATGAAGCAGTAGAGAAGGCCCTGCTGCAGGCCATTGGTGAGGATGGCTTCCACGGCGGTCCGATCCTCGTGCGGGTCCGATCAGCTCAGAACTTGTTCTCAGCCCTTGCGATGAGGTCGGCGGAGAGGGTGATGCCGGTGGCTGCGGCGGCCCCCTCGTTGATCGACAGCTGCAGCTTCTCGGCGTACTGGACCGGGATGTCCCGAACGGACTTGCCCGTCAGGATGTCGGCGGCCATCACCCCTGCCTGGACGCCGAGGTCCCGGTAGTTGAAGGCGTACGCGGCGATCGCGCCCCGCTCGACGCTGTCGGTGTCGCCGGCGATCAGCGGGATCTTGTTCTCCTGAGACACCTTGATCACACTCTCGAGGGCCGACACGACCGTGTTGTCCGTGAGCACCGAGATCGCGTCGACACGGCCGACCAACGAGTCGGCTGCGGCCTTGACCTCCGAGGAGTTCGACGCGGTGGCCTCGACGATGTTGATCCCGGCCGCCTCGGCGGCCTTCTTCTGCTCGCCGATGAGGAACACCGAGTTCGATTCGCCGGCGTTGTACATGAGCCCGAGGTTCTTGATGTCCGGCACGACCTGCTTGATCAGCTCCATCGTCGGACCCATCGGGAGCATGTCGCTGACGCCGGTCACGTTGGCGCTGGGGGCCGCAGGGTCGCTGACGAGACCGGCCCCGACGGGGTCGGTCACGGCCGTGAAGACGATCGGCGTCGTGGTGATGGCCTTGACGACCGCCTGCGAGGTCGGGGTGGCCACGCCCATGACGAGGTCGAGGTCGTCGTTGGCGAACTTCTGGGCGATGGTCGATGCGGTCGCGATGTCGCCCTGGGCGTTCTGCTCGTCGAAGGTGACGGTGACGCCCTTGTCGGCCAGGCCCTGCTTGAAGCCCTCGACGGCGGCGTCGAGCGCGGGGTGGGACACGATCTGGGTGATGCCGACCTTGTAGGTCTGATCGCCCGAGCCCGCATCGTCGTCGCCGCTCGAGCAGCCGGTCAGGGCGAGCGCGGCGGCGGCAGTCAGGGCGATGGCGGAGGTGGAGAGGCGCGACATGTGGATCCCTCACTCTCCGGACGTGAGGACTGACACGCCCCAGTGGCGCCACGGTGGCAGCGCGATGGGCGGAGTGTATCGAGCCCGATGGACGAGCACCCGGGGGACACGGAGGGATGTGTGGGCCGCCCCCCTTGATCACCGCTCGCACCTGGAGGTCGGGCGAGGCACTGAGCTCGCCGAGGTCGCAGGGTGCCATCGGCTCTGACGTCTCGGGCCAGACGCCCAGCGCGTGGAGCCGGTGTTCCCCAGCCGATCAGGCCGAGGGCGAGCGCGGACAGCGAGACGACCGCCGCCCCCACCAGGTAGACGGGCTGGACTGGCGCTGGACATGGCTCTGGTCATCGCCCTGGGAAGCCTGGCCTGGGCCAGCCACGACGAGCAGGCACCCCAGCGCGAGCATCGGCCCAGGCTCAACCCGGGGCCTCAACTGCGGTCGATGAGACGTATCGTGGCAGAGCAGCCCTTCCTGTGACGGGCCCGAGCCTTCACACCCAGCGGGCGCGTGCTCGCAGAGCGAGTGAGGAGGTGGGCCCAGTGGTTCGCGGTGCCTCCTCGCTCGGGATGGTGCGGCGCTCGAGCGAGCCGTGGGGTGACTACGAACCCATTCGCGGTGCGCTGTTCAGCGACGAGCTCCTCGACCAGCATGCCGTCACGTTGGCCGACAGCCAGGTGGTCGTCCGCCATTCGACTCCCGTCGTCTCGTTGCTCCAACGCGTCGAGCAGGACAGCCGCGCCCTCGTCCGGTGCTACGAGTCGATCATGGGTGAGATCGAGGCCGATCGCCCCATCACTCCTGCTGCGGAATGGCTGGTCGACAACTTCCACGCGGTGGAGGCCCACATCCGGCAGGTGCACCAGGATCTCCCCCGCGGGTACTTCAAGCAGCTGCCCAAGCTCGGACCCGGCTTCCTCGAGGGCCACCCACGGATCTTCGGGATCATGTGGGCGTACGTGGCGCACACCGACAGCAGCTTCGACGCCGACCAGCTGGGCCGCTACATCCGCGCCCACGAGACGCGCAAGGCGCTCACGCTCGGCGAGCTCTGGGCCGCCCCCATCAACCTGCGCATCATCCTGATCGAGAACGTCCGCCGCGTCGCGGAGCAGGTGGTGGAGGCTGCCAGACAGCGCACGGCGGCCGACGCCGTGGCCGACCGTCTGCTGGGGATCGACGGATCGGCACCCGAGAGCCTCGACCAGGTCATCCCGAATCGGGACGGGTTCCACCCCGGACGCGCGTTCGCAGTCCAGCTCATCCGCCGCCTCTCCGAGCAGCCCGCCGACGAGGCGATCGCGTGGCTGCGCGGCGAACTCCTCGGCCAGGGCCTGGATCCCGAGGAGGCGATCCAGGAGGAGCACCAGGCGCAGGCACGGGCGACCGTCACGATGCACAACATCTTCCGGTCGTTCCGGCTGCTCACGGATGTGAACTGGGAGGACTGGCTGGAGTCGGTGAGCCTGATCGAGGCCGAGCTCAGGTCGAACCCGGGATATGCCGAGATGGACTTCACGACGCGCAACCTCTACCGGACCGCGATCGAACGGCTCGCTCTCGGATCAGGGCAGGACGAGATCGACGTGACCCGAGCGGCGCTCAGACTGGCCGTCACCGCACCGGATGAGCTCGGCCGTGACGTGGGGTTCTGGCTGGTCGATGACGGCCTGAAGCCCTTCGAACGCGCCCTGGGCTACCGGTCGCCGCTGCGTGAGCGGCGCGCCCGCGCGATCCGCAGGGCCGGTCTGCCCGGGTACCTCGGTGCCCTCACGCTTCTCACCAGTGTGCTCGTCGCCCTCAGCCTCTGGCTCGTCGTGCTGCTGTCCGGCCCGCTTGCCACGGGATGGGTCGCCGTCCTCGGCGTGCTGGCGGCGATCCCTGCCAGCGACTACGCGCTCGGCCTGATCAACCACCGTGTCACGAAGGTCCTCCATGCCTCCTTCCTCCCGGCGCTCGCGCTGCGCGAAGGCATCCCCGAGGAGCTGCGAACACTGGTCGTCGTGCCGACCCTGCTCACCTCGCAGGAGGGGATCGAGGATCTGCTGGCCACCCTCGAGGTGCACTTCCTGGGCAACGACAGCGCAGAGATCTACTTCGCCGCGGTCACGGACTGGGCCGACAGCGCGACCGAGCACGCCGATGACGACGAGGACCTCCTGCAGTCAGCACGCTCGGGCGTCCGCGACCTCAACGCGCGCTACGGCGATCGGTTCTTCCTGTTCCACCGGGAACGGCGGTACAACCCGGCTGAGGGCGTGTGGATGGGCTGGGAACGCAAGCGTGGGAAGCTGCACGAGCTCAACCGCCTGCTCCGTGGCGGGAAGGACACGAGCTACACGACCGTCGAGGGACGGCTGCCGGGGCCGTTCCGGTACGTGATCACGCTGGACTCCGACACGGTCCTGCCCCGCGCTGCGGCGGTCAAGCTCGTCGCCAAGATCGCACATCCGCTCAACCGGGCCCAGCTCGACGCACGCACCGGTCGCGTGACGCGTGGGTACTCGATCCTCCAGCCGCGCGTCACGCCCTCGCTGCCCCCCCAGGAGCACACCTCGTTCTTCCAGACGGTCTACTCCACCCGGCAGGGCCTCGACCCGTACGCGTTCACCATCTCCGAGGTGTATCAGGACCTGTTCCGGGAGGGGTCGTTCGCAGGCAAGGGCATCTACGACATCGACGCACTCACCCACGCCCTGGCCGACCGGATCCCGGACAACACGGTCCTGAGCCATGACCTCCTGGAGGGCAACTACGCGCGCTCCGGTCTGGTCACGGATGTCGAGGTGGTCGAGGAGCACCCGACCTCGTACGAGGTGGCGGCCTCACGCACCCACAGGTGGACCCGGGGCGACTGGCAGCTCCTGCCGTGGATCCTGCACCGGCATGAGGGGCTCAGCGCGCTCGGGCTGTGGAAGATGGTCGACAACCTTCGCCGTTCGCTGGTTCCCGTGTCCCTCGTCGCTGGATTCCTCGTCGCGCTCGCAGTCCTACCGGCCACGGCTGCCCTGCTCTGGCTCCTCCTCGTCACAGCCTCGTTCCTCCTGCCGCCGCTGCTGCCCCTCGCCCCGGCCGCGTTGCTCAGGCGAGAGGGCGTCACCAGGCGGAGCCAGGCCCAGACGCTGGCCCAGGACGTCAGGCAGGCGCTGACGCTGGCAACCCTCAACCTCACCTTCCTCAGCCACCAGGCCGCGATGGCGGTCGATGCGATCGGTCGCACGACGTGGCGAATGGTCGCCTCGCACCGGCACCTGCTCGAATGGACGACGGCCGCGGTCGCCCAGAAGCAGGCCAAGGGCACCGTGAAGCGTTTCGTGCGCGTCATGGCCCTCGGCTACGTCGCACCGATCGCCGCCCTCGGCATCGCCGCGGCACGAGGGTGGGGGCTCGTCGCGGTGGCCGCCGTCCCTGCCGCCCTGTGGCTGGTCGCCCCGTTCGTCGCCCAGCGCGTCAGCCGCCTGTACGAGCCCATCGAAGTGGCCGCGACGACCGAGGAGCTCACGGAGCTCAGGGTCATCGCCCGGCGCACCTGGAGCTTCTTCACCACGCTCGTCACCGAGTCGGAGAACCACCTCCCTCCGGACAACTTCCAGGAGTCCCCGCTGCCGGTGGTCGCCCACAGGACGTCCCCGACCAACATCGGCCTGTACCTGCTGGCGACGGTGAGCGCGCGCGACTTCGGCTGGATCGGCCTTGCCGATGCCGTCGATCGCCTCGAGGCGACCATGCGGACCCTCGATCTCCTCGAGCACGACCACGGCCACCTGTTCAACTGGTACGACACCCGCACGTGCCAGCCCCTGCATCCCCGCTACGTGTCGAGCGTGGACAGCGGCAACCTCGCCGGGCACCTGCTGACGCTGGCCAGCACGTGCCAGGAGTGGGTCGAGCATCCCCAGGTCGCCAGCGGCCGACGCGACGGCATCGCCGACGGGGTGGCACTCATCCGCCAGTCCCTGGCCGAGCTCGGCCCTGACGCCCTGTCCGGCGAGCGGCGGACGGCGATGAGCGGTGGCCTGGCAGCCGTCGATGCCGCGATCGCGGACCTGGCGGGCGAAGAGGGTGACGAGCGCGGCCTCGATGCCGTGGCCACCGCTCTGGGCAACCTTGCCGCCCTCGGCAGCGTTGACGGCGGCGCACCCCTGCCGGCCGAGGTCGGGACCTGGATCCACGAGGCCCGCCGCACCGTTGAATCGCTCCAGAGGGACGCGGCGATCACCAGCGACGAGCTGCTCGCGGTCCGCGAGCGTCTTGCGTGGGTGGCCCAGGAGGCACGGCGTGAGTTCGACGCCATGGACTTCTCGTTCGTCATGGACCACCGACGCGAGCTCCTCTCGGTCGGCTACCGGGTGGACGAGGCCAAGCTGGACGCCGACTGCTACGACCTGCTCGCCTCCGAGTGCCGCCTGGCCAGCTTCGTCGCCATCGCGAAGGGCGACGTCCGCACCCGGCACTGGGTCCGACTCGGCCGTCCGGTGACGGCTGCGGGAGGCGGTGCCGCCCTGCTGTCATGGTCGGGATCGATGTTCGAGTACCTGATGCCGCCCCTGGTGATGCGCACTCCCGCGACCAGCCTGCTGAGCAGCACGTCCCGACGGATCGTGCGGCGGCAGATCGCGTACGGCGCGAGTCGCGGGGTCCCCTGGGGGATCTCCGAGTCGGGCTTCAACGCCCGGGACCTCGAGCTGAACTACCAGTACTCGCCCTTCGGCGTCCCCGGACTCGGCATCGTGCGGGGCCTCGCCGACAACCTGGTCATCGCCCCGTACGCGACCGGGCTCGCCTCGATGGTCGCACCGGCCGCCGCGGCAGAGAACTACAGGCGCCTGGCTGCACTCGGTGCGCGTGGCCGATTCGGCTACTACGAAGCCATCGACTACACGCGTGCCCGGCTGCCTGACGACGAGGACTTCGCGGTCGTCCGGAGCTTCATGGCACACCACCAGGGCATGACCATCGTTGCCATCCACAACGTCCTCCACGACGGCCTGATGCGGGAGCGCTTCCACAGCGAGCCCATCGTCCGGGCGACCGAGCTGCTGCTCCAGGAGCGGTCCCCGCGCGACGTGCCCGTCACCCACGCCCGCGGCGGGGAGCGCCGACCCGCGCGCGTGCCACGCGCCGCGCTTCCCTCGGCAGAGCGGACGCTGGTCGGCGCGTCAGCCACGTCGCCCGGCCTGCACCTGATGTCCAACGGGCGGCTGAGCCTGAGCCTCACCCCGGCCGGCGGTGGTCAGCTCACCTGGAAGGGGATCGCCGTCACCCGGTGGCATCCCGACCTCACCAGCTCGGTGACCGGTGACTACATCTACCTGCGGGAGGACCGGCACGACCACGTCTGGTCCGCCGCGGCCGAACCCGTGCGCGACACCCCCACCTCGTACCAGGTCCGGTTCTCCGAGGATCGTGCGCGCTACACGAGGCAGGACGGGAACCTGCGGACGACCCTCGAGCACCGCCTCTCCCCCGAGGCGGACGCGGTCGTGCGAAGGGTGTCCGTGCGCAACGACAGCCGCAGCCATCGCCGGATCACCGTGACGTCCTACGCCGAGCTCGTGCTCGCACAAGCGCGCGATGACGACGCCCATCCCGCCTTCTCGAAGTTGTTCGTGCACACCGAGTACCTGCCCGAGACCGCCACCATCGTGGCCACACGCCGCCGCCGCAGAGCAGGCGATCCGCAGATCTGGGTCGCGCACTTCCTGGTCGCCGGGGCGCCAGGAGACCCCGAGGGCGGTCCGACCCTGCCTCCGTCGCCCGAGACCGACCGGCTGGCGTTCATCGGGCGCACTCGCACGACGCGCTCCCCCCGTCGACTCGACGCCGGTGAGCATCCACCGGGGAACATCGGCTACGTCCTCGACCCGATCGTGTCGCTCAGCCAGGAGATCGACATCCCCCCGGACGCCGAGGTGGCCCTCCAGTTCTGGACAGCCGTCGCAGCTACCCGCGAGGAGGTGCTGCTCCTCGTCGACCAGCACCGGGCACCGGGCGCCTTCGAGCGCGTCGCCATGCTCAGCTGGACCCAGAGCCAGATCCAGCTGCGCCACCTCGGGATCTCCCCCGACCAAGCGGGGCAGTTCCAGAGGCTCGCCGGGCACATCATGTTCCCCCAGCGCTCCATGCGGGCGCCCGAGAAGCTCTTGCACGAGGCAGGGCCGCAGTCGGCGCTGTGGTCCCTGGGGATCTCGGGGGACCTGCCGATCCTCGTCGTGCGGATCGACGATCCGGCCGACCTCGACCTGGTGCGCCAGGTGGTCAAGGCCGTGGAGTTCTGGCGGCTCAAGCGCTTCGCGGTGGACGTCGTGCTGCTCAACGATCGATCCACCTCCTACACCCAGGACCTCCATCACGCCCTGCAGGCACGGGCGGGCAGCGTCGGGGACTGGATCACGCCGGCTGACGCATCGGAAGTCTTCGTCGTCCGCCGCGACCAGGCAGATCCCCAGGCGATCACCGCACTCATCGCGGCAGCGTCCGTCGTCCTCGTGGCGCGCCGTGGCGACCTCACCAAGCAGCTCGCCAGGCCCGCGCCCGCGGGGCTCCCACCGACGATCGAGCACCTCGCCCTGCCCGGCTGGTCCACCGGGTCTCTCGATCGGACAGGGCCCCTGCTCCTCTTCAACGGCATCGGTGGCTTCTCGCAGGACGGCCGCGAGTACGTGACCGTGCTCGACGGAGGAGCTGCGACGCCCGGCCCGTGGATGAACGTCGTCGCCAACGAGCAGTTCGGCTTCCACGCGACCGCCGAGGGGGCCGGCTACACGTGGTGGCGCAACAGCCGGGACAACCAGCTCACCCCGTGGCGCAACGACCCGGTCTCGACTCCCGTCTCGGAGGCGATCTACGTGCGCGACGAGGCAACCGGCCAGATCGCTTCTCCCACCGCGTCCCCTGTCCCGGGGGGTCGCCACGTGGCGCGCCATGGTTTCGGCTACACCCGCTTCACGCACGACATGGACGGGGTCGACCTGGACGAGACGGTCTTCGTGGCCCCCGGCGACCCGGTCAAGCTGTCGCTCCTGGAGCTCTCCAACAGCTCCGGGCGACGCCGATCGCTGAGCGTGACCGCCTACGCCGAGCTCGTGCTGGGCAACGACCGCACGCAGACCTCGCGCCACATCGTCACCGAGGTCGACCCGGAGACCAACGCCCTGCTGGCGCGCAACCCGTGGAGCACGGAGTTCCCCGAGCAGGTGGTCTTCCTGGACATGGCCGGTCGGCAGGAGTCCTGGACCGGCGACCGACGCACGTTCCTGGGCGTGCACGGCACGGCAGAGCTGCCGCTGGCCGTCTTCGGCGGGGACCCCCTGTCGGGGACTGTCGGGCCAGGCCTGGACCCGTGTGCCGCGATGCAGCAACGGATCGAGCTCGACGCAGGGGAGCGCGCGCAGGTGCTCGTCGTCCTGGGGGCCGGACGCGACGCGGCGCAGGTCCGCGAGCTGATCTCGCGCTACCGGGCGACCGAACCGCGTCAGGTTCTCGACGACGTCCGCGTACTGTGGGAGCGGCGACTCTCGGCGGTGCAGGTCAGGACTCCCAGCACCAGCTTCGACGTGATGATGAACGGCTGGCTGCTCTACCAGACGCTCGCCTGCCGGATGCTCGCGCGCTCCGGGTACTACCAGGCGTCAGGGGCATTCGGCTTCCGCGACCAGCTGCAGGACTCGATGACCGTCGCCCTCGTGGAGCCGGCCCTTGCGCGGGAGCACGTGCTTCGCGCCGCAGGACGACAGTTCCTCGAGGGCGACGTGCAGCACTGGTGGCTGCCGACCACCGGGAAGGGCATACGCACCCGCATCAGCGACGACGTGGTGTGGCTCGCCCATGCGGTGTGCCGGTACGTCCAGGTCACCGGCGACGCCGACATCCTCGACGTGCAGGTTCCCTTCATCGAGGGCGAGCTGCTCGCGGAGGGCCAGGACGAGAGCTACTACCAACCGTCGGTCTCGGCACGGTCGGCCTCCCTCTACGACCACTGCGTGCTCGCCCTCCAGCACGCCTTCCGCTACGGCAGCCACGGACTGCCGCTGATGGGCACGGGCGACTGGAACGACGGCATGAACCGGGTCGGAGCAGGTGGGGAGGGCGAGAGCGTGTGGCTGGGCTGGTTCCTCCACTCGACGCTGACCGAGTTCGCCGAGCTCGCGCGCGCCCGCGGCGATGACGACTTCGCCGCGCAGTGCCGGCGGGAGCAGGAGACGCTGGTGGCCGCGCTGGAGGAGCACGGCTGGGACGGCGCCTGGTACCGCCGCGGCTACTTCGACGACGGGTCCCCGCTGGGGTCGTCGTCGCGCGCCGAGTGCCGCATCGACGGGATTGCGCAGAGCTGGGCCGTGCTCTCCGGCGCTGCCGACCCGCAGCGCGCCCGGCAGGCGATGGAGCAGCTCGAGGAGCAGCTGTACATGGAGGACGAAGGGATCGTCCGCCTCTTCACCCCGCCCTTCGACGTCTCAGAACCAGACCCCGGGTACATCCGCGCCTATCCCCCGGGCGTGCGGGAGAACGGCGGCCAGTACACGCACGGTGCCCTGTGGTCGGTCTTCGCCTGGGCGGCGCTCGGTCGGGAGGACCGCGCCGCGGCGACCTTCGAGCGCATCAACCCGGTCAACCATGCTCTGACGCCGGAGGCGGCAGAGACCTACCGGGTCGAGCCCTACGTCGTCGCGGCGGACGTCTTCTCGGAGGAGCCGCACGTCGGGCGCGGTGGCTGGACGTGGTACACCGGGTCGGCCGGGTGGATGTACCGCGCCGGGCTGGAGGCCATCCTCGGGCTGAAGCGCCACGGCGACGAGCTGGTCATCGAACCCTGCCTGCCGCCGGAGTGGACACAGGTCGGCGTGAGCTACCGGTTCGGCGCGACCACGTACGACATAGCGATTGAGGCCGACTGTGAGCCGCCCCGGCAGGTGGCGCGCGTCGTCGTCGACGGCGCGCAGGCCCCGGAGGACCGGCTGCAGCTCGTCGATGACGGCGGTACCCATTCGGTGCAGGTGCAGATGGAGAGGGCGGCTCCTTCGAGCGTGATGCCCTCGCCTGCTGTCGGCCAAGTGTCGCCGGCGGTCCCCCGCTAAGCCTCGATCCACCGGGGTGGCGGTGGATTGTGTGGGTCGCGTCGCAGGTCAGCGCGGGGCTATTGCGCCGATCCGGGGTGGTCTGGGCACGTCGCAGACCCGGAGAAGGGCGCGTTGGACGTCGGTTGGGCTCGGTGGCTTGGATCAGCGTGGTCACGCCAACCGACTGCAGCCGACACGCCCTGAGCGTCGGCGATAGATTGCTTTGGGAGGAGGCTCGGATGAACAGGACAAGGACATTCCGCCGTCCGCTTGCCGACGGGCAGGTGGGGACGTTCACGTCAAGAACCCTCTCGCACCGGCCTGGAGGCCCGGCCCTGCTCCTTCTAATGACCCTGCTTGTCGTCGGCTGTGGTTCCGACGCCGCGGGGCCGAGCGCAAGCACCGGCTCCGCGACCCCTTCGGCGCCGGCCGAGAGGATCGCGTTCGGTCGCTGGGGCCTTGATGAGGACCGCGGCGGGCCACCAACGATCTGGACGGCCGATCCCGACGGCGGCAACGCCCGACCCGTCGGAGACCAGCGCGGCTGGTATCTGGAATGGAGCCCGGATCGGTCGCGGATCATCTTCGACGCGCCCGATGGAGCCGGCAACGAACAGATCTCGCACATAGCGGCTGATGGCACCGGCTTGACCCAGCTGACCACAGGTACTGGCTTCTTCGCCGATCCCCATTACTCGCCGGACGGTGCGAATATCGTCTTCACCCACGCGCCCGTCCCGGAGTCGGTCCCGACGTTCCAGACCCGGATCTGGGTCATGTCCGCCGATGGCACGGATGCCCGCGCCCTCGTTGATCCTGGAGACTCAGCAGGGGACTTCGAGCCGGAGTTCTCCCCCGACGGCACCCGCGTCACCTTCTCCCGGGATCGCAGCACCGGGGATGGGGTGCAGAGCGCAGTCGTGGTCGCGAATTCCGATGGCAGTGATGCCGCGGCCGTGACCCCGTTCGCTGATGGGATCGAGCATCCCCGCTGGTCCCCTGACGGCCGAACCGTGATCTACAACATCGAGACACGCACCCGTGGGCTCGACGATCCGGCCAATGGGATCTGGACCGTACCCGCGAGCGGCGGCGAGCCGACGCAGCTGCGCCCGACCGACGCGCGCTTCCACGTCTTCAAGCCGAGCTACTCGCCCGACGGAACGCAGATCCTCTTCGGCTGCGCGCATCGCGACACCCTCCAGGAGGACCTGTGCGTGATGAACGCGGATGGCAGCGAGGAGCGCGTGATCATCGAGACCCCTGAGTATGAGAATCACGGGGTCTGGCGCTAGCGCACGCGGACACCCGTGCTCGTCCTGTGCCTCAGCGTCGCCCTCACGTTCGTCGCGTTGGCGGCGTCGAGCCAAGCCAGGGCCGGGACAGGTGATCCACGAGGAAGCGCACCATGGCGGCGGCCAGCCGCTTGCGGGAGTCGACCCGACGGAAGACGTGACCCTCGCCGGGCAGCTCCAGGTATGTCACGGGGCGCCCCAGCTCCTCCAGGCGCGCCACGAGCTGGCGCGCCTCGCCGATCGGCACGTTGGTGTCGTACTCGCCGTGCACGACAAGCAACGGGACGTGGATCCGGTCGGCGCTGGCCAGCGGTGAGATGTCCTCGAGCAGTGCGCGGTCCGTCTCGGGATCGCCGTACTTCGTCACCGCGGCCGCGGCGATCCACGGCTCCGTGTCCCGGTAGAAGGTGAGCAGGTCCGACATCCCGCAGA
>CAZWXF010000057.1:16889-18384 GCA_964638055.1 uncultured Bifidobacteriaceae bacterium | reverse complement strand
GCCCCAAGCGCCTGTCCGGCTTCGACTTCGCGACGTGGCGCTCGGCCGTGGCCGACCCGGTCATGCGCTCGCCGATCATCGGCCTGATCGCCCTGGAGGCCAGCCCCGACTGGGATCGGCTGGTCGAGCGCTTCGAGCACGCGAGCAGGCTTGCCCCGATCCTGCGGCAGAAGGTCGTCGAGGGACCCTCGGAGATCCTGAGTCCGCGCATCGTCGTGGACCCGGAGTTCGACCTCTCCTTCCACATGCGTCGCTACCGCGTGCCGGATCCCGGCAACTGGGACCAGGTCCTCGACGAGGTCCGGCGGCAGTCCATGGCCGACTTCGACCTGGCCCGGCCACTGTGGCGGTTCACGGTCCTGGAGGGGCTGGAGGGCGGGCGGGCGGTCATCATCCTCAAGCTGCACCACGCCATCGCCGATGGCCAGGGAGCCATGATGATCGGCGCGAGCATGATCGACCTGAGTCCGGAGTACGAGGACCTGGGGCCGCTGCCCGAGGCACCCGTGTCCGAGACCCTGGACACCGCGGGCTTCCTGGGCAACGCGGTGAACGATGCGTCGAGCTTCCTGATGAAGTCCGCCCGCGAGCTGGCAGAGGCCGCGCTCCCGGTGGCGAGCAGGGCGCTGAAGGACCCCGTGGGCCTGGTCGAGGACCTGGTCAACGTGCTCCGCTCGGTCTCCCGGTTCGCCGCCCTGCCGAGCCGACCGATGTCCACGATCATGGTCGGACGATCGATCAACTACCACTTCGAGACCTTCGACATCCCGCTGGACAGCCTCAAGGCCGCATCCAAGGCCCACGGCCCGGGACTGACACTCAACGACGCCTTCATCGCCGGGGTCACCGGCGGGATGAGGCTCTACCACGAGCGGCGCAACGAGCCGGTGAGCGCGCTGCGCTGCAACATGCCGATCAGCCTGCGCCAGCCGGACAAGCAGGCGCAGAACGCGGTGACGATCGCGCGCTTCGAGGTGCCGGTCGACATCCTGGACCCCGCGGAGCGGATGCGGGCGATCCACGCCATCGTCGACCAGTGGCGAAGCGAGCCCGCGCTTCACCTGGTCGACCCGCTGGCCGAGGTCGGGTTCCGTCTGCTGCCCTCCGACGTGGTGACCTCGGCCGCCCAGAAGAGCGACTTCACGGCCAGCAACGTTCCAGGGGTACCGATCCCGGTCTACATCGGTGGCGCTCGGGTCACCCGGATGTACCCGATGACCGGCACGATCGGCGCCGCTACCAATATCACCCTTCTGTCGTACAACGGCAATGCGGCCCTGGGCGTGTCGATGGACGATGCCGCCATCCCGGACCGCGAGCTCTTCGCCGAGTGCCTGGCCGCCGGGTTCGCCGAGGTGGTAGGTCATCCCGTCGGGCGTGGGGACCCGCTCAAGGACTGAGCAGGACCCCGCGGGTCGAGCCCGTCGCGCGCCGTGTCGACCCGTCGAGACGACCAGGCCCGCGGGTCGAGCCCGTCGAGACGACCAGGCCCGCG
>CAZWXF010000057.1:10384-16789 GCA_964638055.1 uncultured Bifidobacteriaceae bacterium | reverse complement strand
CGAGACGACCAGGCCCGCGGGTCGAGCCCGTCGAGACCGCGCGGCGAATCGGGACCCCGGGTCGTCGCAGTCTGTCGGGTGTGTCGCTGCCGGGCTGCCCGGGCTCGGCGAACTACCGTTGCGAAACACCTGTTCGCCTGCCTCTTGCCGCGCGCTGTTGTCCGTCGCCTTCGGAGGTGGTCGGCTGCCGCTGCGGAAGGTGCTCATCGTGCTCGTGCTGGGCGTGGATCCCGGGCTGACCCGATGCGGGGTCGGGGCGGTCGCGGGCGTCCCCGGCCGCCCGCTGCGGCTCCATCACGTCGAGGTCATCATGACTGCCTCGGGGACGGCTCTGCCCGATCGGCTGCTGCACATCTCGGTGCGCCTGCGAGAGGTGATCGCGCTGGTGCAGCCCGATGTGGTCGCGATCGAGCGGATGTTCAGCCAGCACAACCTCCATACGGTGATGGGGACGGCCCAGGCGTCGGCGGCAGCCGTGCTGGCCGCGGCAGAGGCCGGCCTGCCGGTCGCCTGGCACACGCCGACCGAGGTGAAGGCTGCGGTGACGGGTTCGGGGGGGGCGGCGAAGCCACAGGTCGCCCAGATGGTGACCCGGCTTCTGGGACTGTCCGTCGCCCCGCGCCCGGTCGACGCGACCGATGCCCTGGCGCTGGCGATCTGCCATGTCTGGCGTGGCCCCTCCCACGACCGTCTGGCCGCGGCGGCCGCCGCGGCGCCCAAGGGCCGCATCCCCGCCGCCACTCGGGCTTCCACCGGCCGAGGCCCGGGTGATCCACCGACGGTCGTCGGCGCCCGGCATGCCGCGCGCCCGAGGGTGGGAGGGTCCTCGTGATCTCCTCGATCCGGGGCCGGGTGCTGACCCTGTCCCAGGATGCCGTGGTGATCGAGGTCGGCGGGCTCGGGGTGTCCGTGCAGTGCGTCCCCCGCCTGGTGGCCCAGCTGCGGGTCGGCTCCGTGGCCTGCGTGGCGACGACGCTGGTGGTCCGCGAGGACTCGCTGACGCTCTTCGGGTTCGCCGACGATGCCGAGCGCGACGCCTTCGGCATCCTGCAGTCGGTCAGCGGGATCGGACCGCGCACCGCGCAGGCCGTCCTGGCCACCCTCACCGTCGACGAGCTCGCGCGCGCGGTTGCGGCTGACGACCTGCGCACGCTGAGCAGGCCCGCGGGGGTGGGCCCGCGTGCGGCTGCCCGGATCGCGCTGGAGCTCAAGGATCGCCTCGTCCCGAGTCCGGCGTCGGACGTCGCTGCACCTGCGGGATCCGCCTCATCGGTGGACTGGGCCGGGCGCGTGGTGGACGGACTCGTGGCACTGGGCTGGCCTGTGCGCGATGCGCGTGCGGCGGCCGCCGCGGTGTCCGACGAGGCCGAGGCGGTGCTCGCCTCCGGCGCAGAGCCCTCCGTGCCCGCCCTCCTGCGAGCGGCCCTGCGACACCTGGACCGGGCGTGAGCGACGAGGGCCTGCTCGAGGGCAGCGCCGACGACGAGGATCGTGCCGCCGAGAGCGCACTGCGTCCCAAGAGCCTTGCCGAGTTCGTCGGACAGGCCCGGGTCAAGGCACAGCTCGGCCTGGTGCTGCGAGCGGCCCGGGAGCGTGGGGCAAGCGCCGATCACGTGCTGCTGTCCGGGCCGCCCGGCCTGGGCAAGACCACGCTGGCGATGATCATCGCCCAGGAGATGGGCGCCCCCCTGAGGATCACCTCGGGTCCCGCCATCCAGCACGCCGGGGACCTCGCGGCCGTCCTGACCTCCCTGGTCCCGGGGGAGGTGCTGTTCCTCGACGAGATCCATCGGATGGCCCGACCCGCCGAGGAGCTGCTGTACGTCGCGATGGAGGACTTCCGCGTCGACGTCGTGGTGGGCAAGGGGGCGGGGGCGACGGCGATCCCCCTGGAGCTGGCCCCGTTCACGCTCGTCGGCGCCACGACGAGGGCTGGGCTGCTGCCCGGCCCCCTGCGCGACAGGTTCGGCTTCACCGCACACATGGACTTCTACGCCGACGAGGAGCTCGCGACGATCGTCTCGCGGTCGGCCGGGCTCCTGGGCGTCCCGCTGGCCGAGGACGGCTGCGTGGAGATCGCCAGCCGCTCCCGGGGCACGCCGCGGGTCGCCAATCGACTGCTGCGACGAGTGCGCGACTTCGCGGAGGTCCACGGCAGCGGGATCGTCGACAGGCCCACGGCGCACGCCGCGCTGGACATGTTCGAGGTGGACGCCCTGGGCCTGGATCGGCTCGACCGCGCCGTGCTCACCGCGCTGCTGCGGACCTTCCGCGGGGGGCCGGTGGGCCTGTCGACCCTCGCGGTCGCCGTGGGCGAGGAGCCCGAGACGGTGGAGACCGTGGCCGAGCCCTTCCTGGTCCGCGCCGGGCTGGTGTTCCGGACTCCGCGAGGCCGGGTTGCCACGCCTGAGGCCTGGGAGCACCTCGGCTTGCTCCCGCCGCCGGACCAGCCGGGCTCGTCGACACGCACCCCGAGGGACACCCCCGGCCAGCCTGCGCTGCCCCTCGACACCTAGCAGCGCCGCGTCGATCCCGCGCCGGTCGAACCCGCGCTGGTCGAGCCCGCGCCGGTCGAGCCCGTCGAGACCAAGCCATCCCGCGCGTGGTCGAGCCGGCGCTGGTCGAGCCTGTCGAGACCAAGCCAGCCCGCGCGTGGTCGAGCCGCGGGGCCCGCGCTGTCCGCGTCACCGAGGTCGTGGTCTCGACAAGCTCGACCGACGGAGGGCGCTGGTCGAGCCTGTCGAGACCAAGCCAACCCACGCGTGGTCGAGTCCGCGGGGCCCGCGCTGTCCGCGGCACCGAGGTCGTGGTCTCGACAAGCTCGACCGACGGAGGGCGCTGGTCGAGCCCGTCGAGCCCGCGCTGGTCGAGCCTGTCGAGACCAAGCCATCCCGCGCGTGGTCGAGCTGGCGCTGGTCGAGCCCGTCGAGACAGCCCACGCGAGGTCGAGCCCGCGGGGCCCACGCTGGTCGCGTCACCGAGGTCGTGGTCTCGACAGGCTCGACCGACGGACCGCGGAGCACCTTGCCAGTCTGTGCCGAAGGAGCGGTCGCGAACCCTGGCCGTCCCGCCGGTCGCGTCCGGGTTCGGACCGTGGGGCCCGGGCCGTCCGGGCCGAGTCCGCGCGTGTTCGTGAACCCCCGCGCTGCCCTCCACCCTCAGGATTCCCGAGGCTGGAGGAGGAGAATCTCGCGGCGCCGAGGGTGTCCGGTTCGTCCGCGATGTCGGCCGCGCGGCCCGGGTGGGTGGATCCCTTGGCTAGAATCAGCCGGAATCGTCACGAAGGGGCCTGAAATGCGTGCTGCCCGTCGCCACGGGGCTTGTGCCCGTGGCTAGCTCCGTCGCGCGATACCGCCCCTGGCGGGTCCTTGCCGTGACCACGCTGCTGACCGTGGGACTCATCCTCTGGGCGTTCTGGCCCGGCCAGACGCACACCCCCCAGCTCGGACTGGACCTGCAGGGCGGGACCCAGGTCACGCTGCTGCCGCACTCCGCCGAGGGTCAGGGTGCCGTCACCCAGCAGCAGCTCGACCAGGCTGTGGCGATCATCCGCCAGCGTGTGGACGGCTTGGGTGTCGTCGAGGCGGAGGTGACGGTCCAGGGCTCCGGGGGGAACGCCGCCATCATCATCTCCGTGCCCGGTTCAGTTCCGCAGGACCGTCTGGTGGATCTCGTGGGACGCACCGCACAACTGGCATTCCGCGCGGTGGACGCGATCGGGGCCCCTCAGGGCTTCGATCCGAACGCCGATCCCAGCGATGAGCCCTCCGAGAGCCCGTCGCCGACTCCCACGCCGACGCCCACGGCCACGGACGCCAGCCCCACGCCTTCGCCGACGGCCGAGGAGTCGCCCAGCGCCACGGACCCGGCGACGGCATCGCCCAGCGAGGTGGAGTCGCCGAGCGCGACGCCGACCGTGGACCAGCCGGAGATCCCGGTCCAGGCCAGCGCGAACGACACGGACTTCCAGGAGCGTGCCCTGCGCCTGGACTGCACGCTGCCGCAGAACTACGGCGGCGGAGAGCCGGACAACCAGGACCTCTGGCTTGCGACCTGCGATCGTGACGGCGCCGCCAAGTACCTGCTCCACCCGGCGTTCATCAAGGGCACGCAGGTCACCAATGCCCAGCCGCAGCTCGACCCCCAGACCAACAAGTGGTCGGTGTCGCTGAACTTCGACGCCGAGGGCTCCCGGGCGCTCGCGACCGTCTCCACCGACCTGTACGACAACCAACCCCCGCAGAACCAGTTCGCGATCGTCCTGGACGGGATCGTCTACTCGGCGCCATCGTTCCTCGAGCCGATCACAGGCGGGCAGGCCCAGATCACCGGCGACTTCACCGCGACCGAGGCCCAGGACCTCGCCAACGTGCTGAAGTTCGGCTCGTTGCCGGTCTCCCTCGAGGTCGGCCAGATCACCTCGGTCACGCCCACGGTCGGCACCGACTACCTGCGGGCTGGCCTCCTCGCTGGCGCCCTCGGCCTGATCCTCGTGGGGCTCTACCTGTTGCTCTACTACCGGGCCCTGGGCCTCGTCGCCGTGTTCAGCCTCGTGCTCGCCGCGATCGTCACGTACTGCCTCTTCGTCGTCCTGGGTCGCACCCTCGGATTCACGCTCACACTGGCTGGCGTCGCCGGGGCGATCGTGGCCATCGGCATCACTGCGGACTCGTTCATCGTGTACTTCGAGCGGATACGCGACGAGATCAGAGAGGGCAGGACGCTGCGAGTCGCCGCCGAGACCGGCTGGTTGCGCGCCCGGCGCACGCTGCTCGCGGCTGACTTCGTGTCCCTCCTCGGTGCAGTGGTGCTCTACATGCTGAGCATCGGCAGCGTCCGCGGCTTCGCGTTCGCACTCGGCCTGACCACGATCGTGGACGTCATCGTGGCGTTCCTGTTCACCCGACCGCTCGTGTCGGTGCTGGCCACGACGAGGTTCTTCCAATCCGGGCACCCGCTCTCCGGCGTGGACCCGGATCGGCTCGGCATCACCGCCCCATCGGCCCCGTCGAAGGTCCCCGCCCCGGCGGGCAGGAGGTAGCCATGTCGCGACTGGGAACCATCGGGCACAAGCTCTACGCCGGCGAGATCTCCTACGACATCGTCGGGCGGCGCCGCCGCTGGTACGCGATCGCCGGCATCTTCGTGGTTGTCTCGCTCGCCTCGATCTTGTTCCGCGGCCTGAACCTGGGCATCGAGTTCAATGGCGGCGCAGAGTTCCAGGTGCCCGCTCAGAGCTGCACAATCGAGCAGGCGTCGGCGGCGGTGGAATCCACCGGCGAGAGCGTCAGCACGGCCACGATGCTGGGCAACTCCTCGATCCGCATCACGACCGAGGCAGTTGACAACGCCAAGAGCCTCGAGATCCGTGAGGCGCTGGCCACCGCGTGCAGCGTCACCCCCGAGGAGGTGTCGGTCCAGATCGTCGGACCGACGTGGGGTGGGGAGATCACCAAGAAGGCGTTGACGGCACTGGGGGTGTTCCTGGCGCTGCTTGCGATCTTCCTGGCGGTCTACTTCAACTGGCGGATGGCGATCTCGGCACTGGTCGCCCTGATCCACGACATCGTGATCACGGTCGGGATCTACTCGGTGCTGCAGTTCGAGGTGACTCCCAGCACGGTGATCGGCGTGCTGACGATCTTGGGCTATTCCCTCTACGACACGGTCGTCGTCTTCGACAAGGTCAAGGAGAACACCCGGGACATCACGGCCCAGAGCCGGCAGACGTACTCGCAGGCGGCGAACCTCGCCGTCAACCAGACCCTGGTCCGCAGCATCAACACCACGATCGTGGCTCTGCTCCCGGTCGGGGCCATCCTGTTCGTGGGAGCTGGGATCCTCGGTGCCGGCACGCTCAAGGACCTCTCGCTGGCCCTGTTCGTGGGCATGGCTGCGGGCGCCTACTCCTCGGTGTTCATCGCCACCCCCCTGTTGGCGCAGATGATGGAGAAGGACCCGCAGATGCAGGCTCTGGCTGGCCGGGTGAAGGCCCGGGGCGCCGCCAGCAAGGGTGCCGCGCCGGCGGCGGTCGCCGGAGTCGCCGTGGCGGGCAAGGGCAAGAAGCGCTCCGGGGTCGCGGTGCTCGACCCGATCACGGACCTGGCGGAGGAGGCCGAGGTGGAGACGTCGGCTGCTGAGGGCGAGCCGGATTCCGACTCCATGGCCCGGGCGCGTGCCCGTCGAGCGGCGGCCACCTCCACCAACAGACCGAAGGGCGGGCAACGCAACCAGCCCAAGCGCAACACCCGGTCCAAGCGCTGACGCGGTCCTGAGCCGCGCTGGTCGAGCCCGCCAAGCGCTGGTCGAGCCCGCCGGACGCTGGTCGAGCCTGTCGAGACCAAGCCGTCCCGCGCGGGTCAGCCCGCCGGACGCCGGTCGAGCCCGCCGGACGCTGGTCGAGCC
>CAZWXF010000057.1:5093-10284 GCA_964638055.1 uncultured Bifidobacteriaceae bacterium | reverse complement strand
CCGCGCGGGTCAGCCCGCCGGACGCCGGTCGAGCCCGCCGGACGCTGGTCGAGCCCGTCGAGACCAAGCCCGGCGTACACTCACAGCCGTACATCCGGGAGGTGCTCGTGGCCGATGCTGAGATGACATCAGCCGTAGAGTCCGCGCTGGATACCAGCACCGGCCTACGGTCGAGGCTCTCACGCATCGCCAATCGCGGGGCTCAACCGCCCGCGGAGCTCGAGCCCGTCCTTCGAACGCTGAAGCAGTACCACCCCCGCAGCGACACCAAGCTCGTGTGGCAGGCGTACCAGAGCGCATCGGATCTGCACCGCGGTCAGCTGCGCCGCTCCGGCGAGCCCTACATCAGCCATCCCCTCGCTGTCGCCCAGATCCTGGCCGACCTGGGCATGACCGGGCCGACGCTAGCTGCCGCCCTCCTGCACGACACCGTCGAGGACACCGGCTACGAGCTCAAGGACCTGCGCGCCGAGTTCGGCGACGAGATCGCCGAGCTCGTGGACGGCGTCACGAAGCTCGACAAGGTCGTCTACGGCGAGGCCAGCGCCGCGGAGACCGTGCGCAAGATGGTCGTGGCCATGGCGCGCGACATCCGCGTGCTGGTCATCAAGCTCGCCGACCGCCTGCACAACATGCGGACCCTGCAATGGCTGCCGCAGGACAAGCAGGAGAAGAAGGCTCGCGAGACGCTGGAGATCTACGCGCCGCTGGCCCACCGGCTCGGCATGAACACGGTCAAGTGGGAGCTGGAGGACCTGTCCTTCGCCACGTTGCACCCGAAGATGTACGAGGAGATCGTGCGCCTGGTGAGCCAGCGGGCCCCCGCGCGCGAGCAGTACCTGGAGCGAGTCCTGGGCGAGGTCGACAGCAAGCTGCGGGCTGCGCGGATCAGGGCCACGGTGACCGGCCGACCCAAGCACCACTACTCCGTGTACCAGAAGATGATCGTGCGGGGGCACGACTTCTCCGACATCTACGACCTGGTCGGGGTGCGGATCCTCGTCGAGACCGTCCGCGACTGCTACGCCGTCCTGGGCACCCTGCACGCCTCCTGGAACCCGCTGCCCGGGCGGTTCAAGGACTACATCGCGATGCCGAAGTTCAACATGTACCAGTCACTGCACACGACGATCATCGGGCCCGAGGGCAAGACGGTCGAGGTGCAGATCCGCACCCACGAGATGCATCGCGCGGCCGAGTACGGCATCGCCGCGCACTGGCGCTACAAGCAGAACGAGGTGGGCGGCAAGCTCGGCCCCGACGACCTGGGCTGGCTGCGCCAGCTGGTCGAGTGGCAGCGCGAGACCGAGGACCCGGGGGAGTTCCTGGAGTCGCTGCGCTACGACCTGGGTGCCTCCGAGGTCTTCGTCTTCACCCCGCGCGGGGACGTGATCGCGCTGCCGAGCGGATCGACCCCCGTCGACTTCGCCTACGCCGTGCACACCGAGCTCGGCCACCGCTGCGTCGGGGCCCGGGTCAACGGCCGGCTCGTCCCCTTGGACAGCTCGCTGAAGAACGGCGACGTGGTGGAGGTCTTCACCTCGCGTGCCGAGGGCGCTGGCCCCAGTCGTGACTGGCTGACCTTCGTGCGCAGCCCACGCGCAAAGAGCAAGATCAAGGCCTGGTTCTCGAAGGAGCGCCGCGAGGAGGCGGTCGAGAAGGGCAAGGACCAGCTGCTCAAGGCGATGCGCAAAGAGGGAGTGGCGGTCCATCGGCTGCTCTCGACCGCGGCGCTGGCCTCGGTCGCCGCGGACCTGCGCCAGCCCGACGTGACCGCGCTGTACGCGGCGATCGGGGAGGGCCGCATCAGCCCGCAGACGGTGATCCACCGCCTGGTGGCGACCGCCGGGGGTGCGGCGGCCGCGTCCGACGACGCCGCCGAGGGTGTCACCCCGGAGGCCATCCCGCGCTTGCGGCCCCGCACCGACACCGACCCCGGCGTCACCGTCGTGGGCCAGTCGCTCGGCGACGTCTGGGTGAAGCTGGCCAAGTGCTGCACACCGGTTCCCGGCGACGCCATCACCGGGTTCGTCACCCGCGGGCATGGGGTGTCGGTCCACCGCGCCGACTGTCGCAACGTCAACGCGCTCTCCGGGCAGGGCGAGCGGTTCGTCCCCGTGGCCTGGTCGCCCGGAGCCTCGTCGGTGTTCCTCGTGAACATCCAGGTCGAAGCCCTGGACCGCTCCCGCCTGCTGGCCGACGTCACGCGGGCCCTCTCCGACCAGCACGTGAACATCCTCTCGGCGTCGGTGTCGACGACGAAGGAGCGCATCGCGATCTCGCGGTTCACGTTCGAGATGGGGGATCCCAAGCACCTGGGCTCGGTGCTCAAGGCCGTGCGGAGCGTCGAGGGTGTGTTCGACGCATACCGGGTCTGATCGGGCGAACCGCACGGAGGGCTCCGGATCGCTCCGGCGTGCCCCGGGCTCCGCCGGGCGATCAAGTACCGGCCTGCCTATCGTGACAGCGCGTTGGCAGACGTCGCGTCCGAACGGGGGCCCAGATGGATCCGGGGGAGGTCTTGTGGGCCAAGAGCCTGCGTGTGCCCCCCGGCGACCTCATCGCATGGCTTCCCCTCTGGGCGCACCTGCAGGACACCGCGGACGTCGCGGGCCGGCTGTGGGACGAGTGGGTGCCGGAGCAGGTCAAGCGACGGATCACCCGGGACATCCCCGATCCGACCAGCGCCCGCGCCCTCGTCGTGGCCTTGGCCGGCCTGCATGACGTGGGAAAGGCGACGCCCGCCTTCCAGGTGAAGGACGCGACTCTCGCCGACCGGGTCCGGTCCTCGGGCCTGCCCCTTCCGCGCCTGGCGGACGCGGTCGTCGATCGGCAGATGCTTCCCCACGGGCTGGCGGGTCACGTGATCGTGGCCGACATGCTGGGGACCGCCGGTCTGCCCCGCGCAACTGTCGACGCGCTGGCCGTCGTGGTAGGCGGGCATCACGGGAAGCCGCCCGAGTCTGGTTCCATCGACACGGCGCGCCGGCTGACCTCGGCAATGGGTGGCACCCCGTGGCGGGAGGCTCAGGCGGAGCTGTCCACCAGGTACCTCGACCAGCTCTCTGCTGCGCTGGGCGCGGGCCGACCGGCGCTCGTGTCCCAGGGGACACAGGTTCTGATCTCGGCCCTGGTCATCGTCAGCGACTGGATAGTGCCCCCCGCATAGGCGGGGATGAGCCGGTCTATGCGCGGATCACCCACGTGGACGGCGGGTGCTCCCCGCGTAGGCGGGGATGAGCCCACGTTGCGCAGGTCGGCGCGGGGCACAGGGTTCACACGCTCTCGCGGACGACGTTTGCGTGAGCTGGCCATTCCCTTCGCCGTTCGACTTCGGCGCCCAGCTCGCTGGGAGGTCGAGCAGCGCTCCCTTCAACACCGTCCAGCAAGGGTCTGGCCACCTGCTACGAACAAGCTCGCCATCGTCTCCCGCGGCCCCGCTGTACTACGAGCCATCACGATCTGGCTGAAGCACCTTTGAGGACACGCCCGAGTTGAGCCGCCAGCTCGACGGACGCTTCGATCTCTTCGCGCCGGATCGAGACGCTCTCCACGTTGAGGCCGAACGGCACACCCAGCCGCCGGCAGTAGTCGATGAGCTCGACTGCTGTCGCGGCGGCATGCTCCAACGAGGCCGCCAACGGGTTGGTCGCATGCCGCAGGTCGTTCTCGATCCACCTCGGGACGTCGACGCCGAGCCAGCGCAGGAACTCGAGAGTCTTCTTCGAGCCGCAGACCGAGAACGTGAACACGATCGGCACCGGGTTCAGCCCGCGCGACTCACCCTCATAGCGGTAGTCGGACACGAGGTTCTTGGCAGCGTTGAGATCGTAGACGACCTGAGTCACGAAGAACCGGCAGCCCGCCTGCTGCTTGGCGATCAGGCGCAGGTGCTCGTTCTCGCGGCGGCTGTGCCGCTCCGGAATCGCGACTCCGCCGAGCAGCAGGTCCGGGTTGAGGTCGTCGCACATCGCCTGGGCGCCAGCGAGCGAGACCGCAGGAGCCGCACCGCGAGAGGCAGCGCCGACCATCACGGTCAAGGTGTGCAGAGGGTCCTGCTGGGAGATCCAGGTTCGCAGATCCTCGCGCTGGTGCTTGCTGACCGCGCGGTAGACGATCACCGGCGTCGGCCAGGGCTGAAGGTGGTGAGCTCGATACTCGGAAGGGTCGACAGTCGGGCTGAAGGGGAACGGGCGCTCGACCGGGTTGCGGGAGCTCTCGTCATCGATGTCGTAGAGGACAAGGCCGTCGAGGTCGAGGTGGGTCAGTCGGTCGATGGTCGCCTGAGCAATCTGCGAAAGCCGCTCGGCGGGCGTCGACTGCCTGGGAGGCGTGATCGCGAAGAGAACAAAGTCCCCCTGACCGGAGCTGACGCGATCGACGAGGTCCACACCGCGACGGTACCGGGCCAGCGAACTCGACCACGGCGAGCACCTTGCCCTCAGGCAAGCTCCAGGACCGGGTCGGCCTCACTCCGAATCGCCGAACGTCTCGACCGGCCCGCTGCGGGCAACCCGGGCGATGCCACGCCCATTGGCGGGCGAGTTTGAGAGTCTCTGTTGAGGTTCGATCCTGGCTCCCGGGTCTCCTGGACGACATTCGCCAATACCAGACCAAGCCCATGGAGATGTCCTCCCCGAGGGCATCTTCGAGAACCCGTCTGCCAGTGGCGCGGCCGCCCACGGCTGAACTGAGTCGGTGGTTCGAGCTGCTCCTGACGCAGGCTCTCTCGCGTCCGCAGACCCGGGTCATGGCGCCGCCTGACGACCAACCCCACCGAAAGGATGACCCGCGCCCCCGACCCTCTCTAGAGCTTGGTCATCTTGCGGAACGGCGTCGTGATCCACACCTTCTTGCCCATGAAGTCCACCGTCACCCCACCTGCGTCCAGCCCCACCACTCGACCCAACCCATACGAGTCATGCGAGACCCGGTCGTCGACCGAGAAAGCCTCGATCACCGGCGCGGGCTCAGGCTGGAAGGGGCTGCTGGCGTGACGGGGACGCGGACTTCCAGGTGATGTTGCCACAACCCCAGTATGCGCGCCGCGCAACTGCGCACAGACCCCCCGGCAGACCACCGGGGGCTCAAGCACGAGGAGCCACGGCGTCGAGGGCAGGTGACGCAAACGTGGGTCCTACCACCCCCAGTCGGGCGCCGACACGCAGCTCCGTCTGTCGTGGCGTGATTG
>CAZWXF010000057.1:0-4993 GCA_964638055.1 uncultured Bifidobacteriaceae bacterium | reverse complement strand
TGAGTCCCACGCGATTGAGCACCACGGTGGACTCGGACCTGCTGGACAGCGCCCGGAAGGCCTCCGGCAAGCCGGACTCCGCGCTGATCGACGAGGCCCTCGCTGCCCTGGTGGCTCGGTATCGCGCCACCGAGGTGAACGCCAGCTACGCCGCCTACGACGCGCACCCGCTCGACGAACCAGACGCCTGGGGGGACCTGGCCTCCTTCCGGCGGGCGGTTGCGGCCTCGTGACAGACCTACCCGCACGCGGGGACGTGTGGTGGTGCGAAATGGCTGAAACCGCGCGCAGACCCGTGGTCGTGCTCTCTCGTGACGCCGTGATCCCGCGCCACCGCCGCGCGCTGATCGCACCGTGCACGACCACCATCCGACACCTGCCCAGCGAAGTCCTCCTCGAACCCGGCGAGGACCCCGTACCGCTTCGTTCGGCAGTGAACCTGGACTCGGTCGAAAGCGTCTCGATCGCCATTCTCGTCGAACGCCTGGGCCGATTGGCCGACCACCGGATGCGCCAGATCTGCGCGGCCCTCGCCATCGCCGTGGACTGCTCGGACTGAGCCTGCGCCCCTCCCGGTGACAGATCCCCTCGCCAACCTCGACGGGCGACGCCCTCTTGACCGTCGACGCTGAGGGGCTACTCCGCGCGCTCTGGTCCTATGACTGTGACGAGGGAACCTCTCAAAGTTTGAGGTCTCTGCGCCGATCCATGAAGAACCCACCATCGAAAGAACGACGTCTCATGAATCAGAATCCGGCCTTGCCACGGCGGGATGAGCAGCCCATGACCGCGCCGCCGGATTGGGCTACGCCGAGGGAGTGAGCGCCTTCAAGAGGGCCCCTGCAGCGGGGTCACGGGGTGGGCACTATGGGTCGATCCGGTCCCCACAGCCGTGACGAGGGAGATCCGGCGGAGGCGAAGCCAGCTGAGCATCACCGCCGCGGGCCTGCGAGACCGCATCGACGGCCGCATTGGGTACCGTCCGAGACCTTTCCCCGCACGAGAGACTCCCTGGACGCGCTGGTGGCCAACGTCCGGATCGCACAGTCGGTGCTACCGGTGCCTTTGGCACTGGAGCCGATCGCGGCGCTCGTCGCCTGGCCGCCTCAGTGAGCTTGCAGCCCGTATCGATATCCCCGGCATCAAGCTGGGGCGCAGCACAGGCGAGCGTGAGGTTCCGTGCCAGACGTTCATGCGCTGGAAGTAGGGTCGAGCGGTGAGCGCCATCTCCGACGGTTCCTTGACCGTTGTGCGTGAGACTGCCGACGAGGCGGTGGCCAACCTGCGGGTCGTGCTCGAGCAGTGCGCGCTGGGTCGGGTGCGCTGCAGCGAGAAGACGCGCCGTCCCTCGGCGTCTGCGGTGGCGAGCTTGGCCGGCCTGCTGGTGCGGGGCGATTTCTACCCGGGCGAGGCGATCGCGGCCTACGCGTGGCCACTGCTCATCCAGGCGGGAGGACTTGCCGAACTCGCGGGAACACGACTGCAGCTCACCGCCCGTGGTCGCAAGGCGCTCTCGGCACCGCCGCATGGAACGGTCCGGGACGTGTGGCGCAAGTGGGTCAGCAGCGGTGTCCTCGACGAGTTCAGCCGGATCGAGAACATCAAGGGTCAGCGGGGAGTGAACGTGCTGTCCTCGGTCTCCACCCGTCGGAGGACCGTTGCCGCGGCGGTGGGCGGGTTGCCCATGGGCACATGGGTCGAGGTCGATGACTTGTTCGAGCAGATGCGCCGCGGTGGGTTGAACCCGACCGTTGAGCGGAACTCGCGCAGCTTGTGGCGGCTCTACCTGGCGGACCCGCAGTACGGAAGCCTCGGGTATGACGGCAACCACGAGTGGGAGATCCTTCAGGGCCGATACACCCTGGCGGTCCTGTTCGAATATGCGGCCACGCTGGGCCTGCTCGACGTGGAGTTCACCGAGCCGGCCGGGGCGCGTCGGGACTTCGGGCACATCTGGGGCGCCGACGACCTGGCGTATCTGAGCCGCTACGACGGCCTGACCGCCGTGCGGCTCAACGGCCTCGGCGCTTACGTACTGGGGATCACCGACCGGCCCCCGGTCGACCCCGCACCCACCGCGGTGCTGAAGGTGCTGTCAACCCGCGAGGTTGTCGCAGTTGGCGACCTGACGCCGGGGGAGGCGATGACGCTGTCGGCGTTCGCCGAGCGGACCGCGGAGCGGACCTGGCTTCTGTCGATGACGAGCCTGCTGGCCGGGACGGTCGGCGGGCGCAGCCTCGATGACCTGCAGCGACTGCTGGAAAGCGCCAGCGAGGGCCCCGCGCCGGAGACCGTGACGAGGCTGCTGTCCGACGCGGCGGCGCGCGGCTCGGCGCTGTCCGACCGGGGAGTGATGCGCCTCGTCGAGTGTGCGGACCCGGCGACGGCCGCGTTGATCGCCCGCGACACCCGAACCGCGGCCTACTGCCGTCTGCTCGGCGATCGGCACCTGGCGGTGGCCGCCGAGCACGACGTCGCGTTCCGGGACGCGCTGGTCCACCTCGGCTACGCCCTGCCCTTGGCCGCTCACCGGGCCGGACCGTCGCGCAGCGATGCCAGCAGGTGAGTCGTTGCGCCGCGAACCGCGCGCGGTCCCTGGCTGGTTCGCAGCGGCAGGTGTCAGTGATGGTCGACACATGGTCGAAGTGCTCCGCACCGACGACTTCGACCGTGCAGGAGCGAAGGTGCGAGGGCACGGTCGCCAATCGTCGGGTGTATGTGGCGGCCGGGAAAGGCCTTGGCCGGAGCACGTGCTGGCGTCCGAGAGATCGG
This sequence comes from uncultured Bifidobacteriaceae bacterium, assembly GCA_964638055.1. Classification (GTDB taxonomy): domain Bacteria; phylum Actinomycetota; class Actinomycetes; order S36-B12; family CAIYMF01; genus Prado023. The sequence goes on along the minus strand of CAZWXF010000057.1, from coordinate 2,221 downwards.
GTTCGAGGCCGCAGCCTGACGCCGATCAGCGTGGCCCGGCGTCGGTGACTGGGTCCGCATATCTGGATCGCCGGGGCAGACCGTCGAGACGGCGGTAGCCGGCGAGGACAGCCAGCACGAGCGCCACGACCCAGGTGAGCGCGACAGCGATGAGCGCCGGTGCAAGAGGCTCGCCGGAGGTGGGGGGTGCCACCGAGAACACGTTGAACGCCCCGTGCAGCAGGGAGGCCGCCACGACGCTGCCTTCCGTGTGCTGGAAGACCCAGGTGAAGATCACACACAGGGCAGGTAGCCGGGCGAGGAGGAGCCACATCGGTGTGCCCTCCAATGCGTTGTCTTCCGTCCAGAACAGAGGGGCGTGCCACACCGCCCAGACCAAGCCCAATGCGATGCTGGCAGAGACGGCGTTGCCGTGCTTCAGCATTCTGGGAAGGGCGAACCCCCGCCAGCCGAGCTCTTCACCGAGCCCGTCGGTGATGGTGAGGATGAAGATCAGCAACAGGATGATGGGCAGGGGCTCCGACAGCGCGTCCGGCGATCCCTGCTGCCAGCTCCCACCCAGCGCCACGTTGATCGCGGCGGTGAGGGTGGCGAGCGCGAGGGGGCCGACCACGATGACCGCATACCAGCCCCAGCCGATTCGCCACTTGTCGAGGCCCGCGACCAGTTCGCGGAAGGCGGCACGGCCGCCCGTGAGAACAGCGGCGGCGAGGGCCGCGATTGCGGGGCCATAGGACCAGATCTGACCGACCTGGACGGCCCAGTCGGCTCCAAGCGCCCGCGGTACCCAGATCACCCAGGTGACCAGGAAGGCGAGCACCAAGAAGGTGGTCACGGGCAGCCGCTTCACCCGGGGATCGTATGGAGGGCCCGGTCCGCGACGCTTGTCAGCGGTTTGGTCGAGCTCCTCGACCCGCTCGACCTGATGCGCGCAGCCCGCACAGTTCGACGGGTCCTGTGAAGCCGAGCGGAAGCGCTCCTCGATCCCATTGTTCGCCGCGCAGCTGCTGGGCCGAGACAGCGACCCCGTCGGCGTGAATCGGATGCCCGTGGCTCAGGGCACTCCGATGCCTCGCAGGTACGCGGCCCTGCTAGTTTGCGCCCGTGGACGCCCGCCGACTGTTCGCCGCCGGACTGGCGGTCACGCTCCTGCTGTTCGTCTCTGGGTGCACGTCAGATGCGCCCCCAACCGATTCAGCCAGCCCTCTGCAGGTGGGGAACGACATCATGAAGGGCACCGAGGGCACTTTGACCTGGAACGTGGAGATCCCGACGTTCAGCGGCAGCGACGCTGACGACGAGATCAACCGGCGTGTCCGCGCACCGGCCGAGTCTGCGATCGCGATGGCCAAAGAGCAGGTGAAGCTTGACGATGGCGCACAGCGCAACTTGGAGGGCGAGGGTGCGGTGACGACGAATGACGGCCGCACGGTCCAGGTTGTGGTCGAGTTCGTCGACTACCTCGACGGCACGGCGCACCCGAACAACTCGGTGAGCACCGCCGCGCTGACCACCACCGCGGGCCAACCGATCCTGCTGAGCGACGTCTTCACCGACCTGCCCGCCGCCTACTCGGTCTGCGCCCAGGAGGTAGGCAAGGCCCTGGAGGCCTCCGGCGGCGACGCCGCCGCGTCCGGCCTGGCTCCTAAGGCGGAGAACTGGAGCGCCTGGCAGTCCACCCCCGCTGGGCTGGAATTCCACTTCCAGGACTTCCAGTTGGGCTTCCACGGCCTCCCGGTCTACACGGTGCCGTGGGCCGCCGTCGACGACCTCCTCACCGCCGAGGCACGCGAGCTCCTCGCGCCCTGACGCGCCCCAAGCCCTGGACAGCCACTCGACTGGAGCGACGACCGGTACGGCGTGACAACCGCGGGATTGTCTGGTCGAGGCGCCTTGGACCTCTGGAGGACCGGGTTCCTGGCGCCGCTGGGAACGCCGGTACCGACGCGTCCACCACCAGCAGGTCCGCCCTGACCGGCTCACCTATCGCAACCCGCCTTTGATCCACGATGCTCACCGCCGCGACCAGGGCATCCGTCGTCTGCCGGCCTTCTGTTGAGGCAGCGGCTCTGGCATTCGGGGTGAGGGGGCCCTAGCCTGATGATTCGGCAGGAGCGACCGTGGTCAGGGGGCCCACCGATGGGGCCGATGGTGCAGGTCCGCGATCTGCGGATGCGCTACGGGGACAACGACGTGCTGACTGGGGTCGACTTCGACATCG
>CAZWXF010000056.1:0-18582 GCA_964638055.1 uncultured Bifidobacteriaceae bacterium | reverse complement strand
GTCGTAGTCGTCCAGCGGGGCGGGCCCGGCGGTCGAGACCCCGAAGCTCTCGCCGTAGATGTTCTCGTCGTATCCGCTGATGGAGGCGATCATGGCGGCCTTGGCCTCCTCGGTGGGCTCGACCCGGATGTTGCGGTACACGGGCAGGCCCGTGCCGGCTGGGATGAGCTTTCCGATGATGACGTTCTCCTTGAGGCCCAGCAGCGGGTCACGCTTGGCCTCGATGGCGGCCTCGGTGAGCACCCGGGTGGTCTCCTGGAAGGAGGCCGCCGACAGCCAGGACTCGGTCGCCAGGGACGCCTTGGTGATGCCCATGAGCTCGGCGCGGGCCGAGGCGGGCCGCCCGCCCCGGGAGAGCACCGCCCGGTTGTTGGTCTCGAACATGCCGCGCTCGACCAGCTGGCCGGGCAGGAAGTCGGTCTCGCCGCTGTCGATGATCGTGACGCGCTTGAGCATCTGGCGGACGATGACCTCGATGTGCTTGTCGTGGATCGACACGCCCTGCGAGCGGTACACCTCCTGCACCTGCTCGACCAGGTGCAGCTGGACGTCGCGCTGGCCCAGGACCCGCAGCACGGCCTTCGGGTCCACCGCTCCGGCCGTGAGCTGCTGGCCGACGACGACGTGGTCGCCCTCGTTGACCATCACCCGGGCACGCCGCGGGATCGGATGCTCCTGCTCGGTGCTGCCGTCGTCGGGCACGATGACGATCTTCTTGACCCGGTCGGTGTCCTCGATGCGCACCCGGCCCGTCGCCTCGCTGATCGGGGCCACACCCTTGGGGGTGCGGGCCTCGAACAGCTCCACGATGCGGGGCAGGCCGTGGGTGATGTCCTCACCGGCGACACCGCCGGTGTGGAAGGTGCGCATGGTCAGCTGCGTGCCGGGCTCGCCGATCGACTGGGCGGCGATGATGCCGATGGCCTCGCCGACGTCGACCAGCTTGCCGGTGGCCAGGGAGCGGCCGTAGCACGTGGCGCAGGTGACGACCTTCGAGTCGCACGTCAGGACCGAGCGCAGCCGGACGTGCTCGACCCCGGCCTCGCAGAGCTGCTCGACCATCGTGATCGACAGCTCGTCGCCCTTGGCCGCTAGCACGGTGCCGTCCACCTCGACGTCCTCGGCCAGGGTCCGCGACACCGCTGAGGTGTCCGCGTTCTCGGCCGGGGTGACGGTCCCGTCCTGGTCGCGGACGCCGATCGCCATCTTCAGGCCACGATCGGTGCCGCAGTCCTCCTCGCGGATGATCACGTCCTGGGAGACGTCCACGAGGCGCCGGGTCAGGTACCCGGAGTCCGCGGTCCGCAGGGCGGTGTCGGCCAGGCCCTTGCGGGCGCCGTGCGTGGCGATGAAGTACTCCAGCACCGACAGGCCCTCGCGGTAGTTGCTCTTGATCGGCCTCGGGATGATCTCGCCCTTCGGGTTGGCCACCAGGCCGCGCATCCCCGCGATCTGGCGAACCTGCATCCAGTTCCCGCGGGCCCCGGAGTCGACCATCATGAACACCGGGTTCGTGGCCGGGAAGTTCTCCTTCATGGCCTCGGCCACCTCATCGGTGGTCCGCGTCCAGATCTCGATGAGCTCCTGGCGCCGCTCGGCGTCGGTGATCAGGCCGTCCTCGTACTGGTCCTGGACAGCGGCTGCACGCTTCTCGGCCTCCTCCAGGAGCTCGGCCTTCCTCGGGGGCGCCAGGACGTCGTCGAAGGACACCGTGACCCCCGAGCGGGTGGCCCAGCGGAAGCCGAGATCCTTGAGCTCGTCCAGGGTGGTGGCGACCTGGGTCTTGGAGTACCGCTCGGCCAGGTCGTTGACCAGGGCGCCCAGCTCCTTCTTGTTGATCGCCTTGTTGACGAACGGGTAGTCCGCCGGCAGCGCCTCGTTGAACAGCGCCCGACCCAGCGTCGTGGTCAGGATCAGCGGGTCCCCAGCCGTCCACCCCTCCGGTGTGGTCATGTCCTCGGGCGCGACCACTCCCTGCAGCCGCAGCGAGATCGAGCTCTGCAGCGCCAGGTGCGGCTGGTTGGTCGCCGGATCGACGCCGTCGTGGGCCATGACCGCCTCCGCCAGGGACGAGTACGACCAACCCTCGCCGGGCAGCCCCTCGCGCAGGGAGGTCAGGGCGTAGATGCCCAGCACCATGTCCTGGGTCGGCGTGGTGATCGGGCGACCGTTGGCCGGGGACAGGATGTTGTTGCTGCTCAGCATGAGGATGCGGGCCTCGGCCTGCGCCTCCGCGCTCAGCGGCAGGTGCACCGCCATCTGGTCGCCGTCGAAGTCGGCGTTGAACGCCGTGCACACCAGCGGATGGATCTGGATGGCCTTGCCCTCGATCAGCTGCGGCTCGAACGCCTGGATGCCCAGCCGGTGCAGTGTCGGTGCCCGGTTGAGCAGCACCGGATGCTCGGCGATGACCTCCTCCAGCACGTCCCACACCACCGGGCGGGACCGCTCCACCATCCGCTTGGCGCTCTTGATGTTCTGCGCGTGGCTCAGATCCACCAGCCGCTTCATCACGAACGGCTTGAACAGCTCCAGGGCCATCCCCTTGGGCAGCCCGCACTGGTGCAGCTTGAGCTGCGGACCCACCACGATCACCGAACGACCGGAGTAGTCCACCCGCTTGCCCAGCAGGTTCTGGCGGAACCGACCCTGCTTGCCCTTGAGCATGTCCGACAGCGACTTGAGCGGCCGGTTGCCCGGGCCGGTCACCGGACGGCCACGGCGGCCGTTGTCGAACAGCGCGTCCACGGCCTCCTGCAGCATCCGCTTCTCGTTGTTGACGATGATCTCCGGGGCGCCCAGGTCCAGCAGTCGCTTGAGCCGGTTGTTGCGGTTGATCACCCGGCGGTACAGGTCGTTCAGGTCGGAGGTGGCGAACCGGCCGCCGTCCAGCTGCACCATCGGACGCAGGTCCGGCGGGATCACCGGCACGCAGTCCAGCACCATCCCGCGGGGATCGTTGTCGGTCTGCATGAACGCCGCGACGACCTTCAGCCGCTTCAGGGCACGGGTCTTGCGCTGCCCCTTGCCCACGCGCACGACCTCGCGCAGGGTCTCGGCCTCCGCGTCGAGGTCGAAGTTGGACAGCCGCGCCTGGATCGCCGCGGCCCCCATCCCACCGGAGAAGTACATGCCGAACCGGTCACGCATCTCCCGGTAGAGCATCTCGTCGCCCTCGAGGTCCTGGACCTTCAACGTGCGGAACCGGTCGAAGACCCGCTCCAGCGACTCGACCTTGCGCTCACCGGCACGGCGCATCGCGCCCATCTCCCGCTCGGCACCCTCACGCACCTTGCGCTTGACGTCGGCCTTGGCGCCCTCACCCTCGAGGTGGGCCAGGTCGGCTTCCAGCTTCTCGGCACGCCGGGCCAGGTCCGCCTCCAGCTTGTCCCGCAGCTGCTTGCGCTCCACCTCGATCCGCGCCTCGATCGAGGGCAGGTCACGATGCCGCGCCTCCTCGTCCACCGAGGTGATCATGTAGGCGGCGAAGTAGATGACCTTCTCCAGGTCCTTCGGCGCCAGGTCCAGCAGGTACCCCAGACGCGACGGGACGCCCTTGAAGTACCAGATGTGGGTCACCGGAGCGGCCAGCTCGATGTGGCCCATCCGCTCCCGGCGCACCTTCGCCCGGGTCACCTCCACGCCGCAGCGCTCGCAGATGATCCCCTTGAACCGGACCCGCTTGTACTTGCCGCAGTAGCACTCCCAGTCACGGGTCGGCCCGAAGATCTTCTCGCAGAACAAGCCATCCTTCTCCGGCTTGAGCGTGCGGTAGTTGATCGTCTCGGGCTTCTTGACCTCACCATGGGACCACGTACGGATGTCATCGGCCGTAGCCAGACCGATGCGCAACTCGTCGAAGAAGTTGACGTCGAGCAAGGTGTGTTCCTTATGTTGTCGTGTCGTCGTCAGTTCGGGTCAGCGGTCGGGTCAGTCCAGATCCGCGCTGCTCGGCTCGCGCCGTGATAGATCGATGCCCAGCTCCTCGGCTGCCCGGAAGACGTCATCGTCGGAGTCCTTCATCTCGATCGACTGACCGGCGTCGTTGAGCACCTCGACGTTGAGGCACAGCGACTGCATCTCCTTCACGAGCACCTTGAAAGACTCGGGGATGCCCGGCTCCGGGATGTTCTCGCCCTTGACGATCGCCTCGTAGACCTTCACGCGACCGTGGACGTCATCGCTCTTGATGGTCAGCAGCTCCTGCAGGGCGTAGGCGGCGCCGTAGGCCTCCATGGCCCACACCTCCATCTCGCCGAACCGCTGCCCGCCGAACTGCGCCTTCCCACCCAGCGGCTGCTGCGTGATCATCGAGTACGGGCCGGTGGAGCGGGCGTGCATCTTGTCGTCCACCAGGTGCAGCAGCTTGAGGATGTAGATGTACCCGACGGCCACGGGCGCCGGGAACGGCTCGCCGGAACGGCCGTCGAACAGCCGCGCCTTGCCGTCCGCCCCGACCAGGCGGACGCCCTCCTCGTTGGGGATCGTGTTGGCCAGCATCCCGGAGAGCTCGTCCTCCTTGGCGCCGTCGAACACCGGCGTGGCGACGCGCGTGTCCGCGGGGGCGCTGCGGGCCGAGACATCGAGACGCTCAGCCCACTGGGCACCCTCCGGAGCCACCCAGCCGGACTTCGCCACCCAGCCCAGGTGCGTCTCCATCACCTGGCCGACGTTCATGCGGCCGGGCACCCCCAGCGGGTTGAGAACGACGTCGACCGGCGTGCCGTCCTCGAGGAAGGGCATGTCCTCGACGGGCAGGATCTTGGCGATGACGCCCTTGTTGCCGTGACGGCCGGCCAGCTTGTCGCCGGTGGTGATCTTGCGCTTCTGGGCGACGTAGACCCGGACCAGCATGTTGACGCCGGGCGGCAGCTCGTCGCCGGCCTCGCGCTCGAAGACCCGGACCCCGATGACCTTGCCCTGCTCGCCGTGCGGCACCTTCATCGACGTGTCGCGGACCTCGCGAGCCTTCTCACCGAAGATCGCGCGCAGCAGGCGCTCTTCCGGGGTGAGCTCGGTCTCGCCCTTCGGCGTGACCTTGCCGACCAGGATGTCGCCGGTCACCACGTCGGCGCCGACACGGATCACGCCACGGTCGTCAAGGTCGGCAAGGACCTCCTCGGCGACGTTCGGGATGTCGCGGGTGATCTCCTCGGGCCCCAGCTTCGTGTCGCGGGCGTCGACCTCGTGCTCCTCGATGTGGATCGAGGACAGGACGTCGTCCTGCACGAGACGCTGCGACAGGATGATCGCGTCCTCGTAGTTGTGGCCCTCCCACGGCATGAACGCCACGAGCAGGTTGCGGCCCAGGGCCATCTCGGCGGTGTCGGTGCAGGGGCCGTCGGCGATGACCTGACCGGGCTCGACCCGCTGGCCCTCGTCGACGAGGACCTTCTGGTTGAAGCACGTGCCCTGGTTCGACCGGTCGAACTTGCGCAGTCGGTAGGTCTCGTACGTCGCGTCGTCGTTGGCGATCGTGATGTGGTCGGCCGAGACCTCGGAGACCACGCCGCCCTTCGATGCCGCGACCACGTCCCCGGCGTCGACCGCGGCGCGGTACTCCATGCCGGTGCCGACCAATGGCGCCTCGCTGCGCAGCAGCGGGACAGCCTGGCGCTGCATGTTCGCGCCCATGAGCGCGCGGTTGGCGTCGTCGTGCTCCAGGAACGGGATCATGGCGGTCGCAACCGACACCATCTGACGCGGCGAGACGTCCATGAAGTCCACGTCGTTCGGCGCCACGTAGTCGACCTCGCCGCCCTTGGTCCGGACCAGCACGCGATCCTCGGCGAAGTGCCCGTCGTCGGTCAGCGGCGCGTTGGCCTGTGCGATGACGTGGCGGTCCTCCTCGTCCGCGGTCAGGTACTGGACCTCGTCGCTGACGCGGCCGTCGTTGTCCACGCGCCGGTAGGGAGTCTCGATGAACCCGAAGGCGTTGACCCGCCCATACGTCGACAGCGACCCGATCAGGCCGATGTTCGGACCCTCCGGGGTCTCGATCGGGCACATGCGTCCGTAGTGCGAGGGGTGCACGTCGCGGACCTCGAAGCCCGCCCGCTCCCGCGAGAGGCCGCCGGGGCCCAGCGCCGAGAGGCGTCGCTTGTGCGTCAGGCCCGAGACCGGGTTGGTCTGGTCCATGAACTGCGAGAGCTGCGAGGTTCCGAAGAACTCCTTGATCGAGGCCACGACCGGGCGGATGTTGATCAGGGTCTGCGGTGTGATCGCCTCGACGTCCTGCGTGGTCATCCGCTCGCGGACGACACGCTCCATCCGGGACAGACCAGTTCGCAGCTGGTTCTGGATCAGCTCGCCGACCGTTCGCAGGCGGCGGTTGCCGAAGTGGTCGATGTCGTCGGTCTCGACCTGCTTGGTGCCCTGCGCGGACTCGAACTGGGCCTCCCCCGCGTGCAGGCGGCACAGGTACTCGATCGTGGCCTCGATGTCCTCGATCGTCAGGGTGCTCTTGGGGAGCTCGGCGGTCAGCCCCAGCTTCTTGTTCACCTTGTAGCGGCCGACCTTGGCCAGGTCGTAGCGCTTGGGGTTGAAGTAGAAGTTGTCGAGCAGGTTGCGACCGGCCTCGATCGTCGGCGGCTCACCCGGGCGCAGCTTGCGGTAGATGTCGAGCAGGGCCTCGTCCTGTGTGCCGATCGGGTCCTTGTCCAGCGTGGCCTCCATGGCTGGCCACTCGGCGAAGCGCTCACGGATCTGGTCGGAGGACTTGCCCAGCGCCTTGAGCAGCACGGTGACCGGCTGCTTGCGCTTGCGGTCGACGCGCACGCCGACCATGTCCTTCTTGTCGATCTCGAACTCCAGCCACGCACCACGGCTCGGGATGATCTTGGCGACGAAGATGTCCCGGTCCGAGGTCTTGTCCTCCTGGCGCTCGAAGTACACGCCCGGAGAGCGGACCAGCTGGGAGACGACGACCCGCTCGGTGCCGTTGACGATGAACGTGCCCTTGTCGGTCATCAGGGGGAAGTCGCCCATGAAGACTGTCTGGCTCTTGATCTCGCCGGTCTCGTTGTTGGTGAACTCGGCGGTGACGAACATCGGCTGCGAGTAGGTCAGGTCCTTCTCGCGGCACTGGTCGACGGTGTACTTCGGGGGTTCGAAGCGGTGGTCCCGGAAGCTCAGCGACATCGTCTCGGAGAAGTCCTCGATGGGGGAGATCTCGGTGAAGATCTCCTCGAGGCCGGAGGTCTGGGGCACGCTGGCGCCGGACTCCAGAGCGGCGTCGCGACGGGCCCTCCAGCGATCATGGCCCAGCAGCCAGTCGAAGGAGTCGGTCTGCAGCGCCAAGAGGTTGGGTACCTCGAGTGGTTCGCGGATCTTGGCGAAGGAGACCCGGTTCAGTCCGGGCGGCGGCGGGGGCGTGACGGTCTTGCGGGTGGAGGCCAAGACAGGTCCTTCCAGGACTGTGTACGGTCGTCGCCCTGCTTTCAGGCCCGCTGAGAGCCCGCGCGACGATACACACGGGTCAGGGCGAGGTCGGTGGGCAGCGCAAAAAGGCAGCATACCCGAGCGGGCAGCCGCTGTCGACCCTGTCCGGCGGATCCGGTTGACGGCTCATCGATCTCGCGAGGTCTCGGACCCACCCGACAGCCGGTGTCCGGACCTTCGTCGCGATCCTCGAACCGCCATCTGGCGTGCCCAGAAGAGCGGGCACCTGCTGGCAGGCGAAGTTGCTGCCAACAGGGTGCATCCAGGGGGCGCGGTAGTCAAGTACTGGGGCGCAAAGGGTTCTGCAAGGGTCCAGCGAAACGTCGACGCTCCACGTCCTGGATGTCGCCCGGGATGCCCTCGAATCCGGGGGCTCGTCAGCGGGGGCCGATGCTTGGGGCTGCGAATCCGGGTCGCGATCCCAGCGGCGGCGAAGCATCCAGGGCGTTCGCGCAGCACCATCCGAGCAGCAGGAGGGGCCGGATCTGGCGGGTCCCCAAGACGTGCCACGAGATGCGCGTCTCGTGGCCTGTCCCGGCGGCCCTCTGCGGACTTCGCACCTGAACTTTGCGTTATGACCCCGTTCCCGATGCTGAGAACGCAGATTTCGAGCGCGACTCGGGAGGGCAGGGGCGAAGAGTGTGCTGTGAACGCGCATTTCGTGTGCAGTGCTGCACGTCTGGGGCGGGTGAGCCTCGTTCGTCCCAGCGAACCCGCGTGCCACGTTCTCCCTGGGCGCGCACAGCCGGTGGCGCACAGCCAGTGAGGCGCGCCCCTGCTGGGGGGCGCGCCTCACTGGCTGCTCGGGCCCGACGGTTGCGGGCCCTCCGTCGCGCACCATTGCCCCCGGGTGTGCGGCCTCGGGGGCTCGACCGAGCCGAGTCGGTCAGTGGCCTACGACGCAGGGGGTCACTTGACGGAGACGGTGGCGCCAGCGGCCTCCAGCGCTGCCTTGGCCTTCTCCGCGGCCTCCTTGGTGACCTTCTCGACGACGGCCTTGGGGGCGGCCTCGACCAGATCCTTGGCCTCCTTCAGGCCCAGGGAGGTCAGGGTGCGGACCTCCTTGATGACCTGGATCTTCTTGTCACCGGCCGCTTCGAGGATGACGTCGAACTCGTCCTGCTCCTCGACGACCTCCGCAGCGGCGCCGCCGCCGGCCGGGGCTCCGACAGCAGCCACTGCGACCGGGGCAGCAGCGGTCACGCCGAAGGTGTCCTCGAACTGCTTGACGAACTCGGACAGCTCGATCAGCGTCATCTCCTTGAACGCGTCGAGCAGGTCGTCGGTGCTCAGCTTCGCCATAATGGCGTCCTTTCTAGATGGGGTTCCGGCCAGGGCCGGGTGGGCTGATACCCAGGGCGGATCAGCCCTCGGCGTTCTCCTGGGCTGCCGGGGCAGCCGTGGTCTCGGCGTCAGCCTCGACCGGGGATCCAGCAGCCTCGGCATCGGCGCTCGCCTCGGCAACGGGCTCGGCAACAGGCTCGGCGACCGGCGCCGTGCCCGCACCCCCGATGATCGCGGGGTTCTCCTCCGCGGCGGCGCGCAGGGCGTCCAGCGTGCGGGCAGCCTTGGACAGCGGAGCCGCGAACAGCGAGACGGCCTGCTGCAGCGAGGCGTTCATCGCACCGGCCAGCTTGGCGAGCAGGACCTCACGCGACTCCAGGTCGGCCAGCTTGCTGACCTCCGCGGCGGTCAGCACGCGGCCATCCAGATAGCCGGCCTTCACGACCAGCTTCGGGTGGGCCTTGGCGAACTCGCGGATGCCCTTGGCCGCCTCGACCGGGTCCCCCGTGACGAAGGCGATCGCGTTGGGACCTACGAGGAACTCGTCCAGCCCCTCGACACCGGCATCCTTGGCGGCGATCTTCGTCAGGGTGTTCTTGACGACCGAGTACGAGGCGTTGCCCTGCAGCGAACGACGCAGCTCCTTGAGCTGTGCCACCGTGAGCCCGCGGTACTCGGTGAGGACCGCGGCGTTCGACGCGCGGAACTCGTCGGTGATCTCGGCCACAGCAGTGGTCTTGGGATTCCGCGCCATGGTTCTCCTCTTCGACTCCCTGCCCGCGCCAGTGGTGGCGGGCATGGCACTCCAGTTCGCCGGGAGCGCTGGCTCCGAGGCGACGGCCCAGATGGAGGGCACCCCGGCGCAGGCGGGGCGCGGGCGCAACCCGAGCAACTCGGGGCGCTTCACTGCTCACACCTGCGCGGGTCGCCCGACGGTTCGGGGCTTTCGTCCACCTGGGTGGAGACCTGCGGTCTTCGGCACCGGCAAGAGTACGTGACCCACGGACCGCCGGCCAAATCCCCGAGTCACGTCTCGAGCCTGTTCAGCCGTCGCCAGCCCTGGCCGCCTTCGCTGCCGCCTTGGCCGCCTGCTTGGTCTCACGAACCCTGGCCAACGACTCGGGGCCCACCACATCGGCCACCGACCTGAAGGAACCGTCCTGGCCGTAGGGCCCGACGACGTCACGCCAGCCCTCGGCATCGACTCCGAGCTGCTTGCCGAGCAGGGCCAGGAAGATCCTCGCCTTCTGCTCCCCGAACCCCGGCAGGCCCCGCAGGGTTGCGTACACCTCGGGGCCGCTGCGCCCGGGCGCCCAGATGGCCGATGCGTCCCCGTCGTACTGGTCGAGCACGACCCGCGCCAGCTCGATGATCCGCGCCGCCATCGACTTGGGATAGCGGTGGATGGCCGGCGGCCCGGCCGCCGCGGCGAGCAGCGCATCCTCGGGGAGCGCGACGAGTGCCGCCGGATCGAGCCGATCCCAGCCGAGTCGACTGGCAAGCAGGTACGGACCGGCGAAGGCGCGCTCCATCGGGAACTGCTGGTCAAGGAGCATGCCGGCGAGCAGCGCGAACGGATCCCGGGACAGCAGGGAGTCCGCCGCAGGCTCCTGGGCCAGGCGCAATGGGGTCATGACAGCATTCTGCCGCCCCTCGCTGCGGTCGTCCCCCGCGAGCGGGCACCTTCGCACCCGGCTGGGCCTCTGGGGACCCGTGGCGTTGTGACCCACCCCTCCAGGGGATCCGCCCGGGTTCTGCAGGACCTCTCCACCGCGTGAACGTCGTGGATCGGTGCCAGCATGACCCACATCGCGAAGGAGTAGTGGCCTTGAACCAACAACGAGGGCGACGGCCGTGGCCCCCTGGCACTGAGCAGAAGCTCAGGCGGGCACCGCGGGCCCTGGCCAGACGTCGACCGCGCTGGTCGCGTTCCGAGCGCGACATGGTGATCAAGACCGAGACCAGCCAGGAGCAGCGCTCAGCGGAGCATCTCGCAGAGATCGTCAGAATCCTGGGCGACGCCGAGGTGGACCACTGGCTGGTCAAGCAGCGTACGCGGCCGGGCCGGACACGACTGGCCACGTTCGAGGCCCCGGACCGGGTGCTCTCAGTGCTGCTCGCCCGTCTGGGTCCCATCTGGCACATCGAAGTCTTCGAACCATTGACGAACACCTGGACGCGAGCTGATCCGCGGAAGGTTCCACCAGCCCCGGCCGCGTTCCGGATGTACACGACCACCTGGGATCCGGGGGGCAATCGCAAGATCGGGTTGATCTCGTCCGTCGAGGTCGAGTCCTGGGAGCGGACCGAGACAGACATGGTCTCCCCCCAGACCCATGCCCGAGGCCTCACCATCCCCCTGTCCGACGAGCGGACCGAGCCGATGGAGTTCCGCGGCCAGCAGCTGACCACCTGGGAGTCACTGACCGCGATCACACCGATGGACTGGACCGAGCCCGTGGACGTGGTCTACACGTGGGTGAGCTCCAGCGACCCGAAGTACTGGGCAGCCCGGAAGAAGTGGCTGTCGAACCCAGCCACCGATGACGCCCATGCCAAGGAGGAGGCGCGGCACCGCAGCTTCGACGAGCTGAAGTTCTCGCTGCGCTCCCTGGACATGTACGCCCCGTTCGTCCGCAACATCTACCTGGTCACCGATGATCAGAAGCCCGACTGGTTGGACGAACGCCAGGTCATCCTCGTCGATCACCGAGACATCCTCGATGGGTTCGCCACTCTTCCCACCTTCAACTCCCACGCCATCGAATCCGGCCTCCACCGGATACCGGGGATGTCAGAGCACTTCATCTACTTCAACGACGACCTGATGCTCGGCGACCGCACAACCGTCACGGACTTCTTCACGATCAACGGGCTGCCAGCCTTCCAGCCCTCCTCCGCAGCCATCGCGCCCGGACCGCCGGCGCCGGATGAGACAGCGCCGGGACTGGCCGGGCGAAACGTGCGGGCGCTCCTGGAGCGGGACTTCGGGGTCGTCCTGACACAGAAGCTGAAGCACACGCCACTGCCAATGCGTCGCTCCATCAACGCTGAGGTCGAGAGCCGGTACGCGCAGGAGTGGAAGACCACTGCCGGGAACCAGTTCCGCTCCGCCAGCGACATCGCGCCCATCCAGCTGGTCATGTGGTACGCCCTGTTGACCGGGCGCGCCGTAACGATCGCACCCAGGTATGCCTATCTGGACCTGGCTGGGATCGCGGACCGCACCGAGATGCTCGCATTCGCGAGGCCACTTCGGCGCGCGAAGTTCTTCTGCTTCAACATGCGCGACGACGCCCTGATGAGCTGGGAGGAGATGACCTCGGCGGCGACCGAGCTGCTGGAGGTGCTCTTCCCGTTCAAGTCACGATTCGAGCTGTGAAGCCCGCGGGTCGTCTGCTCGACACTCGGCACCTCGCACCCCGGAATCGTGCTGGGAAGCTGAAGCTGCCGCAGACCCGCACGTTGCCCAGGCACCGCTTGGGCGGTGCGCGCTCCGGGGCCCTGGCTCGGACGTGCGTGGGGACGCCGCGGTCGCGGCAGCGCAGCCGGGCTGCTCAGACAGCCTCGTCCTCGGCCAGCAGGTCACGCGTGCGGTTGGGGTCGACCTGGATGCCCGGGCCCATCGTCGTGGAGAGGGTCGCCTTCTTGACGTACCGGCCCTTGGCTGCTGACGGCTTCAGGCGCATGATCTCCTCCAGGGCCGCGCCGTAGTTCTCGACCAGCTGCGCCTCGGAGAACGAGACCTTGCCGATGGGGAAGTTCAGGTTGGCGTGCTTGTCGACCCGGAACTCGATCTTGCCGCCCTTGATGTCGGAGACGGCCTTGGCGACGTCCATGGTCACAGTGCCGGTCTTCGGGTTCGGCATGAGGCCGCGGGGGCCCAGGACCTTGCCCAGCCGTCCGACCTTGCCCATCAGGTCGGGGGTGGCGACGGCAGCGTCGAAGTCGGTCCAGCCAGCTGCGACCTTCTCGATCATGTCGTCGGAGCCGACGAAGTCGGCGCCGGCCGCGCGGGCCTCCTCGGCCTTGGCAGCGTTGGCGAAGACCAGGACCCGAGCGGTCTTGCCGGTGCCGTGCGGCAGGATGACGGTTCCGCGCACCATCTGATCGGCCTTGCGGGGGTCGACCCCGAGCCGGAGGGCCACCTCGACCGTCGCGTCGAACTTCGTCGGGCTGGTCTCCTTGGCCAGCTTGACGGCGCTGAGCGGCGAGTGGACGTGGGCCGGATCGATCTTCTCGGCTGCCTTGCGGTAGCCCTTGCTGCGCTGCATGAGCGGATTCCTTCCTCCGTCGTGGTGAACGGGCGGCGCTGCCCTACCACTGATCTGGATGACAGGTAGTGACCCGTCGGGTTGTGTCGGTGCCCCGGGCAGGGCCCGGTGCCCGTCGCCTCACTCGGCGACGGTGATGCCCATCTGACGCGCGGTGCCCTCGATGATCTTCATCGCGGCATCGATGTCATTGGCGTTGAGGTCGGGCATCTTCGTCTCGGCGATCTCCTTGACCTGCGTCCTGGTCAGGGAGGCGACCTTCGTCTTGTGCGGTGTGCCCGAGCCCTTGGGCACACCGGCGGCCTTGAGGATCAGCTTCGAGGCCGGCGGGGTCTTGAGCACGAACGTGAACGACCGGTCGTCGTACACCGTGATCTCGACCGGGACGACAGAGCCGCGCTGGGCCTCGGTCGCCGCGTTGTACTGCTTGCAGAACTCCATGATGTTCACGCCGTGCTGGCCGAGCGCCGGCCCGACGGGCGGGGCGGGGGTCGCCATGCCGGCCTTGATCTGGAGCTTCACCAGGCCGGTGACCTTCTTCTTCTTGGGAGGCATCTTTCGGGTCCTTCGTCATCTGGGGCACCCGCACCACCTCGGGTACGGGAATCTGGGGGGCCGGAGCTCGGCCGGTCGGGCGGGGCCGTCGGGGAGGCGGGCCCTAGTTCTTCTCGATCTGGTCGAACCGCAGCTCGACGGGGGTCTCGCGGCCGAAGATCTCCACCAGACCGGTGATCCGCTGACCCTCGATGTTGACCTCCGACACCGTGGCATGCAACGAGGTGAACGCGCCGTCGATCACCGTGACCGAATCGCCGGGGGCCAGGTCGATCTCGACCCTCTGGACCTTGGGCTGCTTCTGGCCGGCGGCGGCGGGTCGATCGGGCTTGCCGATGTCCTCGACCGGCTCGGGTCCGAGGATCCCCATCACCTCGTCCAGGGAGAGGGGCAGCGGCTGGTGGGCGTGCCCGACGAAGCCGGTGACCCCGGGAGTGTGCCGGACGGTGCCCCAGGACTCGTCGGTGAGCTCCATGCGGACCAGCACGTAGCCCGGGAACTTGTTGCGCTTGACGAGCTTCTTCTGGCCGTTCTTGACCTCGATGACGTCCTCGATCGGGACCTCGACCTGGAAGATGTGGTCCTCCATGTTCAGGGAGGTCGCGCGCGTGAGCAGGTTGGTCCGGACCTTGTTCTCGTAGCCGGCGTAGGAGTGGATGACGTACCAGTCACCGGGCTGGGAGTCGAGCTCCTCGCGGAACCGGGCCACCGGGTCCTCCACCGCCTCAGCAGGGGCCACCAGGTCTTCCACCGCCTCGGCAGCGGCTACCGGATCGTCCGCCGTCCCAACGGGGCCGGTGTCCTCGCCCGGGTCGCCAGCCTCGGGCAGCGCAGCATCGTCGACCTCCGAAACCTCGGAGAAGTCGAACGGGTCGCTCGATGCAGCCACAGTGTCCTCGCAGCTCTCTGCTGGTGATGATTCCGGCCGATCAGCCGAAGATGAAGAGCACCAGCTTGGTGAACAGGAAATCGAACAGGCCCACGATGGCCGTCACGACGCCCACGAACACGATCACGACCCACGTGTAGGTGATCAGCTCGCGTCGGGTGGGCCAGATGACCTTCCGCAGCTCGGCGACGATCTGTCGCAGGAACAGGGTGAACCGAGCCCAGCGACCGGGCCTCTGGGCAGGCTTCTTCTCGCCGGCAGAGTCCCGCTCGGTACTGGTGCTGCTGTCGCTCAACTGATCCTCCGGACGTCGATCGCCCAGCCCAGCCGTCTCACATACGACGAGCGGTTGTCATGGGGTCCTCGCAGGACCGGGTGGTCCTGCACCTCGCAGGGCCGGAGGGACTTGAACCCCCAACCGCCGGTTTTGGAGACCGGTGCTCTACCAATTGAGCTACGACCCTAGGGCTTGCAGTGTCCGGGCAGGCTACCGCAGGGGTAGGACACCCGAATGCCGGAAGTGTACGGGGCCGGTCCCGGCCCGGCCAAACCGCGCGCGGGCGGCCCCGCGGTCCACGCGGCCTAGGATCGTGGTCATGTCCCGGGAGACCCGAGTATCCAACCGCATCGGCGCGATCGCCGAGTCGGCCACCCTCGCCGTCGACGCGAAGGCGAAGGCCCTCAAGGCGGCCGGCCGGCCGGTCATCGGATTCGGCGCCGGAGAGCCCGACTTCCCGACCCCCGAGTACGTCGTCGAGGCAGCCGCGGCTGCCTGCCGGGAGCCCCGTTGGCACCGCTACACCCCCGCAGGAGGACTGCCCGAGCTCAAGGCCGCCGTGGCCCTCAAGACGGCGCGCGACTCGGGGTTCGAGGTGTCCCCGGATCAGGTCCTCATCACCAACGGGGGCAAGCAGGCCCTCTACAACGGATTCGCGGCACTGCTCGATCCCGGTGACGAGGTCCTCCTGCCCGCGCCGTACTGGACCACCTACCCCGAGTCGATCGCCCTGGCTGGAGCCACTCCGGTCGTCATCCAGACGACGCCCGACAGCGGGTACCGGGCCACGATCGAGCAGCTGGAGGCGGCCCTGACGCCGCGGACGAAGGCACTGGTGTTCGTCTCCCCCTCCAACCCGACCGGAGCGGTGTACTCCCCGGAGGCCGTGGCGCAGATCGGCCAATGGGCGGTCGAGCGCGGCATCTGGGTGGTGACGGACGAGATCTACGAGCACCTTGTCTACGGCGAGGCCCGCTTCAGCTCCATGCCCACGCTGGTGCCGCAGCTGGCTGCGCGGTGCCTGGTCGTCAATGGCGTGGCGAAGACCTACGCGATGACCGGCTGGCGGGTCGGCTGGCTGATCGGTCCGCGCGACATCGTGGCAGCCGCGACCAACCTGCAGTCCCACGCGACCTCGAACGTGGCCAACGTCTCCCAGGTCGCCGCCCTGGCGGCCGTCTCGGGCGACCTGGCCGCTGTGGCCCAGATGCGCCAGGCCTTCGACCGGCGGCGCCGCACGATGGTCGAGCTGCTGTCCGCCATCCCGGGGGTCGTCTGCCCGGAGCCTGAGGGTGCCTTCTACGCGTACCCCAGCGTCGAGGGAGCCCTGGGCCGGGAGATCCGCGGGAGCCGTCCGAGCACGTCGGCCGAGCTTGCCGCGCTCATCCTCGACCAGGTGGAGGTCGCCGTCGTGCCCGGGGAGGCCTTCGGGACGCCCGGCTACCTGCGGCTGTCCTATGCGCTGGGCGACGCCGACCTCGCCGAGGGGATCGGCCGGATCGCAGCGCTGCTGGGCGAGGCCCGCTGAGCCAGCCGAGCTGCGGCCTTTGCGTCATAGGGCACTTCGACATAGGGCACTTCGGTCAGCGGGCACTTGGTTCAGAGGGTTCGCACGGGTCAGAGTGAGCAGCCGACGAACACGGGCTCGTTCTCGAGCCTGACCCCGAAGCACTCCTCCACGCCCTGCCGGATGTGGCGGGCCAGGTCCAGGATCTCCGTGGCAGTGGCGCCACCGCGGTTGGTCAGGGCCAACGTGTGCTTGGTGGACACTGCCGCTCGGCTGCCGGGCAGCGAGTAGCCACGATCGAAGCCCGCATGGGAGATCAGCCACGCGGCGGAGGTCTTGACCCGGCCACCGGGCTGCGCGAATCTGGGAGCCCCCTCGGGCAGGGCCCCGGCCCGCTCAGCAGTGAGGATCGGGTTGGTGAAGAAGGACCCGGCGCTCCAGGTGTCGTGATCGGTGGGGTCCAGGACCATTCCCTTGCCGCGGCGCAGCTCGAGCACAGCCTCGCGCACCTCGCAGGCGGGTGCGGTGGTCCCGATCTCCGCGCCCAGCCTGGCCGCCAGCTCCGCGTACCGGATCGGTGCGGACTCTGGGCCGACGCGCAGCCGCAGTGTCACGTCCAGCACAGCAGCCCGGCCGGGCGAGCACTTGAGCGTGGAGCTCCGGTAGGCCAGCCCCAGGTCCTGTGCTGCCTCACGGGCGAGCCGTCCGGTGTGCCTGTCCCAGATCCCGATGTCGACCAGGACATCGCCCACCTGGGCGCCGTAGGCGCCGACGTTCTGGATCGGCGTGGCCCCGGCAGAGCCTGGTATGCCCGACAGGGCCTCGATCCCCGACCAGCCCTCGGCAAGTGCCGCGACGACGAACTCGTCCCAGGGCTGGCCGGCCGCGATGCGGACGATCACCCAGTCGGGATGCCGTCCGACCACCGTGTACCCCGCATTGCGGATCAGGACCGCGGTCCCCTGGAAGCCGGTGTCGGCCACGAGGAGGTTCGAGCCTCCCGCGACGAGCAGGACGGGCTCCCTCGCACGATCGGCAGCCCGCACAGCCTCAGCGACCTCTCCGGCAGAGGTCGCGGTGACCGTGGAGAGCGCAGGACCCCCCACGCGCAGGGTCGTCAGCGCTGCGAGACTCATTCGGCGCTTCGACCGAAGACCTGCTCCGCCGAGGATGCCGCGCTCGCCCTGTAGGCCTCTTCGCTGACCTCGGGATGCTGGCGCATCCAGCGGCTCTGGTCGTTCACGTAGGCGTAGTACAGGCCGATGAGCACGCCGCCACCGACGTAGTTGCCTATGAGGGCGATGAAGACGGTCACGGCCGCAGGCACGAGCGAGATCCCGTCCTGCAGCGCCTGGATGGTGAACACCACCGTGTCGGCCACGGAGTGCTCGAAGCCGAGGTACGCGAAGATGAACACCGCCGCGATCATCACCGAGACCTTGACCAGGTCGTCCTTGATGAAGCCGTTGTAGACCAGCAGCATCGCCAGGTTGATGAAGAAGTTGCAGAAGACCGCGCGCATGAACAGGTCGACCCAGCCGGTGGCCCCCTCATGGAAGTACGAGAGCTTGTGCTCCACCGTGTGGTTGAGGATCTCGTGCATGCCCGGGGTGAGCATCGTGGAGGCCGCGAGGCACACCGCGACGAACAGGCCCCCGAGGAAGTTGCCCAGGAAGCAGAGGCTCAGGATGCGTCCGGCGTGCTTGATGCGGATCCGCCGGTAGTAACGCCCGATCGTCAGGATCATCATGTTCGAGGTCAGCAGCTCTGACTTCGAGTAGTAGATGAAGACCAGCGCGAAGCCGAAGAAGGTCGAGCCGGCGATCTTGCCGAGCGGCTCCAGGGTCTGGTCCGGCGTGATGTGGACCTCCGAGAACCCCGCCGTGATCGCGAAGTTGGCCAGATAGAGCATCCCCACGATGACCCCGGCCATGCCCGCGCGCATCAGGTAGCGCTTGCGCATGTCGACCGTCATCTCGCGCTTGACGTCGATCATGTCCAACGTCGTGGTGATGAAGCGCTTGCCGGGGAACATCTGCTGGATCTCCACGCCCGATCTCCTCCCTCAGCGCCGCAGCCTCGCCATGATAGTTAGATCGTTGCGACGGAGGGCGGGCAGGAAGTCGGGCTCCGGCCCCGGCACAGCCCGTCCGGATGGGCGGCGGGCATGCCACGAGCCCGGGCCCCGTCGCACCTGAGTGCGGGAGGTCCGGGCTCGACTGCTCAGATCAACGGGTCTCGCGGTGAGCCGTGTGCTTGTTGCAGTTCGGGCAGTGCTTCTTGAGCTCAAGTCGATCCGGGTCGTTGCGCCGGTTCTTCTTGGTGATGTAGTTGCGGTGCTTGCACTCCTGGCAGG
>CAZWXF010000055.1:0-18602 GCA_964638055.1 uncultured Bifidobacteriaceae bacterium | reverse complement strand
TGAAGAAGCAGCGCGTCCTCGACAAGCTGCAGGCGTTCTTCGAGCGCTACTTCGGTCTGGTCTGAAGCTCGGCCTGGCCTGGTGCGACGCGCGCCCGGCGGGACCCGAACCCCGGCTAATCGGGTCCGGCCCCCCTGGGACCGAGGCGCGTACCCTGCCGGCATGAGGTTCACGCGCATCACCGTCGATCCGGACGTGATGGCGGGCGTGCCTACCATCCGAGGAATGCGTATCCCGGTGGCGACGGTGGTGCTGATGGTCGCCGATGGCATGACGGTCGAGGAGATCTGCCGCGAGCTGCCTGACCTGGAGCCTGGGGACGTCTCGGAGGCACTGCGTTACGCCGCGGTGGCGGTCCGAGATCGAGACCTGCCGCTCTCACCGCATGAGGGTGCTGCTCGACGAGAACCTTCTTCTCACGCTCACCGGGCTGCTTGCCGAGCGCGCTTTGATGTCACCCACGTGAGCCAGCTCGGGATGAAGTCCGCCCTGGACACCCAGGTTCTTGCCCGTGCCGCCCAGGACGAGCGAATCCTCGTCTCCGCCGATACCGACTTCGGGACGCTGCTGGCGTCCTCCAAGGCGCCCGCACCGTCCGTGGTCCTTCTGCGCGTCGGCTCGGGCCGTCGTGCGGAAGTGCTCGCTGGCCTGCTGATGGCGAACCTCCCGCCACTGGCGGTCGACCTCGCCGAAGGGGCGATGGCCGTGATCACCGATCAGAGAGTCGAGTGAGGCGACTCCCGATCCACTGACGATCCTCGGGGGAGGCAGCAGCCGCCGTCGGTGGTTCGTCTTGAGGTCAAGAGTCGCCCAAGAGGCTCATCAGGACGCGGGGCTTGACCACGGTCAGGCAGAGCCAATGGGGGCTCTGCGCCGGCGCAGACCAGCGTTGGCGACGGGCGGGCGACGACGGCTTTCGACGGACTCTGGCGGTCGGCTCGACACCCAGTTGGTGTACGCGTTGGTGTACGGGGCCATTTTCGCGAGGTTCGCGGTCAACAAACTGCCATCTGACCTGCGACGATGCGCGCCCGGAGGGACTCGAACCCCCAACCAACCGGGTAGAAGCCGGTCGCTCTGTCCATTGAGCTACGGGCGCCGGACGTTGGGCGGGTGGCCGCCGAGGCGCTCGCCCCGCCCGGCCCTGGCCCGAAGGTCACCCAGTCCGATCAGGGCGTCCGTTGAGTCTAGCCCGAGGCGCTTGCAGAACGTTCAGTGCTTCCGGCGTCCCGGGCGTCGTGCCGACACCGTGGCCAAAGCCGGACCAGGGCTCGATCCGAGGTCCGATCCGCGCGCCCAGGGACCCACCTCAGCGACGTGGCGACTCCGGGGCCGCGGCACCGCGCATCCACGGCCGCTGCCCCCGGCGCCCTGCATGACCGAGACGTCGCGGATAGCGTCGCGGACATGTCCGCCGCAGACCCCGCCGCTCCCCCGCCCGAGACACCGACCCGCATCGAGTCCGACAGCCTCGGGGAGATCCGCGTTCCCGCCGACCGGCTCTGGGGAGCGCAGACGCAGCGCGCGATCGAGCACTTCGCCATCGGGCGCGAGCCCATGCCCCCCGAGCTGGCCGCCGCCTACGCGCTGATCAAGAAGGCGGCCGCGGAGGCCAACGGGGCGGCGGGCCGCCTCTCCTCCGAGCAAGCGGACCTGATCGGCGGGGCCTGCGACGACATCCTCGCCGGTGGCCTGGCCGACATGTTCCCGCTGCGGGTCTGGATGTCGGGGAGCGGCACCCAGTTCAACATGAACGTAAACGAGGTGATCGCGAACCGGTGCTCGCAGATCGTCGGCGAGCCACTGGGCAGCAAGCGCCCGGTCCATCCGAACGACCACGTCAACATGGGTCAGTCGACCAACGACACCTTCCCCACGGCGATGAACGTGGCGGCGGCAGTGGCCGTGACCGAGTCGCTGCTGCCGCAGGTCCGGGCGCTGGAGGAGGCCATCGCGGCGAAGGCGGAGCTCTGGTCCGGCATCGTCAAGATCGGGCGAACCCACCTGCAGGACGCGACCCCGCTGACCCTCGGCCAGGAGTGGTCGGGGTACGCGGCGATGCTCGGCGACGCCGCGGAGCAGATCGAGGCGGCGCTGCCGGGCGTGCGGCGCCTGGCCTTCGGCGGGACGGCAGTCGGCACGGGCATCAACGCTCCCGAGGGTTTCGCCGATGCCGTCGTCGCCCGGATCGCCGACCTCGCCGGGCAGCCCTTCGTGGCCGCGCCGAACCGCTTCGCCGTCCAGGGCGCCCACGACGCGCTGGTCCACCTGTCCGGGACCCTGCGCACCCTCGCGGTGTCGCTGCACAAGATCGCCGACGACATCCGCCTCGTCGCGTCGGGGCCGCGCTCCGGGCTGGGCGAGCTGATCCTGCCCGCCAACGAGCCCGGGTCCTCGATCATGCCGGGCAAGGTGAACCCCACCCAGTGCGAGGTGCTGGTCATGATCGCGATGCAGGTGATGGCCAACGACGTCGCCGTGGGCATGGCCGGCGCCGAGGGTCATCTGGAGATGAACGCGGCCAAGCCCCTCATGATAGCCAACGTGCTGCAGTCGATCCGGCTCCTCGCCGACGGGTGCGCCAGCTTCCGCGTGCACCTGGTCGCGGGCGTCGAGCCCGATCTCGCCCGCATCGCCGAGCACGTCGAGCGCTCGCTCATGCTGGTCACCGCCCTCGCGCCGGTCATCGGGTACGACCGCGCTGCGGCGATCGCCCACCACGCGCAGGTCCACGACACCACCCTGCGCGAGGCGGCCCTGGAGTTGGGTTTCGTCTCGCCCGAGGACTTCGACCGGATCGTGGACCCGAGCACGATGGTCGGCCACCCCTGACCGCCCGCGGCCACAGGAGGCCTCATGCGCTCGTCGCGCCCATGTCCGGGGTGGATCGTGGGCCTCGCCAGGCCGTGTCGAGGCCCGCTGTGCTCGAAAGTTGCGTTTACGGGGTGATCGGCGTGCAGAGATGCAGGAATTGACACGAAATGCGCGTTATACGGGTCTGATAGAGGCCGTATCCGCGTGTTTCGGGCGCAATGTCACTCAGGACTCCTGAGACGCCCTCGTAAACGCGGATATCGCGTGCTCCGACCGGTGGCGAGCAGGGAGGCAGTCCGACTGGAAAGAGTCGCGCGTCCGAAGTCCCTTGATGGCTTCCCTGGCGGGTGTGAGGTGCCCCGTTGCGGAGACCATCCCTGAAGGAACCGGATCTCCACGGGCGGCTCTGCCGACGACGGGCCCCCGCATGGATCAGGCCACCGCGACCGCGGCCATCTCGGGGAAGAGGTCTGCCGGGATCGGATGCGCCAGGGACCAGACGATCTGCATGGGCGCGGACCCCTCATGGGAGACGTAGGTGCACGGCCCGAGGAACCAGAAGTCGCGGTCCGCTTGAATCATCCGGGCGAAGAGCAGGACCCGCGATCCCAGACCCTCGTGCCCCTGATATCGCTGTCCGGCGAGCGATCCCGGGGTCGTCCGCGACTGGCTCTCCCAATGGAACAGCCTGCGATTGATGGCGAAGTCGCGGTAGGCCGTGGTGGGCGAGAACAGGCCCTCCGACTTGTCGATGGTCACCAGGAACGCATCAACTCCCTGGTCGGGAAGCCACTTCACTCCCTCCCGCCAGAGCGGCACCCGAGGCCCCGTGCCCTCGCCCAGCGCAGCTTGGATCTCCACCCGCGCATACCGGGCATGGATCAGCAGCGGGCAATCCTCATCGCCGGGCAGCCGTAGGTGCTCGTGGTCCACCTGATCGCTGAGCACATCGAGGAGCTGACTGATCTCCGCCCGCACCTGAGGATGTGCCCAGAGGAGCTCCGTCGCGCCTGCCAGGGAGGTGGGCAGGTTCTTCACGCTCTGCATCAGCTGCGCCACCAGCATGCGCCACAGCCGCACGTCGCGCTCCGAGGATGCAAGTGCGGCGGAAGGCTCACCCGCCAGGAGCCGCCGGTAGGTGGAGATCCGCTCCATGTCGTCGATGTGGAGCAGGCGCCCGATCGCACGGCGCAGCACCGGTTCGTCGGGTCCCCGGGTGTGAACGAGCCCTCCTGCCCGCTCCAGGAGATCGGAGAAGCACCCATTCCCTCCATACACGTCAGCCGACCCGATGCCGCTCTCGCGCAGGAACGCGCCCAGCGTGGGCTCGTGCCCCGCTTCGAGCATGGCCTTGAGCTCGGCGACCATCCGAGCCGTGCTTGTCGGCAGAGCGTCCTGCAGTGACGCGAGGATGACCCGTCGGGCAACCGGGTCCATGGTGGCGGAGGCGCCAGGGGGCAGGCTCGGGAAGCCCTGGTCCACGTTCCGCTCCAGATCACGCCGGGTGCCTCCGCCCAGGAGGGCCCGCAGCTTGAGATCGAAGCGGAACTCCCTGCGGTGCCCCGAGATGAAGTCCAGCACTGTGCACACGTCCTTGCCCTCAGCACGACGCAGGCCGCGCCCGAGCTGCTGCAGGAACAGCGTTGCCGACTCCGTCGGCCGCAGGAGGAGAAGGGTGTCGACGTGTGGGATGTCCACGCCTTCGTTGAACAGGTCCACACTGAACACCGCTCGCACCGCGCCCTGCTCCAGGTCCCGCAGGGCCTTCGCCCGCTCGGCGTCCGGGGTGCCGCCGGAGACCGCCACCGCCGGGATGCCCGCTCGGGTGAAGTGAGCCGCCACGAAATGCGCGTGCGCGACGCTCACGCAGAAGCCCAGCGCACGCATGGTGTGGACGTCCGCCCGGGATCGCGTCTGCTGGATCACGAGGCGGACCCAGGCGTCGTCAGCCGTGTAGACGTTGGTCAAAGCGTCGATGTCGTACCCGCGCCCACGACGCCAGGGGATATCGATCAGCGAGGTCCCATCACTCAGGGCGAAGTACTGGAACGGGACGAGCCGCTGCTGGGCGATGGCATCCCAGAGGCGCATCTCCGCGGCGATGCGACCGTCGAAGAGATCGAGGATGCTCTGCCCGTCGGCCCGTTCCGGGGTCGCCGTGAGACCGAGAAGCTCGGTGGGGGTCAGCCTGTCCAGCAGGGCGGCGTAGGACGCGGCGGCCGCGTGGTGGAACTCGTCGACGATGACCACGTCGAAGTGATCCGGTTCCAGCCACGACAGCCCGGTGGCGTTCAGGGACTGGATCGAGGCGAAGACGTTCTCGAACCGATCAGGGCGGTGCTGGCCCACCCGAGCTCGCCGAACGCGCCATCGCCCAGCACCATCCGGAACGTCCTGAGCGACTGCTTGAGGATCTCGGCGCGGTG
Source organism: uncultured Bifidobacteriaceae bacterium (assembly GCA_964638055.1). GTDB lineage: Bacteria > Actinomycetota > Actinomycetes > S36-B12 > CAIYMF01 > Prado023. The sequence goes on along the minus strand of CAZWXF010000055.1, from coordinate 13,362 downwards.
GGCTACGAACAGCAGCCGAGCCCTGGGCAGCTGCGGGCGCAGACGCCTGTAGTCGAGGGCCGCCATGATGGTCTTGCCTGTGCCCGTGGCGGCCACCAACAGGTTGCGGTGGCGACCCAGCTCGCGCGCGACCGCCAGCTGTTCCAGCATCCGCTCCTGGAAGGGATAGGGGCGAACGTCGATGTTGGGCAGGACGTCCGAATCCGGCTCAGGCTTCAGCGCCCTCTCCCGGAACTCGACAGGGTCGAAGGGCACGAAGTCCTCGGACTCCCAGCACGACTCGAAGGCGGCTGCCAACTTGGCGACCGCATCCGGGTTGCGCCGGCCGGAGAGGCGCACGTTCCACTCCAACCCGGACGCGTTGCCGTGGTATGTGAGGTTCGAGCTGCCCACGAAACCAGTCGACGACCCCGCCGGGCGGTGGAACAGCCAGGCCTTGGCATGCAGCCGAGTGGCCGACTCGTCGTACGAGACGCGGATCTCGGCTCCCAGCTCCGCCAGCTCCTCCAGCGCAGCGACCTCGGTGGTGCGCGTGAACGTCGTTGTCAGGACCCGGAAGCGGCTTCCCGGCCGGTTCGTGGCGTGGGCGAGCTCGTCGCGAAGCGGCGCGATCCCCGAGCGCCGGATGAACGCGATGATGGCGTCGATCCCGCTCGCCGAACGGATCTCGGAGATGAGGTGAGCGGTCAGGTTCTGGTCGTGCTTGCTGTTGGTGAGCAGGGTCGTGTCCAGCAGGGGTGTGATCGGGCTGGCCAGATGCGACGGCCGGCCGTCGGGGTTCACCCCGACGATGCCCCTGAGGAGTCGGGGCTCAGCCGTCAGCAGGTCCGGGGCGACGTCGTAGTCCCCCTGATCGGCGAGCTCGCGCAGAAGTGCCGTGATGATCTGGGACGCAGCCCGGGCCCGAGCACCGCGCCCGGCGCCATGTGTGTCTGTGATGCGCTCCAGGGCTCGCCGCACAACGGACCCCAGATGCATGGCCAGGCGATCCGGCGCCTCGTCGTCACGCAACGGCTCGATCAGGGCTTGGTGCGCTTCGATCAGTCGGCTGAGCCTCTCCTCCAGTGCCGAGGTGATCAGATCCTCGTAGACGCCGAGCTGAGGTTCCCCGTCCATGCCGGGCAGCTTGCCAGGACAGCCCCGCGTTCTCCTGGGGAGCAGGCACGGTCGGGCCGGGCTCGACGATCGAGTCCCGGGTGATCGCCGCCTCGAAGGACGTCCGAGCGGATCGACCTGACTGGACGCAGTCGTCGCCGAGGGGGGCCGGGCCCGCCAGGCGCGCCCCGGACTTGACGCCTGGGCGGCGCCGGGCCAGTGTCGGGGGCAGCGCCCCGCTTCGAGGAGGGACGACATGGCCACGCTCGTCGATCGACTGTCTGCCCTCGCGCGGCTGCACGCCCAAGGCATGCTCACTGACCAGGAGTTCTCGCAGGCCAAGTCCAGGGTCCTGTCCCAGGCGCCTGCCGCAGTGGACCAGCCCGGGCAGCAGACGGCCACCCCGGAGCCCGCTCGTCGCCGGTCTCCCCCGCCCGCACTGAACCCGACGGTCGCCGGCGTGGGCCTGGGCCTGGCGGCCGGTGGGGTGGGACTGGGCGGCTGATCCGACCCGAACACGCCGCGTCCGCGGACGACCCGCGAGGCGGCGACACCGGACGGGACCGCGTGGCACGGAGGTCGCCCCGAGCGTCACCCGGCTCCCGGGACCTGCTCGATCTCCCGCTCCCAGCGGCCGCTGACGTGGGCGAATCCGACGCGGGAGTAGTAGGCGCCCTCGGCGACCGCGTCGTCCACGACCACCTTCTGGAAGCCGCGCTCCGTGAACACCCCAGAGCGCTCGTACACGAACTCCCCTGGGGTGAAGTCGCGGAATCGTTCGCTGACGTAGTCAAGGTCCACGCGGGCGATCCCGGAGCCGACGTCGGAGATGAGAACCACCCCGACCGTCTCGTCGCCCTTGAGCACGAGGTACGCGCTGCGATCGTCGCCGGCGGGAGCCCCGGGGCCATCCCCCGGAGTCGAGCTCGCGCGCAGACCGGGCACGACCTCGGCCAGACGCACCCCGGGATGCCGGGACTGGATCTCGTCCTCGTGCCGCCGCAGGACGTGCAGCAGGTAGGCATCCCCGATGCCCACCTCCAGCACCTGGTAGGCCTGTGGGCTGTGCCGCTCCCGGAGCAGGATGTTCAACCAGTAGATGTCGATCACGGAGATGATCGCGTTCATCGTGGCGAAGGGCCACACCCCGATCATCGCGTTGTAGATCGTCGAGATCAGGGCGCCGGCCAGGTTCAGAATCCGGAAGCGCAGCACTCGGGACTGCATCAGCGACAGGACGATCAGGCCGGAGCCCAGCCACCCGAAGGCCTCGAACAGCGGACTATCGGTCACGGGCGGATCCCGCTCCGTCACCGCCGAGGTCGGTGGCCGCGATGTAGCCCAGAGCCCGCTGCCGATGGTTGAGCGCCGCAGCCTCCACGATCACGGCGAGGTTGCGCCCGGGCTGGACCGGGATCGTCACCCGTGGAATGGGCACCTCGAACACGTCCTCGACGTGATCGTCGATCCCCACGCGCTCGTACTCCTTGTCGAAGTCGCGCAGCTCCAGCACCACCACAAGGGAGACCCGGGCGTCCGGCTTGATGGACCCGATGCCGAACAGCTCCTGGACATCGACGACACCCACTCCGGGGATCTCGATCATGTGACCGGCGTCGCCAGCCGGTCGGCCCCGCAGATGGTCGGCGGAGATGCGGCGGACCTCGACCTGGTCGTCCGCGATGAGTCGATGCCCCCGGCGCACCAGCTCCAGGGCGACCTCGGAGCGTCCGAGCCCCCCCTCGTCGATGATCAGCACGCCCTCGCCGTACACGTCGACCAGGCCCGCGGCCACATCCCGCCGTGGCGCCAGCTCGTGGATGAGCAGCCACGTGAGCGCCCCGGCGATCGTGCTCGTGAGCTGCTCGGTGACGAAGACGGGCACGTCGTGGCGATCTGCGGCCTGGACCATGTCCGGCATCACATGCAGCCCGCGGGCCACGATGAGTGCGGGGAAGCCAAGCGCGAAGTAGGCGTCCAGCCTCCGCTCGCGCACGTCGGGCGGGAGGCTGGACAGGTACGCCGTCTCGGTCCAGCCGATGATCTGCAGTCGGCCGACGCCGAAGTGCTCGGTGTAGCCGGTCAGCTGCAGGCCCGGGCGATTGACCTCGGAGGTCCTGACCATCAGCGTGTCGAGGTCGAGGTGGCCTCCGGCGACACGCATGAGGCCCATGCGCCGGGCGATCCACGCCACGGAGACCGCGAACCCCTCCGGGTTGCCGCGCCGGCGCTTGGGGCGTCGTGCCACGTCAGACCACCAGCTTCTGTCGCAGCAGGGCCAACCAGATGGGCTGCACCCCGTGCTCCAAGAGGTACTTCTCCACGGACCCGAACTCCTTGTCGATGCGGCGCAGGACGTTGCTCATGGCGTGGTCCGGCGAGCCGCCGAGAACCTCGAAGAGTCTCGGCGAGATCGGCACGCCCCGGGAGACCAGCTCGCCGACGGTCCGCTCCATCCAGGGTCCGTCGAGGTTCAGGGCGCTCTGGGTGTAGTCGGCGACGACGGCCACACGGTCCACCCCCGCCGCCTCCAGGGCCAGTGCCACGACGAGGCCGGTGCGGTCCTTGCCTGCGGTGCAGTGGACCAGGATCGGGCGCTCGCCGGACTCGGCGACGATCGAGACGGCAGCGGCCAGGGACCAGCCGGCGTGGGTGACGACATCCCAGTAGAGCTTCTCCAGGCTTATGTGGCCATCGCTGAGGATCGACGATCGCGACCCGCCGAAGATCGGCAGCGGGACGCGCAGCGCCTGCGGGATGGGATGGGTCCGAGTGTCCTGGGCCACCTCCAGCCCCGAGCGCAGGTCCAGGACGATCCCGATGCCCAGGGCTTGGAGCTGCTGGGCCCCCAGCGCCGTCACCCTGCTCAGCGCGTCGGAGCGGTACAGCTGCCCGGGGCGTGTGACGTGCCCCGCGGCCGGGTACCCGCCCACGTCGCGCAGGTTGTGCATCCCCTCGACCTCGATGCGCCGCCCGGTCATGCGAGCCTGCCGTACAGGTCGGCCAGAGGGGCGCTGGCCTCACCCGAGAGCCGACCGAGCTGGAGCCTGCGGGCCCGCTGCTCCATCGCCGCGGTCTCGACCAGGATGGCGGTGCTGCGCCCCGGACGGACCGGAATCGTCACCAGAGGCAGACGGATGTCCAGGATCTCTCGTGTCCTGGGAGCGGTGGCTGGGTCGAACCTGGCATCGGCTGCCTCGAGCGAGACGACCATGCTGATGTCAGAGCTGGCCTTCACCGAGCCGATGCCGTACATGAGTCGCAGGTTGACGATCCCGATGCCCTTGATCTCCATGAAGTGCCGCATCCGGCCCGGCGCCCGGCCGATTAGGTCACTGCCCGAGGGCCGGCGGACCTCGACGGTGTCGTCGGCGATCAGCAGGTGGCCGCGACGGATGAGCTCCAGGGCGGTCTCGCTCTTGCCGATCCCGGCACGTCCCTGGATGAGGACGCCCTCGCCGGCGACGTCCACCAGCCCGGCATGGAGCACCTGGCGGGGGGCCAGCTCCAGAGCGAGGAACCAGTTGAGATGCCCGACGAAGTCCGTCGTGGCGGACCCCGTGCGCAGCAGCGGCACGCCGAAGCGATCCGCGATCGCGACCGCGTCAGGCGTGACCTCCAGCCCGCGGGTGACGATCGCCGCGGGCACGCCTAAGCGACTGTAGGACTCCAATCGCGCACGCCGTTCCTCATCGGGCAGGCTCAGCAGGTAGGACACCTCGGTCCGGCCGATGATCTGGAGCCGCTCGTTCGGGAAGTTCTCGGCGAAGCCGGCCCACTGCAGGCCCGGCCGGTTGAGCTCGGCGGTGTCGATCGTGCGAGTGGCCAGGTCCACTCCTGCCCTTGTGATCACTTCCAGGTCGAACTGACGCACGACCGCTGCCAGGGACACCGCAGCTGGCTCGGCCATGCGCGGCAGCGTAGGCCGCAGCCACCCCGCCTCGCGCGGTCGCGACGCCAGCCCGCTCGCTCCCGCCGGCAGGTTCCCGGCACGGCGACGACAGGCGGGACCGGTCGACGTGGCCCGTCGGCGCCTCCCGCGGGGCCGGACGCCGCGATCTGTCACCGGGGACTGCGAGGATGACCGGATGACGTCGGCCGCAGACACCGCCCACAACGCGGCGCTCTGGGATGTCGTGAGCGAGGACTCGGCGGCGGCTGCCGGGACCCCACGGTGGGAGGCCGACGGGCTGGCCTGGGGGATGTTCGAGCACCCGGAGTCGGAACTGCACGTGCTCGGGCCGGTGCGGGGGCGGCGCGTGGTGGAGGTCGCGTGCGGCACGGCGCCCCTGTCCGGGTGGCTGGCCCGGCAGGGCGCGATTGTCCTCGCCCTGGACCTCTCCGGGCTCCAGCTGAGCGCCGCTCGGGCCGCCCAGGCCACCCACGGCGTGACCTTCCCGCTGGTCCGGGCCGACGCCGAGCACCTGCCGATCCGCGACGGCTGGGCCGATCTGGTCATCAGCGAGCACGGTGCCGCCGCCTGGTGCGATCCGGGGGCCTGGATCGGGCAGGCCGCCCGGGTCCTGCGACCCGGCGGGCGCCTGGTGTTCGTGACCAACAGCCCCCTGTCCGCGATGTGCGTGCCCGCCGAGGGGGGACCTGCCGAGGCTGCCCTGCTTCGCGGGCCCGAGGACCTGGTGGAGGTGAGGTGGCCAGGGGGCGGGGTCGAGCATCACCCCGGGCACGGCGCGTGGATCGCCGTCCTTATCGAGCGGGGCTTCGTCGTGGAGCGGCTGGTGGAGCTCCGCGCCCCGGCCGGCGCCGCAGCCACGCAAGGGCGGATCGCCCGTGGACTCGCCCACGGCATCGCGACCTTGGACTGGGCGCAGAGCTGGCCCGTCGAGGACCTCTGGGTGGCACGGCTGGCGCCATGACGGTCGCAGCGGCGATTCGCCACCGACAGGAGCAGCAGGCAGATCCGGAGGGCCCGACAGGCGCAGCCGGCAGCGAGGCAGGCGCACCCCGCCACCGATGTCAGACCCGCCACCGTCGATGTCAGGCCCCTGTTGTTCCATTGCTGGCAACAAGGTCGGCGAGATGAGGGGATGATCGCCGCTGGCAGGCGATCCCCGAGGGCAAGGAGCACCCATGGCGCGGCGACGATCCAGCCTCCCACTGGTGGTGGCCGCCCTCATCGGGCTCCTGCTGATCGTCGGTGTCCGCATGCTCGTCGGCGGCGGGGCCGGCAGCGACGATCCCCCCGGGGCGGGGCCAGGCGCCGTGGGCGTGGATGAGCCGGCCCCCGAGGGATGCACGACGGTCACCGTGGCCGCGTCGACGGAGAAGTCCGGCCTGCTTGCCGAGCTCGCCGCGACGTACAACGGGACCTCCCCGCAGGCAGACGGCCAGTGCGTCTGGATGTCGATCTCGCCCAAGGCCAGCGGGACCGCCGCTGCCGCCCTGGCCCGCGGCTGGGACGAGCAGGTCGACGGTCCCCGTCCCGACGTGTGGACCCCCGCCGCCTCGTCCTGGGCCCAGCTCGTCGCCCACGAGTCCGCCCAGCGCGACCGGCCCAACCCGATCCCGGCCGGCCGGCCATCCCTGGTGCAGTCGCCGCTCGTGATCGCGATGCCGCGCCCGATGGCCGAGACGCTGGGCTGGCCCGACGCGACGATCGGCTGGAAGGACCTCGCCGAGCTGGCCGGGGACGCCAATGGCTGGGCCGTGAAGGGCCACCCGGAATGGGGCCGCTTCAAGCTGGGCAAGACCAACCCGCATGTGGCGACGTCCGGGCTCAACGCCACCATCGCCAGCTACTTCGCAGCCACCGGGGTCTCCAGCGACCTGACCGTGGCGCAGGTCAACGCTCCCAAGACCCGCGAGTTCGTCTCCAAGCTCGAGAACGCGATGGTCCACTACGGCGACACGTCCCTGACGTTCCTGGCCAACATGCTCGCCGAGGACGCAGCCGGCCGGTCGCTGAGCTACGTCTCGGCGGTGGCGGTCGAGGAGAAGGTCGTCCTGGACTACAACCGGGGCAACCCCAGCGGGGACCCGGCCACCCTCGGGGACCAGCCAGCCCCCGTGGTCCCCCTCGTGGCGGTGTACCCGTCCGACGGGACCCTTCTCTCGGACAACCCGTGGATGATCCTGACCGCCGACTGGGTCACGCCCACGAAGAAGCAGGCGGCCACCGACTTCCTCGCGTGGCTGCACGAGCCCGACCAGCAGGCCCACCTCACCGATGCGGGCTTCCGCGACCACGAGGGCAGGCCCGGCGCCGTGATCGAGGAGCGTTCCGGGCTGCTGCCCGCGGGTCCGTCCAAGATCATCGATCCGCCGTCGCCCGCCGTCCTGGCCGAGATCCAAGACTCCTGGGACGAGCTTCGCAAGCGCGCGCACGTCATGTTCATCATGGACGTCTCCGGTTCGATGCAGGACTCGGTCGCGAGCGCCGGGGTGTCGAAGCTCAGGCTCGCCCAGGACGCTGCGATCACGGCGCTGGACCACTTCGCCGCCGACGACGAGGTCGGCCTCCGGCAGTTCTCCACCAGCCTTGGCCCGAAGGGCGAGCCGTGGCTGGAGCTCGAACCCATCACGATGGCGAAGCAGGCGGTCCCGGCCATGAAGCAGCAGATCGGCGCGATGTTCGCCGAGGGGGGCACCGCCCTGTATGCCACGCTCCGCCAGGCCCAGCACGACATGCTCTCTGACCTGCCGCCCGACCGGATCAACGCCATCGTCCTGCTCACCGACGGCAAGAACGAGTACCCGCCCGACGAGGACCTCGACAGCCTGCTCGAGCAGCTCCACGGGGAGAGCGTGGACACCAGCGTGCGGGTGTTCCCCATCGGCTACGGCGAGGGCGCCGATCCCGACACGCTGCGCGCCATCGCGGAGGCGTCACGCGGGGCCTACTACGAGGCCACCGACCCGGCGAGCATCGAGAAGGTGCTGATCAGCGTCATCAGCAACTTCTGACCGCAGGAACGCCGCGAGCCGGGCCTGTCCGACGTGCTCTGCAGGAGGATCCGGGGAACCTGTGACGATCCACCCCCCGCGGGTGCTCGCGGATGAGCCCAGCTGCGGGAGGGCGGTGCACACTGAGGGCCATGCCGGTGCGGGACGAGTTGCGCGACCCCTGGGGGTGGCTCGTCGCCGGCGTGACGGGGGGCGTGGGCTGGGCCGCCCTAGCCGCCACCATGGGACCTGGCGCGGTCGTCGCGGGTGTCGCAATCGCCGGGACGGTCCTAGGGACGAAGGTGGTGATCGGCTCGGCCCGGCACCGCGCAGAGGTCAGGGGCGGGCACGCGCGTGACGCAACGCCCAGCGGTCAGGTGCGCGCCCGGGACCGGCTGCCCGAGCCGCCACCGGGAAGCGCCCAGGCGATCCTCGTGCGTCGCGCCCGTGGCGCGGTCGACCGCCTGCGCCGGCTGACCGACTCCTCGGCCGACCGCTGGATCGCCGACGAGATCAGGCGGGCCGTCGTCGAGGCCGCCGACCTGTTGGACTCCCTGGCAGAGCTCGCCGGCCGGATCACGCTGTTGGAGTCGAGCATCGCGGCGGCGGCCCCCGAGAGCCTCGCCGAGGAGATCCGCTTGGTCCAGAACCGCCTGGGCCGCGCCTCCGACGACGACGTCCGCATCGAGCTGGCGCGCGCTCTCGCCGCCCTCGACTCACAGGCCGACTCGATCGCGCGCCTGCTGCGCCGCCGCGACGCGCTGCTGGCCCAGCTCCAGGCGAGCACCGTGGGCCTGGAGGGACTGGCGACCAAGGGCGGCGAGCTCGTGGCGCTCGGACCGGCCAGTGCAGACCCGGCGCAGGTGCACGGGATGCTCGCCGATCTCACCGGCTCGCTGGACGCGGTCCGATCCGGCGTGGACGAGGCCCGCAGCGTCCTTCGGGACCTGTGACCACTCTCGGGCCCCGTGCCTCGTGCCGGTTGCCCTGCCCGTGCCAAGGGCCTGTCTGATGGGTCAGCTGCTGGCCTGCGCGTCCCCATCAGACAGGCCGGAGAAGAGGCCCTCGAACCAGATCCTAGAACCAGGCCTTCTTGTCGACCATGTAGATCTGGTAGAACTCCTGATCGGTCTTGGTGAGGTAGATGATCCCCTCGATAATGCCGATGATCGCACCGACACCGCAGGTGAAAACCGAGATAACGATCCGCAGGATGCCTCCGGCGACGTCACCGAGGATGAAGCGGTGGACGCCCAGGAAAGGGAAGATGATGCCCATGATGCCCGCGAGGATCTTCTTGGAGTTCGCATCCGGCGGCACGGAGCCGGGCAACCCGGGCGGATAGCCCGGCGGCATGCCGGGGGGGTAGTTCGGCGGCATCCCGGGCGGCGGGGGGGGTGGCGGTGGCGGGCCGTCGTAGCTCATTCGAGCCTCCTTGATGGGTTGGTGTCATTGTGGGGCATCGCCGCGATGCTGCCCGTACCGCGTCCCAGCCACCCCGCCGACCCCTCACCGCCTGGCAGGACCCCTGGTCGTGTTGGATCGAGGTCATGGCCGAGGCTCCCCCCACCCCCCCGGCCCGCCGGGAGACATTCGGGTTCGAGATCGTGGCGAGGGGGCCCGGCCACGCCCGGGCCGGGATCCTCACGACACCCCACGGCCGGGTCTCGACCCCGGCGTTCGTGCCCGTCGCGACCAAGGCCACGGTCAAGGCGGTCCTGCCGGAGGCCGCCACCGCGCTGGGTGCCCAGGCCCTGCTGGCCAACGCCTATCACCTGTACCTGCGGCCGGGCCCCGACATCGTGGAGGGGGCCGGAGGCCTGGGCCCGTTCATGAACTGGACCGGCCCCACCTTCACCGACTCCGGGGGGTTCCAGGTGATGAGCCTGGGGGTGGGCTTCAAGAAGGTGCTCGCGATGGAGGCCTCGGCCGTCACCTCCGACGACGTCATCGCGCCCGGAAGGACCCGCATGGCCCACGTCGACGACGAGGGCGTCACGTTCACCTCCCACCTCGACGGCTCACGACATCGGTTCAGCCCCGAGTCCAGCATGCGTATCCAGCACCAGATCGCAGCGGACGTCATCTTCGCCTTCGACGAGTGCACCACCTTGCACAACTCGCGCGGCTATCAGCAGGAGTCGGTCCAGCGCACGGCCGCCTGGGCCCGCCGGTGTGTGGACGCGCACCAGCGGCTGACAGCCGAGCGGTCGAACCGGCCGCCCCAAGCCCTGTTCGGCGTCGTCCAGGGGGCCCAGTTCGAGGACCTGCGCCGGGCCGCCGCCCGGGACCTGGCCACACTTGATCTCGACGGCTACGGGATCGGCGGGGCCCTGGAGAAGAGCGAGCTGGAGCGGATCGTCGGCTGGGTCAGCGACGAGCTCCCCGAGCACCGGCCACGCCATCTGCTCGGGATCGGGGAGCCCGACGACCTCTTCGCGGGGGTCGCGGCGGGGGCGGACTCCTTCGACTGCGTGATGCCCACGCGCGTGGCCCGCAACGGCGCCCTGCTCAGCCACGACGGCCGTTACAACATCACGGCCGCGGCCCATCGCCGGGCGTTCGAGCCGGCGGACCCCGAGTGCGACTGCTACACGTGCGCCCACTACACCCGGGCGTATCTGCATCACCTGGCCCGCTCCGACGAGATCGCCGTGCACATGCTCTCGAGCATCCACAACCTGCGGTTCCTGGTGCGGCTCGTCGACCGGATGCGCCAGGCAATCCTCGACGGTGACTTCGTGGCGCTGCGCGTGGAGTTCCTCGGCCGGTACTACGCCAGGAGGGGTTCCCGCTCGGCGAGCTCGGGCACACCGTAGGTCGGCTCGTGGCGCTTGATCAGGGCGATCACGCGGTACGTGACGGGCATGACGATGGCCTCCATCGAGACCTTGTAGACGACACCGGTGACGACGTAGTTCAGGAACGTCCAGCCCGTGATCACCCCGTAGAACGCCACGGTGCAGAACACGACGGTGTCGGCCAGCTCCCCCACGAACGTCGAGGAGAGCAACCTCAGCCACAGGTGCGACTCCAAGGTCCGGCGCTTGACCCGGACCAGGACGTAGGCGTTGAGCAGCTGACCTGTGAGGAACCCGGCCATGCTTGCCAGGACGATGCGCGGAACGAAGCCGAGCACCGCCTCGAAAGCCCCCTGGTTGGCGTAGTCGGCCGCCGCCGGCGCCTGCTGGACCAGCCAGAAGGTCGCGGCCGCCAGCGCGGACAGGCACAGGGCGAGCAGGACCGCGCGACGGGTGGCCCGCCACCCGTACACCTCCGACAGGACGTCGCCCACGACGTAGACCAGCGGGAACAGGATCGCGCCCCCGTCGAAGATGAGCGGTCCGAGGCTGATCAGCTTCGTCGCCCCGATGTTGGAGATGAGCAGGAGCGCGCAGAAGACCGCGACCACGGTCGCGTAGTGCCCGGACGTCCGCGCGAACGCCGGCGAGGTGGGAGGACTCATCGGGTGGTCATTCAACCATCGGGGACCGGACGCCCAACAAGGCCGTTCCTGCGACATGCTTGCCCCGATGGACGACGACGAGATGACTCCCGACGAGGCATCCGAGGAGGACCTCTGGGAGATGCTGGAGGGTGCCTCGGGGGTCGATCGCGCCCGAATCCTCCACGAGCTGGGCGGTCGGGCGTTCTCCGACGGGGAGTTCGAGCAGTCCGCCGCGCTCGCCGAGTCCGCCGCCGTCCAGGCCCGCGAGGCCGGCGACGAGCTGCTCACGGCACGCAGCCTCTTCGGGCAGTCCGCGGCCCTGCGACGCCTCGGCCGCACCAAGGAGCTCATCGGCGTTGCCATGGAGGCCGCCGACCTGCTGCGGGCCAACGGGGAGCCCGCGGAGATCGCAGAGTGCCACGGGATGGTCGCGTGGGCCTTCACCGAGCTGGGCGAGGACACCACCGCCCTGGAGCACTGGTCGAGCGCCGCCCGGCTCTTCGAGAGCGAGGAGCGTCTCGGCGATGCCGGGCGGATGTGGATGTCGCTGGGCGAGGCGCTGGGCCGGCTGGCGCGCAACGAGGAGTCGCTGGAGAAGTTCGACCACGCCAGGACGCTCTTCCGCGCCGACGAGGAGCCCGGGGCCGTCCCATGGGCCGACGACCGGGCCGCGGCGGCGCTGATCGACCTCGGCAGGTACGACGAGGCGCTGGATCGCCTTCGCGCCGCACTCGACGTCCGCGAGGCCCAGCGCGACAGCCCACGGATCGCCTACGCGCACTATCGCCTCGGCTGGACGCTGCGCCTGGTGGGTCAGTTCGAGGAGGCGCTGTCGAGCCTGAGCATCGCCGCCGAGATGTTCGATGAGCTCGAGGAGCTGGAGGGCCGGGCCCGATGCGACCTGGAGGCCGCCAACGCGATGACCTCGCTGGGGCAGTTCGAGCCGGCCGAGGCGCTCTACCGGCGCACCCGCGCGGTGTTCGACGCCCTCGGCCACGACAGCCAGGTCGCGCTCAGCGACGCCAACCGGGCGGTCCTGCTGGCCCGGATGGGCCAGACCGAACAGGCGGCCCAACTCAATCGCTCCCTGCTCCTGCGGGCCGGGCCGGCCGGAAGCGCCTGGCTGATCGGCGACATCGCCAATCACCTGGCCCGCAACCTGCTCGACCTCGACGAGCCGGAGGAGGCTCTGGCTGTCCTGGACGCACAGCCCGGCGTCGCGACGAGCGCTCAGGTGGCGGTCGCGGCGGCCGGCCTGCGTGCCAAGGCGCTGCTGGCCATGGGCAGACGAGGGGTGGCCGCCCGCACGGCGGAGGAGGGGCTGCACCTGGCCGCCGACGCCGACCTCGTGGCCGAGCGCGCCGAGCTGCACGAGGCCCGAGCGCTGGCTCGGCTCTCCTCTCGCAGCAAGTCGGTCGTGACCAGCGCCGAGAGGGATCTCGCTCATGCCGTCGCGCTCTACCTGGCCGCGGGCCAGGCCGAGAAGGCGCGCGACCTGTCCGCCCACTTCCTGCCCAGCCACGGCTCAGCCGTCCCGCACGGCGGCGGCCTGCTGACCGAGCCACCGGGCCTGCCGTCGCCCGAGCCCGGGCACAGCTGAGCTGTCAGCCGGGAGCGGCCAGGCGAGGGGCTCCCTCGGGCGCGGTCCCGGCCCAGGACCGGCCGGTCACCCCTCCTCGCGAAGCCTCGGCTCGGTCCGTTGGCCGGCACGATTCCGTCGCTTGTCCGCGTGGAACTCCCGGACGATGTCCCTGTCGGGCTTGACTCGTGCCATCGTCCTTCACCGATCTCCGCGTCGGCGAAGCAGTCCCCGCGGCGGTCGACGTGCTCGGCCATGTCGTAGCGGGCCTTGGCCAGCCTCAAGCCGCGATGAACGCGAACCCGGCATCCTCCAACGCGTTCAGGTTCGCCGCGCAGAG
>CAZWXF010000054.1:15779-19555 GCA_964638055.1 uncultured Bifidobacteriaceae bacterium | reverse complement strand
CCAGTCGAGACCCGAGCCAGTCGAGGCCCCCCCGCCGGTCGAGCCAGTCGAGACCGGCGTCCGTTCGCCACTTACCATTCCGCATGCGATGCGAGCGGATCCTGCGCGTCTGCGCCGTCATGGTCCTCGCGGTCGTGGCCGTGGTCGGCCTTCTCGTCGGACTGCCGAACCGGGACGCCCAGGTGCTGGCGTCGCCCCCGCCGGCCGAGGCCAGGAGGCCTAGCGTCCTGATCATCGGGGACTCCACGACGGTCCACATGATCTCGCCGTTCCGCAGGGCGCTGGATGCCGCCCGCATCGACGCCACGATCGACGCCCGGAGCGGTCGGACGACGAGGCAGGGCCGTGCCGTCCTGGCTCGGTACGACGTGGCCTCCTACGACTACGTCGTCGTCCTGCTCGGCGCCAACGGGCGCCGGGAGAACGCCCTGCGTGACATGCGGGCGCTGCGCGCCATGGGGGTCGACACCATGGCGACCGTGCAGGCGCCCCGACAGGCAGCAGTCAACCGTGCTGTCACCAAGGTGTTCGGGCCCGAGCGGATCACGTGGGCGGGCTACGCGAAGCGGCACGGGGTCCACACGACCGACAGGAAGCACTACACCCCGCGCGACTACCAGCGCCGAGCCGACTTCATCTCCCGGCAGATCGCCGCGCGCGCCCGCTGACCGGAAGAGCCGCTCTCGCCCGGGCGCGCCTCCTCCTGCCCGGCGAGGACCGGGGCGCGAGCGAGGCCCAGTGATCAGGCGACGACTGCTGCGGCGAGGATGACGCGCCAGCCCAGGCGGCGCAGCAGGTCGATCACAGACTCGTCAACTGGCTCGAGGCGCGTCGGCAGCAGCCACGGCCGTGCCACCATCCCCCGTGCCCGCTGGCGGGGACTCGCGCATGAACCATTCGAGCCGGGGCTCGACGAGGGGTCGCGCGATCCGCACCACGAGGGCCGAGGACAGGATCATGGCCAGCACCACAGAGGCGACGAGCGTGACGATCATGCCCGCAGTCGTGTCGAGCACCGAGCTCAGCTCCGTGGCCCGGAAGGCCCGGACGAAGAAGCCGTGGAGGAGGTACACGTAGATGGTTCGCGTCCCCCACAGGCTGATCCGGCCCCGCCCCCCCGGTGCCAGGGCGACGATTGCCATGATCATGGCCGCAGCGATCACGTAGAGGGCCAGGAAGTCGGGCACCTCGGAGGGAGAGTCCACCCCGTCGCTGTAGGTGATGAAGCCCCCCGGAAGGTCCTTGGCCCAGATCGCGACGGGGACGCTGGCCAGCAGCACGCCGACCGCGACGATCCGCCAGCCGACGGAACGGACGCGCTGCATCGCTGCCGGTCGTCGCACCAGCCCGGCGGTGAAGAACGGCATCAGCACGACGTAGCGATCGATGCTCCACCACGACGAGAGGTTGACGTACGTGACCAGCACCGTCGAGGTCACGACGGTGGTCGCGACCGGCCACCGGAGTCCCCCGAGCAGGGGCACGGAGATCCGCCAGAGCGCCAGCGCCATGAGGAACCACAGCAACCAGTAGGGATCCCGCAGGGGATCGTCGGATGGTACGGGCTGGTCCACCAGCGTCCCGAAGACCTGGTAGAGCACGGTGAAGATCGCGAAGGGAGCCAGGAGGCCGGTGACGATACGCCGGGCGCCGCGCGCGTTGAGCACGTAACTGTTGATGACCAGCCCGGACAGGAAAACGAAGGCGGGCATGTGGAACAGGTAGATCCACGTGTACACGCCATCGATGAGGGGGTTGTCCCGCAGCGACGTCAGGAAATGGCCGAAGACCACCAGGACGATGAGCAGGAACCTCACGTTGTCGATGAGGGGGTCGCGAGGCTTGCGAGGCGGGACGCCGCCAGCAGGGGTCCGAGGAGCCTCAGCGTCCGGCGCCTGGGTGGCCCTCGTTGACTCCATGATCCTTCGTACCCCACGAGGAGGCGGCGTTGTGCGCCGGCGCCCGCTCCTCGGCGATCCTGAGCGATGCCTCTCGGCGCTGCCCGGGTGCAGCCCGTGATCTTTGGGGCTGCTCTCCGGCGTCCACCTACACTGGCCCGCATGCCGACATACGAGTTCCGCTGCCGGGCCTGTGGGTCGACGTTCACGGAGAGCAGGCCGATGAGCCGCTCCAGTGAGCGAGCGACCTGCCCTGACGGCCACGACGACACTGTCCGGCTGCTGGGGGTTGCGGGGGTGATGACGTCCGGATCGTCCGCCCCCGTCGGGGGCGGCGGGGGATGCTGCGGCGGGGGATGCTGCGGAAGCTGAGGGTCAGCGCATGACGCATGCCGATCACCCACCACAGCCGACGGAGACCGACCCCGCGCAGCGTGCGCTGCGGGCGATGCAGGACAGTGGGATCGCGTTCACGGTGACGCGGCACGGCCCGGTCTCCAGCCTCGCCGAGGCTGCCGCCGCACGGGGCCTGACTCCCGAGCGGGTGCTCAAGACCATCGTCGTCCGTAGAGCCGACGACGACTTCCTCCTCGTCCTCGTGCCCGGGGGGCGCACCATCAGCTGGCCGAAGCTGCGGGCGCTGCTGGGCGTGAGTCGGCTGTCCATGCCCAGCGCCGACGTCGCATTCCAGGTGACCGGCTACGTCCGGGGCACGATCACCCCGTGGGGATCGCTTCGCTCCTGGCCGGTCGTGGCAGACGCCAGCATCCCGGTCGGTGAGGTCTCCATCGGCGGGGGAGCCCATGGCGCGGCGTTCTCCGTCGACTCCGGTGACCTGAGCGCCGCGCTGGACGCCACGGTGGCCGACGTCACCGATCCGCAGACATGACCGGCTGCCGCTGACGGCCGTACCGACCGACCTCCTCCACCGCGCGGGAGCATCTACTGTTGCCGCGTGACCGGGGCGGCTTCGGCGGATGATCCGGCGCTCACGCTGATGCCCGAGCGCGTGGGTCTGCCCCGCGGTCGCGCGGCCCTGCCGGAGTCGGAGGTCAGCGCCTCGCAGCGAGGCCGCATCCTCGACGCGATCACCCATGAGGTCGCCGCGCGCGGGTTCGCCGCGACGACCGTGCAGCATGTCATCGCCCGGGCGCGCGTCTCCCGCTCCGCCTTCTACGAGCACTTCGGGGACAAGTCCGACGCGTTCGCCCAGGCCCACCGGCAGGCCAGCCAACAGCTGCTCGACCTGGTGCGGCACCGGGTCGCGGCCAAGGAGGGTGCGCCGTGGCGGGAGCGGTTGCGGGCGGGGGTCGACGCCTACCTCACCGGCTTCGAGCGGGCCCCCGAGTACGGGACATGCTTCCTCGTCGAGCTGCACGCCGCCGGGCCGCTCGTGCTCGAGCAGCGCGACCACTTCATCGAGCAGCACGCCTTGCACCTGCAACGGCTCGCGCAGCGCGCCCAGGCCGAGGATCCGCGCGTCCGGCGACCCTCGCGACTCGTCGCGATCGGCGCGGTCGGTGCTGCCGACGAGCTGTCGTCGCGGGCCATCCGGGCCACCGTCCGCGGCGAGGTGCCCGACCTGTCCCAGCTGCGCGCCCCGATCTCCGGGATCCACGAGGCCGTTCTGATGCGCTGGGAGTGATCCCGCGGCAGCGGGCAGGAGGATGCCGGGATCGGGTGCAGGCCCGACCGATCGCGCCGCAGGGGCACGTTCCACCCCAGGTGTGGCCTCGGATGTGCCTTCGGAGAGCGTGGAGAGTGTGCCCGTTGGTCGGGCCTGTCGGGTGTGCCCGTTGGTCGAGCCTGTCGGGTGTGCCCGTTGGTCGAGCCTGTCGAGACCAGACGTGCCGGCCATGGGTCGTGGTCTCGACGGGC
>CAZWXF010000054.1:0-15679 GCA_964638055.1 uncultured Bifidobacteriaceae bacterium | reverse complement strand
TGGTCGAGCCTGTCGAGACCAGACGTGCCGGCCATGGGTCGTGGTCTCGACGGGCTCGACCGACGAAGCTGCTGGTCGAGCCCGTCGAGACCCGTACTTGCTCCAACGGAACCGCTGGCGTACTTTTAGGGTGCCAGCCCCGCGGGGGGCGGCGCTCCCGCGGCTCGCGCGAACAACATCAGCCTCGTCAGGAGGGCACGCAATGCGTCGAACGGTGTTCAACGAGGACCATGATGCGTTCCGCGAGACGCTTCGGGCGTTCATCAAGGCGGAGGTCTCGCCCCATTTCGAGAAGTGGTACGAGGACGGCTTGGTACCGCGCGACTTCTACTACAAGCTGGCCGAGCTGGGCCTGTTCGGCATCGAGGTCCCCGAGGAGTACGGCGGTGCCGGGATCGACTCGTACAAGTACCAGCTCGTGCAGTACGAGGAGATGGCCCGGGCGGTGGTCAACTTCGGTGGCTCCAGCGTGCACGTCGACCTGTGCCTGCCCTACCTGCTCACGCTGGGGACGGTCGATCAGCTCAAGTCGTGGATGCCCGGGTTCGTCTCGGGCGAGACCATGTTCGCCATCGCGATGACCGAGCCCGGCGCCGGGTCCGACTTGGCAGGCATGGCCACGACGGCCCGCAAGTCAGCCGACGGATCGCACTACGTGCTCAACGGCGCCAAGACCTTCATCACCGGCGGGTACTGGGCCGATCGCGTGATCGTCTGCGCCCGCACCGACAAGGCGCGGCCGGACGATCGCCGCCACGGGATCTCCCTGCTCATCGTCGACACGACGTCGCCCGGCTACGCGGTCGGCCGCAAGCTCGACAAGATCGGCCTGCGGACCTCCGACACGACCGAGCTGTCGTTCACCGATGTCGTCGTCCCGGCGACCATGCTGCTCGGCGAGGAGAACAAGGGCTTCTCCTACCTCGGGCGCAACCTGCCCCGCGAGCGGCTCGGGATCGCCGTCGGCGCTTACACCCAAGCCTGGGCGGCCGTGCGCTTGGCGCAGGAGTACACCCAGCAGCGCAAGGTCTTCGGCCAGACCGTCGCCTCGTTCCAGAACACCAAGTTCGAGCTGGCCACCTGCCAGACCGACGTCGACGCCATGCAGGCCGTGGTCGACCGCGCCGTCGAGGCCCTCGACGCAGGCGAGCTCACCCCCGCCGAGGCCGCCAAGGCCAAGCTCTTCTGCACCGAGCTGAGCTCCCGGGTGATCGACCGCTGCCTCCAGCTGCACGGCGGCTATGGCTACATGAACGAGTACCCGATCGCCCGGCTGTACGCGGACAACCGAGTGACCCGCATCTACGGGGGAACCTCCGAGGTGATGAAGACCATCATCGCCAAGGACATGGGGCTGTGACCCCGTCCGCCTGTCGCATCGAGGCCCGTCGCACCGAGTGGAGCGCCCATGCCTGAGGCCGTCATCGTCGCCGTCACCCGCTCACCGATCGGGCGGGCGTTCAAGGGCTCGCTCAAGGACGTTCGACCCGACGACCTGACCCTCCAGATGGCGCAGGCACTGCTGGCGAAGGTGCCCGAGCTCGACCCCCGCGACATCGACGACCTCATGCTCGGCACCGGCTCGCCGGCTGGCGAGGGAGGGTTCAACCTCGCCCGGGTGGTGGCGGTCCTGGCCGGGATGGACCACCTGCCCGGCACGACTGTGAACCGCTACTGCTCCTCGAGCCTGCAGACCACGCGGATGGCGCTGCACGCGATCCGCGCCGGGGAGGGCGACGTGTTCATCTCCGCGGGCGTCGAGTCGGTGAGCAGCTATGTGCGCGGCAGCGCGGACAACCTTCCGGACACGCAGAACCCGGTCCTGGACGCCGCGCAAGCGCGCACCGAGCTGTTCAGCCAGGGTGGCCAGATCTGGTCCGACCCGCGCGACGAGGGCAACCTGCCCGACATCTACATCGCGATGGGACAGACGGCCGAGAACGTCGCCCAGCTCAGGGGGATCACCCGGGCAGAGCAGGACGCCTTCGGCGTGCGCAGCCAGAACCTCGCCGAGAAGGCGATCGCCGACGGGTTCTGGGATCGCGACATCACGCCCGTCACGCTGCCCGACGGGACCGTCCTGTCCGCCGACGACGGCCCGCGTCCAGGAGTGACGCTCGAGGGTGTCGCTCGTCTCAAGCCGGTCTTCCGCCCGGGCGGGACCGTCACCGCGGGCAACTGCTGCCCGCTCAATGACGGTGCCGCGGCCGTGCTGGTCATGTCCGACACGAAGGCCCGCCAGCTCGGCATCACCCCGCTGGCCCGGATCGTCAGCACAGGCCTCACCGGCCTGTCACCGGAGATCATGGGCCTGGGCCCCGTCGAGGCCTCCCGCCAGGCCCTGGCGCGTGCCGGCATGACCATCGACGACGTCGACCTCGTGGAGATCAACGAGGCGTTCGCCGCCCAGGTCATCCCCTCGGCCCGGGAGCTGGGCGTGGACGAGAACCGGCTCAACGTCAACGGCGGCGCGATCGCCGTCGGGCATCCGTTCGGCATGACGGGGGCGCGGATCACCTCGACGCTCATCCACTCGCTGCAGGCCCACGACAAGCAGATCGGCCTGGAGACGATGTGCGTGGGCGGCGGCCAGGGCATGGCCATGGTGCTGGAGCGCCTGAGCTGACCCATGCCTGCCACCTCCCCACTCCGGTCAGACCCGGAGCTCCTCGTCCTGCACGCCGTCCGGCTGCTCGGGCTGGCGTCCCCGACTGCTGCAGCCCGGCGCTTCGGCCTGGACGTCGAGGACGCGGCCGAGCTCCTGCTCGACGCCGAGGCGCGGGGCTGGGTCAGCCACACCAGCTTCGCCGGAACCGCAGGCTGGAGCCTCACCGAGCGCGGACGTGCCCGTGACGAGGAGCTCCTGGCCGCCGAGCTGGGGGATCGTGCCGCCCAGGTGCGCGGGGTGCACGAGACGTTCGTCCCGCTGAACGCCGGGTTCCAGGGGGCGATGACGCGCTGGCAGCTTCGCCCGCTTCCCGGTGATCAGCTCGCGACCAACGACCACGCCGACCATCGCTGGGACGACAGGGTCCTGGCCGACCTGCGATCGTGCGTGCTCCGGGTGGTGCCCCTCTGTCAGGAGCTTGCCGCCGGGATCGCCCGGATGTCGGGCTACGACCAGCGCCTCCACGATGCCCTGGCCCGGGCCGAGGCTGGCCAGCGATCGGCCGTGGACGGCCTGCGGGGGCAGTCGCGCGGCGGGGACTCGCTTCATACCGTCTGGTTCGAGCTGCACGAGGACCTGCTGTCGACCCTGGGGCTCGCGCGCTGACGGCTGACCCGACCGGCTGCGGTCTGCGTCAGGCCGCGGACACGCGAAGGCAGGCGGGAAGGCAGTGGGATGGGGAGGCAGGACCCGCCTTGCAGAATGTGTCCGAGATCGCATGGCCCGGAGGTATGAAGCGGCCCTCCCCGGCCCGTTCGTAGCACGCCCGTAACACGTCGACACTACGGTGACGCCATGAGCGCAGAGATGAGCGTCGAGCCCGCTGCCCCTGCACAGGTCCCGGCGGACGAGAGCCCGACCACCGAGGTCCACCGCTTCGGTCCCATGTTCCAGCCCACGCACCCGATCGCTCTGGCCCCCGTCACGGCACCACCGCACTCGGTCGACGGGTTCGTCCGCGAGTTCCTGCGTGAGCTCAACACCGGGCAGGGCGTCGCGCTGTCGCGGTCCAGCGTCAACGACCAGTACCTGGCCCTGGCCCGCACCGTGCGGCACTACCTCATGGCCCGGTGGCTGGAGACGACGCGGCACAACCGGTCCTCGAAGGCCAAGTTCGTCGGCTACCTCTCCGCTGAGTACCTGCTGGGCCGACAGCTGGGCAACGCGCTGCTGGCCACGGACCTCAACGAGGTGGCCGAGAAGGCCTTGGCCAGCTGCGGACTGGACCTGGCGACCCTGCGCTCACAAGAGGTGGAGCCCGGTCTGGGCAACGGCGGCCTGGGGCGGCTCGCCGCCTGCTTCATCGACTCACTGGCGACCATGAGCGTGCCGTGCATCGGCTACGGGATCCGCTACGAGTACGGCATCTTCCGGCAGACCTTCGTGGAGGGCCGTCAGGTCGAGCAGCCGGACACCTGGCTGTCGCTGGGCAGTCCGTGGGAGTTCCCCCATCCGGAGGCGGCGGTGCAGGTCGACTTCGGCGGCTACACCGAGCGCTACGACGACGACGGCACCCTGCGCACCCGGTGGGTGCCGGGCTGGAACGTCCTGGGCATCCCCTACAACTACATGGTCCCGGGCTACCAGAACGGTCGGGTGAACACGCTGCGGCTGTGGAGCGCCGTGGCGACCAAGGCATTCGACCTGGACATCTTCAACGCCGGCGACTACGCCGAGGCGGTGCGCGCCCAGACCTTCGCGGAGAACATCACGAAGGTGCTCTACCCGGAGGACTCCACCCCGCAGGGCAAGGAGCTGCGGCTGCAGCAGCAGTACTTCTTCGTCGCCTGCTCGATCCGCAACTTCATCGAGCAGATCCTCGATCCGGACTTCGACCTGCACGACTTGCACGAGCGGATCATCTTCCAGCTCAACGACACACATCCGGTCATCGCTGTGCCCGAGCTCATGCGGATCCTCGTCGACGAGAGGAAGATCGAGTGGGACGAGGCGTGGGAGATCACGCGCAAGTGCTTCGCCTACACGTGCCACACGCTCCTGCCCGAGGCCTTGGAGACCTGGTCGACGGACCTGCTGGGCCGCCTCCTGCCCCGGCACCTGGAGATCATCGATCGGATCAACGGCCACTTCCTCGACGAGGTCCGCGCCGCCTACCCCGACGACGAGCTGCGCGTGCGCCGAATGTCGATCATCACCGACTACCCGGAGCGCTCGGTGCGCATGGCCTACCTGGCCACCGTGGCCGGCACCAAGGTCAACGGTGTGGCTGCCCTGCACTCCCAGCTGCTGGCCGACAAGGTGCTTCCGGACTTCTCGGCCCACTGGCCGGAGAAGTTCACGAACGTCACCAACGGTGTCACTCCGCGCCGGTTCCTGAAGATGGCCAACCCGTGGCTGTCGAACCTGATCACCGATGCCCTCGGACCGGGGTGGGTCACCGACCTGGAGCGGCTGGCCGAGCTCGAGCCCTACGCCGAGGACGAGGACTTCCGCCGCGACTTCCGCAAGGCCAAGGAGTGGAACAAGGCCCGGCTCTACGCCCTGCTGCGGGCGCGCGACGGAATCGACCTGCCCGAGGGCCACCTGCTCGACGTGATGGTCAAGCGCCTCCACGAGTACAAGCGCCAGTCGCTCAAGCTCCTGCACGTGGTCACGCTGTACGACCAGATCATCTCCGGACGGGTCGATCCCAGGACGATCACGCCACGCACGGTCGTGTTCGGTGCCAAGGCTGCCCCCGGCTATCGGATGGCCAAGGAGACGATCTACCTGATCAACCAGGTCGGCGCCATCGTGAACGCCGATCCGCGGGTGGCGGGCCGGATAAGCGTGGCCTTCCCGGCCAACTACAACGTGACCCTGGCAGAGAAGCTCATCCCGGCCGCAGACCTCTCCGAGCAGATCTCGCTGGCCGGCATGGAGGCATCGGGCACGGGCAACATGAAGTTCGCCCTCAACGGCGCCCTGACCATCGGCACCGACGACGGGGCGAACGTCGAGATCCGCCAGCTCGTCGGCGACAAGCACTTCTTCCTGTTCGGCATGGTCGAGCCCGAGGTGGCCGCGCTGCAGGAGTCCGGCTACCGGCCCTCGGCCTTCTACGAGTCCGACCCCGACCTCAAGAGCGCGCTCGACCTGATCGCATCCGGTGCGTTCTCCAACGGTGACCGCAAGGCCTTCGAGCCGGTGGTGTCCAACCTGCTGTACCACGACCGGTTCATGGCCATGGCCGACTACCGGGCGTACATCGACGCGCAGGCGCAGGTCGAGGCCAGGTACGCCGACGAGGAGGCCTGGACGCGCTCGGCGATCCTCAACGTGGCGCGGACGGGGTTCTTCTCCTCGGATCGCTCGATGCGCGACTACCTGCGCCGGATCTGGGGGGCCACGCCGGACCGGTAGCACCTGCGCAGGTGATCCACGGTGGCAGGCCAGGCCCGAGTCCGGGCCGGTTCACCGCGCGGGCGCCCGACCCGGATCGTCGTCGCGGGGCGCTCTCACCGCGACCGTGCGCAGCACACGGGCACCCCTCGCGGCGTCGTCGACCGTCACCACAGCCGTCCGGCCGCCGGTGCGCTGGACCTCGATCGCCTCACCGGCGCGTACGACGATCCCGATCGTGCCGCCCCTGCCGACCCGATAGCCCCATCCGCCGAAGTCCCGCATCGGGCTGACAGTGATCACGCGGGCGTCGAGCACCTCGTCCGCCGGGACAGCGAGGCGGGGCCAGCCGAACGTGCCGCGCGCGGCCATCCCTCGAGAGTCGACCCGGACGATGACCCTCGAGCTCCCCACGAGGAGCAGTCCCAGGGCAGTGCCGAGCGGCACCAGGACCCACGCGGTCCCGGTCAGCAACCCGATCACGACCAGGAGCAGGGCGGTCAGGGCGCCGGTCAGGCGCAGGCCTGCCGAGCTCGCGGCCTCGACCCACTCGATCCGGCCTCCATGCGAAGAGGCTGCCGTGGCGCGGACCTCGCTGCGGGCTGCCGGCATCGGCGGGTCGGGGCGCACCGCCAGGGCGGCGGCCGCCCCGGCGACCAGCCCGGCGACCAACGCGATCATGAGGGGCACCACCACGTCGGGTGCCTGCTCGGCCGAGGCGATGCCGCGCTGGCCCGCGAGCGTTCCGATGAGGGTCCCGGCCAGGAAGGTGGCCAGCCCCAGGGCGAACCCGACCGCCATCCGCCGGGTTGGTGCCTCACGCCCGGCGAAGAAGGCCAGTGCCCACGCCCCACCCGAGAACAGGACGCTCATGGTCGTGACGAGGCCGACCAGCACGCTCAGCGAGCCGGTGCCGTCGACCCCGCTGGTGTTCCAGTGGATGGCGACGGGATCGGGCAGCTCCGGGCGCCAGGACAGCACCAGCAGTGCTGATCCCAGGGCGACGAGCACGGGCAGGACGAGGGCCAGCAGGGTGGTCAGGCCGCGCTGCGGAACCGGCGGGCGTCGCTGGCCGTGTCCGGCGTCGGCGGATCGAGGGCTCACAGTCTCAGGCTGCGCTGACCGGGGCTCATTCGCACGCCGAGTCGTACGAGGTGGCGGGCAGGAAGAGGTCCCACTCGGACTGTGTCAGGCGCCGGCCCGCCAGCTCGCAGGCACGGGCGTTCCAGTGCGCGGGATCCAGGTCGAGTGCGATGAGGCTGTCCTGCGAGCCCACGGCCATCCGGTCCTCGGACGTGGCGGCCAAAGTGAACGCGTCGTCACTGCCCCCGCCGGAGGGCAGCGGCAGGTCGGCCACCGCGACGCGCAGCGAGGCGCGGTCGAGGATCGTGAGCGAGGCCGGATGGGAGATCACCAGCCACCGCCCGTCGGCACTGACCGACATCCTCGCGTCGTCGCTGAGCCTCGGGATCCATGAGGAGCTCACCAGCCGTCCCGACGGCATGATCCACGCCTTCAGGAAGTGCGGCGTCGACCCGACGAGGGTCGTGGAGTCGCTGGAGAAGGCCAGGGCCGACACCGGCGAACCGGAAGTGTTCAGCCACCTGATCCGCTCGCCCTGCTCGACGTCGTAGACCATGACGAGCTCCTCGACGTACGTGACGGCGACCCTGCGGGAGTCGGGGGAGAAGGCGATCCCCCGAGGAGTGGGGGTCAGCTGGTGGCTCAGTCCGGTGCTGGGGTCCCAGGTGTACGGGAGGTCGGAGAGCTCATCCCGGGTCACCACCGCCTGTGTGGCGAGATCCCAGACCGTGAAGCTGCTGCGCACTGCTCTGTCCTCGGAGCCAGCGGCTTCCGGGCGCAGGCCGGCGGCGGCCAGGTAGCGGCCGTTCGGGGAAACCGCGAGGAAGGCGGCGGGGACGTCGTCCAGGGACCAGATCAGCCGGCGGTCGGACACCGACCACATGCGCAGGCGGCCCGTTCGGTCGGCAGCGATCACAGCCGATCCGTCGGGCAGGACGGCCAGGGCGGTGACCCGACCGCCCTCCGGAGCCTGGGAACCGCGTGACTCCCCCAGCCAGAGATCAGGGTCGAGCCTTGCCAGTGTGTGCGAGTCGTGGAGCGAGATGCGTCCGTCGTCCCTGCCGACGGCGATCACGCCACCGGCTGCGGCCAGCTGCGCGATCCTCCGGGTCGGGGTCCTGGTGACCACCGGCGACTCGGCGGCCAGGTCGAAGCGGGCGATGGTCCCGATCCCGTCCTGGCGCACGAGGCCGCTGGCACCGACGAAGGCGAGGGCGCTCGCTTCGCCGGTGCCTGGAAGCGTCGTGTCGCGCCGGAGCGGGTGGAGCGAGTACACGTCGGTCGTGCCGTCCCGCCGGGCCAGGGCGACCCTCGTGCCATCAGGGGACCAGGCGAGGTTCGTGGCAGGTGACGAGCCCCGCGCCCCCAGGGCGGTCTGGCCGCCGCCGAGGCCTCGGACGACCACCCGGCCGGACTCGTCACTGACGAGCAGTCGTCTGCCGTCGGGTGAGATGACCGCGTGCACGACTGCGCTGCCATCGCTGTCGGAGAGAACCACCGGCCCCACGAGTCGCGCCTTCCTGACATCGATCACGGCGGCAGCCCGTCGCCCGTCGTCCCTATCATGACGGCGGAAGAGCAGGGCGGCGCGGTTTCCATCGGCGCTGAAGGTGCCCCTCACGAGCCTGTCCCACTCGGCATCCGGTCCCGGCAGGCCGGGAATGGCCACGCTCACGGGCCCTCGCCACTGCCCGCCCTGCCTGTGCCACAGCCGCACGTTCCCTGCCAGCACGGAGACCAGGGCCTGCCCATCCGGGGAGATCCGCAGGAGGTCCCGCCCATCGATCGCACCAGGGACCTCCTGGGGCTCTCCCACCGCTGCCCCCGTACCCGCGTCCATGGCCAGGACGACGAGGCGACGCTCGGTGCTCGGTGATCCTTCTGGGATCGACGTCCGGCTGGCCACCGCCACGGTCCCGCCGTCGATGAAGCCGGCGGGATGGATGTGGCGGTCCTCGGCCGGGGGGATTCCCCCGCCGAGAGGGCCGTACATGCTCGTGCCGGACGCCGTGTCCAGGAGGTCGAGCTCGTCGATGCTCTGCTGGAGCAGGTGTCGGCCATCCGGTGTGACGTCGTGGTCCAGGGTGGAATCGTCGGGCGTGTGGAGGGGGTGGGCCAGACCCATCAACCCTTGGGTGTTCGCAAGCGTGGCGAGCAGGGCCCCCTCGGTGACCGGGTTGTCGGCCACGGCCACGGCCTGGCGGGCCAGGAGCAGTGACAGGGTCAGGTTCGGCTGGGCCAGGGCCGTGGCGGCCAGCCGGGCGGCCAGAGCATCCACGGCTGCGCCGTCCGCGCGCGTCGCCTCCGCCCGCGCCTGGTCCGCCGCTGTCTGGGCCCGTCGACCGCTCACGCCGGCCAGCACCCCGGCGACCAGGCTGACGGCCAGCAGCGCGACCGCCGCGGTCAGAGCGCCGCGGAGCTGGCGGTTTCGCCGGACCTGCTCGGCGTGCGCTCGGGCCTGCCTGAGCTGCTCCGCGTCCGCGTGCGCCGCCGCGGCCGCGAGGAACTCGTCCTCCACGGAGGCCAGCACGGGGTTCGTGCGCATCCGCCACTCCCGTGCCGCCACCAGCCGTGCACCGCGGTACAGCTCGTCCTCGGGACGGCCCAGCGTGTCCCAGGTGTCCGCCGCCACCTGCAGGTGGGCGAAGATCCGCTGGCCCTCGATGTCCTCGTCCAGCCAGGTCTGCAGCCTCGGCCATGCTCGGATGACCGACTCGTGGGCCAGGGTCGCGGTGTCCCTCGTCGTCGTGACCAGGCGGGACCGGACGAGCAGGTCGAGCACGCGCGGAGCACCCGGGGTGGCGGCGAGCACCCGTGTCGGCACCCGCGTTGCGATCGGGTCCCCTGCGGGCGTGGGCACGACCAGGCGGAGCACGACGGAGCGCAGCACGTCCCGGTCGTCAGCGGGCAGGGACTCGTACAGGCGCTCCGCGGACTGCGACACGGCCGAGGTGATGCCACCGGTGGCCCGGTACCCGGCGACGGTCAGAACGGCGCCCTCCTTCCGCTCCCAGGTCTCGGCCAGGGCGTGGGACAGCAGCGGAAGGCCCCCGGGCGCCTGCAGCACCTCGCGCACGAGCGCGTCGACGAGCCCGGGCTCCAGGACGAGTCCCACGACCCGGGCGGGCCCTTCGATGGCCTCTCGCAGCTCGTCCTCCTCCATCGGGGTGAGCAGCAGCAGGCTCCGCTCGGCCAGGGCCGACAGCCCGGGGCTCTCTGCCAACCCGCCGACATGGTCGGCCCGCAGCGTGACGACGACGGTGGTTCCCGCCTCCACCAGCCGGGCCAGCTCGTCGAGGAGCTCCCGGGCCACCGTTCTGCCGCCCGGGTTGGCGAACACCTCCTCGAGCTGGTCGAGCACGAGCACCCCCCTGCGAGGCAGCGAGGCGACGGCCGCCGCGAGCGATGCGAGGGGATCCCCTCCGGGGGTGACGACGGTTGCCAGCCGACCCTCGCGAGCCAGGGCCGGGGCCAGGCCGGCCCGCACGAGCGAGGACTTGCCGCATCCGGACGGGCCGACCACGACCAGCAGGCGATGGTCTGCCAGCCGGCGCATGGCCTCCGCGACGACGGGATCCCGACCGAAGTAGTAGTCGGCGTCGCCGGTGTCGAAGGGTCTCAGGCCGCGGTACGGACACGTCGTCCTGGAACCGCTGGAGCGAGAGGCTGCCGGCGCCAGCGCCGGATCCTGCTCCAGGATGCGCTGCTCCAGGTTGACGAGGTCGGAGCCCGGGTCCAGGCCCAGCTCGTCGAGCAGCGTCGCCCGGGCGCTGCGCAGCACCTCGAGCGCCTCGGCCTGACGCCCCGTTCGGTACTGGGCCAGGGCGAGCAGCCACCACCGCCTCTCGCGGAACGGCTCGCGAGCCACCAGAGGCGCGGCCAGGGCCACAGCCTCCGCGTTGCGGCCCGCGGCCAGGTGAGCCTCGACCATGTCCTCGTCGATCGCCAGGCGGATCTCGCGCAGCCGGGCGACCTCGGCCCTGGCCGGATCCCAGTCCCGGAGGGCGGGAAAGGGGTCCCCCTTCCAGAGCTCGAGCGCGCGACCCAGCTCCACGATCGCCCGCTCGGGCTCGTTGAGGATGAGGAACTCGCGTCCCCTGGCCACGTGCTGCTGGAAGTCCACGGTGTCGAGCTGGCCGTCGGCCAGGGTCAGCCGGTACCCGGCCGGCGTGGTCTCCACCGCCTCGGGGCCGAGGGCCTTGCGAAGCCGGACGACGCAGCCCTGCACGACCTTCGCCCACGTCGTGGGTGCCTCGCCCCCCCAGAGCGCATCTGCCAGAGCCTCGGGGGACACCGGCTGGCCCGGCCCCACGCACAGGGCGGCCAGGACGATCCGATCGCGCGGGCCGAGGCTCGCGACGGAGTCGCCGACGCGGGTGGCGCCGAGCAGCTGGATCGCCACGGTCACCTCCCGCCGTGTAGCCGGCCGCGGCCGGTCGACTCGAGTCTGGACGGCACGGCGGACGGGGTCAATGGCCCGTGTGACCGCGCGACGCGCCCTGATACCCGACTGTTACCGAGCCGAGGGGCCAACTGTTACCAGGGGTGCCGACGGTGGAGTCACCGGCCCCCTCCGTGAGGGCCCTGTTCGAAGGAGCCAGCCATGGCCGTCACCGCCGAAGCTGCATCCGTCTCCACCCACCCTGTCGAGCACAGGACGAGGTCCAGGGGAGTCCTCGTGGCCGTCCTCGTCGCAGTCGCTGCCGTGGTCGCCCTCGTGGCGGTCCTGATGTCCGCCAAGGATCCCGCCCCGACCTCGACGCAGAGCGAGCCGTTCAACTTCGCGCCGTACGCCGTCGGGGGGTCGGTCTTCAACTCGCAGGTCCCCGCGGCAGCCCGTCCCTCCTCGCCGCTGGTCCCCGGTGGCTCGACCTTCGAGCAGCAGGTTCCGGCTGCGGGCCGGCGGTGACGGCCAGGTCGGTCGGGTGAGCCGCGGGCGTCGCGGCTCGCCTCCGGCATCGCTGGCGTCCGTGGCGCCAGGCACGCCTCCCACGACCCCTTGCCAGAGGCTGCCCCGCCGCGGGGCGACAGTCGGTTCGGCGGATCGTGCCTGGCGCCGGTGCGTCCGTGGCGCCTGCCCCGTCGGATGACCTTTCCCGACCGGCTGCTCCGCGGGGCGCCGGGCGTGCCCCGGCTGAGTGCCAGCCGGGCGGCGTCGCAGGGCCGAGGAGAGAGATGCTTGGGGAAGCTCCCCGCACGGGGTGGACCCGAGGAGGCGGCCGTGCTGGACGTCGAGTCGCGTGCCGCGGCCAACTGCGCCGCGGCATATCGGGAGTGGGCGCGCCGCACGGGCAACCCGACGGCGACCTGGCCGGACCTGTCAGCCAGCGACCTGGGGATGGGCCGGGCCGGGCCCCCGGACTCGGCCTGCCTCCTGGCCCCGATCGGACCTGACTCAGCCCTCGAGGATGCCGTGGACCGCATCGAGGCATTCTTCGCCGAGCGGCCGGGCGGACCGATCCAGGTATGGAGCCTGTGGCCGACGCCTGACCTCACGCACCGCGGCTACGTCCTGTACCGGGTGCCGGGGATGATCCGAGAAGCGGGGTTGCCGGCGCCAGCCCCGCCACCCGGCCTGGAGGTCGTCACCGCCCGCCGGCCGGAGGACTTCGTGGCAGCCTCCCTGTTGGTCGATGAGGCCTTCACGTGCGCGGCGCGGGACCCGGAGCACCTGATGTCGGCCGCGCTCGTCGACGAGGACTTCGAGGTGTTCGTGGGGAGGTTCGAGGGCCGGGTGGTGGCGACAGCGACCTCGGTCGTGACGGACGACCTCTGCGGGGTGTACGCCGTGGCCACGGATCCCTCAGCCCGCGGTCGTGGCTTCGGCACGGCGGTGACGTGGGCTGCGACGACCTTCAGGCCGGACCTGATCGCCAGCCTCCAGGCCTCGCCCCTGGGGTATCCGGTCTACCGGGCGATGGGGTACCGGGACCTGGGCGAGTTCTGGCTCTGGCAGGGACCGCGCCCGCAGGCCGGGGGTCGACGTTCCCGCCTGAGTCGGACATACCCGTGAGTCGGACGAGGCTGCCGCAGGGGCGAGCCCGGGGCGTGGAAGGTGCGCGCGGCCGGGGACGCACTGTCGACCGGTCGTCCACCGGCCGGGCGGTCATGCCAGCGAGAGGAAGAGCCGCTCGAGCTTCCTGGCATCGACGCCGTCGACGCCTCCGCCCTCGGCCAGGCACTGGTGCAGGCCGCTTGCGATGATCGCGAACCCGGCGCGGTCCAGTGCGCGGGAGACCGCGGCCAGCTGGGTCACGACCTCCTCGCAGTCCCGGCCCTCCTCGAGCATCCGCAGCACGCCGTCGAGCTGGCCCCGGGCGCGCCGGATCCGGTTCATGACCGGCTTCATCTCGTCGGCATCGAGCTCCATGATCCCTCCTGATCCACGTGGGTTCGGCTCAGCGGGCGCTTCGGGTGAACATCCGGGCGAGCCGACCCCGGCCTGGCTGCGCTGCCCGCGATGGCCCGGTTGACGCGGCTGCGGTCATCTCCGGTGCGGACGCCCTGGCTGGTTCGTGCCCAGGGCACCTGGCGGCGCGGGGAACGCCGGCCATCACCTGGTCGGCGTGCATGCCGCAGCCGGCCCAGGTGGTCTTGCCGCAGGTCCGGCAGGTGACTGCATGGCACATGGTGAGGGTCTCCTTCGGTGTCAGTGTCTGGGATCCGCCGGTCGGGACGACGTCGCGGTGGCCGGGGCTGGGTCCTCGCCCGAGCAGGTCATAAGCCGGGTCGTCATGTCGCGAGCACCATCTCCTCATCTGTGAGATCGACGCCGGCGTGCTGCGTTCCCGCAGACCAGGTCCGGTAGCCGCCGTCGAGGTTCACGGCGTCGATGCCGTGCTGGCGCAACAGCCTCGTCGCGGTGTGGCCGCGCAGCCCGACCTCGCAGCACACGACCACGGTCCCGGCAGGGGGCACGTCGGCCAGGCAGGTCCGCAGATCGTCCAGCGGGATCGAGATCGAACCGGGAATCGCGCCGCGGGCGTGCTCGTCCCGGGTCCGCACGTCGATCACGGCAGCACCCGCCCCGATCAGGCCGGGCAGCTCGTGGAACTGGACGGCCGGGCTCAGGCCGGAGCGCCTGCTCTCGGCGACGTATCCGAGCATGTTGACGGGATCCTTGGCCGACGCGTACTGCGGCGCATAGGCCAGCTCGAGGTCCGCCAGCTCGGTCGCTGTCAGGCGGCCGGCCATGGCTGTGGCGATCACGTCGATGCGCTTGTCGACGCCCTCGCCCCCGACGCCCTGGGCGCCGAGGATCGCGTCGGTCTGGGGGTCGACGAGCAGCTTGAGCGCCATGGGCTCGGCCCCGGGAAAGTAGGTCGCGTGGGAGGCCGGGTGCGTGTGGATCGCGGCATGAGGGCGCCCGGCGGCGCGCAGGCGCTTCTCCGTCCATCCGGTCGTGGCGACGGTGAGGCCGAAGACGCCGACGATGGCCGTGCCCAGGACGGGTCGATCGACGCCGGGCCGACCGGCGATCACGTCGGCGACGAACCGGCCCTGGCGATTGGCGGTGTTGGCCAAGGGCACGAGCGTCGGCTCGCCGGCCAGCGCGTCGACCTTCTCGACCGCGTCGCCCACGGCGAAGATGCGCGGGTCGCTGGTGCGGAACCGCTCGTCCACCGAGATCCCGCCGCGGGGGCCGATGGCCAGTCCGGCTGCTGCGGCGAGGCCGGTGTCGGGCTGGACCCCGATGGCTGAGATCACGAGGTCGGCGGCCACGACCTCCCCGGACGACAGGACCACCTCCGTCTCCCCGATCGCCGTGACGGCCGTGGCCAGGCGCAGTCGGACTCCCTCCAGCCGGAGCCGGTCGTGGACGACCGAGACCATCTCGGGGTCCAGCTGCGTCAGGACCTGGTCGGCTGCCTCGACCAGTGTGACGGCAAGGCCTCGACGCGTGAGGTTCTCGGCCATCTCGACCCCGATGAAGCCCCCGCCGATGACGACGGCCGAACGAGCGCCCACGGTGGCCGCGACCACCGCGTCGGTGTCCTCGATGCTGCGCAGCAGGAGGGCGCGCTGGATGCCGGGGATCGGCGGGCGGACGGGAGCGGCCCCGGGGGAGAGGACGAGGGCGTCGTAGTCCAGCGTGAGGTCCTGCCCGGTCCGGAGGTCCCGGACATTCACGGCCTGGTGCTCCCTGTCGATCCGGGTCACCTCGTGACGCACGCGGACGTCCAGCGCGAAGCGGGCCGCCAGCGACTCGGGCGACTGGAGCAGCAGGCTCTCCCGTTCGGGGATGACCCCGCCGACGTGGTACGGCAGGCCGCAGTTGGCGTAGGAGACGTAGCCGGACCGCTCGACGACCGTGATGTGGGCTCGCTCGTCGAGCCGTCGCAGCCGCGTGGCCGCCGACATGCCGGCGGCCACCCCGCCCACGACGACGACCCTGCGGGCGGCCTCCGCTCGGCCTGACCCTGGCGTCGGCAGTTCGCTTCCCGTCCACACGGCTCGCGCCCCTCCCTCGATGCTGGGACCAATATACCCCCAGGGGTATTACCGGTCGAGCCGGGCCGGTCGAACCCAGTCGAGGCCCGCGCCGGTCGAGCCCAGTCGAGACCGAGCCCACCGAGCCGCGCCGGC
>CAZWXF010000053.1:0-19869 GCA_964638055.1 uncultured Bifidobacteriaceae bacterium | reverse complement strand
GTCTCGACGGGCTCGACCGACGTGCGGGGTTGGTGGGATGCGCCGCGTCCGGGATTCGTTGGTTGCATGGAATGACGTGCGGCTGGGGTGAGTGCTTCGTTCCGGACTGGGCTTGGGCCCGGCGTGCGCCTTGGGCAGGTGGCTGCCGACTTGCAGAACCGGTCGAGATGGTGGCGGATCTCGGCTCGGCTGGGTTCGTCTCGGACAGGTCCAGCAGGGCGCGCAAGCCCTCCTGACGGCGTAGGGGGCTGGAGGTGGGGGGCGATCGCCCCATCGTGGCCCGGTCGTCTCGGCTCAGGCGGGTTCCCGGGGGGCCAGGGTCTCTGGCTGGAGCCTTGTGGGGGGTTGGGGGCTTGTGGGGACGAGGTCCCGCTCGACGGCTCCGACGGAGTCCGCGACCAGGATCTGGGGGCGTCGCTTGGTCTCGTCGAACACGACCCCGATGTACATCCCGATGATGCCGAGCGTGATGAGCTGCGCCCCTGCCAGCAGCGCCATCATCACCACCAGGCTCGTCCAGCCCGCGGGAATGGGCGCTCCGCTCAGGCGTGCCACGACCGCTCCGATGCCTCCAAGGAGACCCAGGACGCTGACGACGAGTCCAAGCCCGATGCCGAAGTGCAGGGGGACCTTGCTGAACGAGACGATTCCGGACGCGGCCAGGGAGAAGCTGCGACCCATCGTGTAGCTGCTCTTCCCCGCCACTCGCTCGGGCGCGGTGAACTCGAGGACGGACGTCGGCAGGCCGAGCCAGGGGATCAGGCCCCGGATGAACCGATCGTTCTCCACGATGCCCTCGCAGAGGATCCGCACCACTCGGGCCGACATCAGCCTGAAGTCAGCACCTCCCTGGACCATGGGCACGGACGAGAGCCGGTTGATCACTCGGTAGAACCAGACCGAGAGGGTTCGGCGGATCCGGCCCTGGCCCACCGTGTGCAGCCGCACGGTCTGGACGACGTCCGCGCCGTCCTCGAACATCTCGAGCATCCTCGGGATCATCTCGGGAGGGTGCTGGAGATCCCCGTCCATGGTGATGCAGGCGTCAGCGTGACTCCTCTGCATGCCCGCGATGAGCGACATCTGGTGGCCGGCTCGACGGAGCAGGAAGATCCCACCTACCCGCGGGTCGCGGCTGGCGAGCTCGCGGACGCGCGAGGCGGTGTCGTCGCGCGACGGGTCGACCACGTACAGGACGGTCCACTCGTACCGTTCCTCGACGCCCCGGAGCACCGCCGTGAGCGCGTCGTGGAAGGCGAGGATGCCTTCCTCCTCGTTGTACAGCGGGACGACGACGCACAGCGTTCGCTTCGTGGTCCGCTGCGACGTCTCGACCTGGAACTCAAGCATGCTCGTCATACCCTGTCGTCGAGACCGAGCTCACTGCGGACGTGCTTGAAGGTCGGCAGCGCCTTGGCCAATCGGTCGGCGATCGCGTCCAGGCTGGGGACCGATCCCGCGGCAAGTGACTCCTCGACCCAGCCACAGAACTCGCCGGTGGCCTCCAGGTCGGAGGTGGACCGCACCACGTCGACACCGGTGAGCCATCCAGTGGCCTGCTCATCCCGACCCACGAAGATCTCGACCGCCTTCTCCCCGGCCGTATCGCGGGGAGTCATGAGGGCCACCCTCAAGCCGGGTGCCCGATGGGCGGCGGCGGCCTCCTCGAGGGACTCGACCACGACGAGTCGCTCGCCCCGGAAGTCGATCAGGCGACGAAGCGCGTCGAGGAGGTCCAGCGACGTCACCGCCCCCTTGGCCGGGATCGCGATGGAGCCCGGAGGTGCGGCGGTGGCCAGGGCGCACAGCTCGCCCGACTCGGCGGGGCTCACGAAGAACCTGCGGGTGTCGCTGGGTACGGACAACAACTGGCCGCGCTCCAGGCGGATCAGCCAGCTCTCCAGCAAGGAGCCGGTCGAGAACGCGACGTTGGCGAACCGGGTCGTCGTCGCGGCCGGATGGGCTCCGAGGACCTGCATCTCCATGATCCGCTTGCTCGCGCCCATCATGCTCGAGGGGTCGGCGGCCTTGTCCGTGGAGACGACGAAGAGCTTGCACTCGGGGTTCTGGCTCATGACCGCGTCGGCGACACGACGGGTGCCGTTGATGTTCACATTGACCATGTGCAGCGCGGAGATCGGATCGCGTTCGCTGCGCACGTGCTTGGCGGCCGCGAACGCCATGGCGACGTCGAAGGGCCCATCCAGGTCCGCCATCGGCCGGACGAGGGGCCCGGTGATGTCCAGGAGGCGGGGCTCGAAGCGCGTCTCCGCGGGGATGGAGCCCTCGACGCGCAGGTCGCGCACGAGCTCCGCAAGTGCGTTCTCGTTGACGTCGGCCACGACCAGCCGCTTGGGCCGGTGGCGCAGGACGACGCGGATCGCCTGACCACCGATGAACCCGCCTCCCCCCGTGACGAGGACGGTGGCGCCGCCGAACAGCTCCGCGAAGCGGTCGTCGACGGCCGCCATCGCCGACGAGAAGACGGACCGGTCGCGGTCCGTGATCACGGCGCTGAGCGCTGCCAGGTCGTTCAGCTGCGGGCTCACGAGCCGTCCCCACCTCCGTCGTCCGCCTCGCGACCGGGCGGGAGGCTGCCCGCGATCACCTGCGCGAGCGAGTCGGTGTCGGTCTCGGCACGCAGGCCCGACGCCGTCGCCCAGGCATCCGGACTCCCGATGACGGTCGTCGCGGGGAAGCGACCCAGGTCGAGCACCCTTATGCCCTCCCGTCGGGAGCTCAGGACCCTCTCCACGGCATCCCCCATCACCACGGGCCGCCCGGAGCAGACGTTGAACACGCCTTGGGGACGTTGCTGGGCGGCGCAGGCGACCGACTCGCGGACGAACTCCACGGTCGTCCAGTCGCGGACCGTGCCGGCGCTCAAGAGCTCCACGTCACGGTGCTCGGCGATGCCCGCTGCCGTTCGGCCGACGATGTCCGCCAGCGGGCTGTCCGGCTGAGGAGGTGAGGCCAAGATGTTGAACACCCGCAGGACCGTCGCTCTGCCCGCGCTCAGGGCGATCTCGGTCCCTTCGAGCTTGGAGCGGCCGTACTCGGAATCTGGGGAGCACGCCGCCGACTCCACGCACAGCCCCCCCGGCTGGGACAGGCCGTACTCCGCGGCGGAGCCGATGTGGACGAGGTGCCCGCCCCCTGATCCGAGGGCGTCGACGAGCACCGCCACCAGCCGGGCGTTGGCCTGCCGAAGGGCCTCGGGATCTCCCCGCTTCAGGCCTGCGGCGTTGACGACGATCACCCCGGCGCCCGACAGCAGGGGGGCGACGTTGCTGCCACGGGTCGCCAGCACCGCTCGGGCCGACACGGGCGTGTGACCGGGCAGTGCTCCGGCCAGTCGGCTGCCCAGCCAGCCACTGGCGCCGACCAGGATCACGGGAGGCGCCGTCGTCATAGCCGGTTCTGCGCGATGAGGTCTTCGGCCGCCACCAGATCCTCGACGCGTCCCAGGTCCATCCAGAGGTCGTCGACGACCCTGCACACCACGGTCTCGCCCGAGCTGACCAGCGACATCAGGAAGTCCGGCATGTCCAGCGGACCGGGGGTCAGGCGGGACAGCGCCCTGCCCCGGAACATGTTGATCCCAGTGCTGATCGTGTTCGTCGTCGTGGGCTTCTCCCGGATCTCCACCAGGCGGTCAGCCTCGTCGGAGATGACGACTCCGTAGTCGATCGTCACCTCGCGGCGGACGCAGACCATCGCCGCAGCGGCCCCTGAACCCTCGAACCAGGTGAACAGGCCGGCCAGGTCGAGCGATGTGAGGGTGTCTCCGTTGACGACGAGCACGCAGTCGTCCTCTGCAACGGCGAAGGGGATGAGCCCGAGGGCGCCGGCCGTGCCCAGCGGGGTCTCCTCGCGCGTGTAGCTCACTTGCAGGCCGAACCTGGAACCGTCCCCGATCACGGCCTCGACCAGATGCCCCAGGTAGCCCAGGCTGATCGTCACCTGGGTGATCCCGGAGGCTGCCACGGAGCGCAGGAGCCGCTCGAGGATGGACTCGCCGCCGAGCGGGATCAGGGGCTTGGGCAGGACCACGGTGTGCGGGCGGAGCCGCGTACCGAGCCCGCCGGCAAGGACGACAGCGTGCTGCACGATCCCTCCGTTCCTGATGCGCCTGGGAGCGTAACGTACGTGCCGGCGCAACCAGCATGACACGACCTCCCCAGTGGCTCCGCAGCCACGTCCTCCTCGGCTTCCCACCGGCGACCGCGTGGCCGTGGCTCTGTGCCCCGATTGCAGCCCAGCCACTCTTGGCGAGCGGTCCGCGGGCCGAGTGGGGGACGGGAGCGCTCGTCGCGTGGGTCACGGGGCCGTGATGCCCCGGCATTACAGTTGCTGCGTGGCGGACCCGGAACGCGAGGAGATCATCCGCACCTGGTACGCGAACCACTACAGCTCCGTCACCGCCTCCGCGAACGGCTCGGGGTTCGAGCGATTCCTCCATCGGTCGATGGAGCGGCGGTTCGGGCGCGAACGGCACTTCGCGCGAGTTCTCGAGGTCGGTGGGAACCGTGGCGAGCACGTCCCCTATGTGCGGCATGGCTTCGACAGCTACATCGTGTCCGACCTGCATCCGCCCCAGCTCCCTGCCAGCCTGCTCGCAGACAGCCGGATCTCCGTGGCGCAGTGCGATGCCTCGGACCTGCCCTGGCCGGGCTCGTCCTTCGATCGCGTCATCGTCACGTGTCTCATGCACCACGTCGAGAGCCCGCTGCGGGTCTTCCAGGAGGTCCGCCGCGTCGCCCGCCCGGGGGCGGTGATCACCGTGATGATCCCCACCGACCCGTCCTTCGCCTACAGGGCAGGAGTCTGGCTGTCGAGCCGTCGCACGGCTCGAAGGCAGGGACTCGTCGAGGAGATGTACCTCGTCAAGGCCCTTGACCACCGCAACCACTACCGGTCGATCGCCACGCAGGCGGCATACGTCCTGTCCAGGGACGAGATCGCCGTGCAGTACCTCCCGTTCCGGATCAGGTCGGTGGAGCTCAACGCGTTCACCATCTGGCAGGTGCGCGTCGTCGGCGGCTGATCCAGCCCCATCCGGCCGAGCGCCCGCCTCCGGATGGCGGCGGCGCGTCGCGGGCGCACTGGCTTTTCGCGCCCGGCAGCACCGGTCGTCGCTCGATCGCTCTGAGCAGGTGAGGCATCGGGTCCCCCGGCAGGACGCAGGCCCGGTGGCGGTCGAAGCTCGCCGCGCGTCTGGAGACCAGCACGGCCATCAGGTTCCAGGAGGATCTGTACGCGCTGCTCGGCATCGTCTCGCCGCTGGGGGCCCCGTGGCCGCGGCCGCTTCCCGAGTTCATGCCGGAGTCGATCCTGGTTGACTCCGGATCCGCCGTTCCCCCCAAGCACTACCGATCGGCCAACCCGGTCCCGGGGATGCCACCCAGGGTGCTGGTCATCAGGGACTCGTTCATCCACGGCATGATGGAGGAGGTCATCGGATCGATCTTCGCCTCGACTGGCTGCCCGACGTCGACTACGTGGTGCTGGAGAGCGTGGAGCGTGGAGCCAGCGGGTTTGAGTCGTCGGACCTGGCCCAAGCCGACCCGCTCCAGGCCTACCTGTCCCGGTGATCTCCTTCCGGCCCGAGAGCGAGGTGGCCATCGCGCGCGCAGTCGGCGCGGCTGCCGCGCAAACGCCGGGGCCCAGCAGGCGATCCACGACGTGATCGAGGCCGCGATACCGCTGCAACGTGCGCGGCCTCGGCTTCACCGCGGACACTCTGGCAGACCTGGTCAGCAACTCCAGTGCCCAAAGTGTGCCGGCGGACGGCGGGGAGGTCTCCCGACCCGGACTTGAGAGGCGAGCGCTGAGCTGCGTCACGGGTCTGCCCCGAAATCCCCCTTTTGGTACACGTCACGGGGCCAGATTCCGCATGTGCGCTCGGTATCCACGGTTAGGAGGTCCTGCAGGCCGCCCAAGCGTGGATTCCGAGCGCAAGTCGCTCGTCCGCCGACCAGATGGTCGCGAGAACGCGGATTTCGTGGCAGTTTCCGACCGGGCGTGGGGACCTCGGTGGATCGCGGTGGAGATGAGCGCGGGGGCCAGGGCGTCGGACTTGGCCGACCCAGGACGAGGCTCGCGCGGCCGACGCCCTGGGCAGTGTCGGCCATGCAGACCCTGCCGATAGCCGCGTAGGGGCCGTCCGTGAGATCACGATGGTCATGCAGGCGGGACCTCGACGTCGGAGAGGCCGGCGTCTCGATCGTCGCTCGATCTCCCGGGATCCGGCGCGCCCTATGATCCGGGGCACAGTCAGCGGGCACTTGAGCTGGTCCCAGGAATGGGGGTGACCATGGATGCTGCACGGCCCGGCGGAAGCGCGCCTGCACGACCCCGGCCGCGTGCTCGCTGGGTCAAACAGTCGGGGTCGACCCAGGAGTCATCCCGACGACTCACCGGACAGCTCCGGGAAGGCGCAGTCGTCACCCTGGCGGCGCTCGGCGCTCTGGTGGTGTTCCACGGCTACCTGACCGGGAGCACGACCCCCACGTGGGACTTCTACGGCACGTACCTGACAGGTGCCCACAGCTGGTGGCAGCTCGGCGGGTTCCTCCATCCGCCCACGTTCCTGCCGTACGTCGCAGGTGGCTCCCCCGCATTCATGGCCGTGCAGTCGAGCGGCTGGTACCTGCCCGTGGGTGTCGCCGCCCTGCTGGCGAGCTACACGCCGCACGTCGCTGCCGTCGTCCAGGCACTCACCATCGCGTTCGGCTGCGTGGGAGTGAATCTGCTGGCGCGCCACCTGGGTCTGAGCCGCTCGATCTCCTTGGTGGCAGCGGTCGGCTACCTGTTCACAGCAGGGTTCTTCTCCAACGCGCAGCACGTCGACATCGTTCGTGCCTGGGGGATGATCCCCTGGCTGCTGCTGGCGTTGTCGGCATCCTGGCTGGGCTCGGTGTGGCGCGTGGCCCTTGCCTGCCTGCTGTGGTTCCAGTTCTTCGTCGGCGCATACCCCGGCAGCATCGCGGCAGCGGTCTATCTGTGCGGCGGTTGGGCGTCGTTGGCACTGTGGCGCCTGCGTGGTGAACGGCGGTCGTACCTCGCGTGGGCTGCCACCACGATCGGTGTGGGATGCCTTCTGGCCATGCCCAAGTGGTTGCCCTACCTGCTTGCCAGCGGAACCGTTTACGCGCCGGGCAACGAGATCGTCGTCAACCGCGACCTGCTGGCAACCGTGTTCTTCCCCTTCACGAGCGACTCGTTGCCGAACGACATCACGATGAGGACGCTCTTCGTCGTCCCCCTGCTCGTGATGGCGGCCTTCTTCGTCCACGGTCACCGCCGTCTGGTTCAGCACTGCGTCCTTCTCATCTGCATCGGAGTGCTGCTGGGCTTCCCCATCCCGGGCCTGGAGCGGATGCAGGAGGCATTGCCGCTGCTGCAGGTCAGCAGGTTCCGGACCATGGACTTCAAGATCGGGATCATCCTGGGCACCGTCCTGCTCGGTGCTGCGGGAATCCAGAGCATCGTGGAGCGTCGTGAGCGCTCCAAAGCGTGGTGGCTCACCCGTGCGTCACTGGCTGTCGGCACGACCGTGGTCCTATGCCTGTGCGGACTGAATGCCGGCCTGCCCAGAGCGGACGTGGCGCTCGGGTTGACCTGGGTGGCGCTTTCCTCCGCGGCACTCCTGGGGACGATCCTCATCGCACGCCTCCCCGCTCGGGAAAGGTGGCAGTCGGGACCGAGCGCCACCGCCATTGCCGGGCTCGCCCTGGTGACGGTGTTCGTCGTCGGTGGCTGGTGGGCCAACAGCTGTCTCTTCGTCTGGAGCGTGCCCCGAGTGAAGGCGGAGCTCTCGACGTGGGGGACCACAGCAGCCGACCTCATCGAGCAGCGGGAACCGGCGATCCTCCCTCAGCGACCGGCCCGAAGCGGCCCGTCATTCCCGACGACCGAGCCGATCATGGCCTCCCAGGGCTGGAATGGCGCGGACTACTCGCGGCTGCCGACGCTCGGTGGGTACACGAGCAAGTCGACGCAGTACTGGAACCTCACCGCCCTGGCCACGAGCCCCACGGGGGTCGACGACATGGCGCTCCTCCGAAAGCCTTCGACGGTGTGGCTGCTGCCGGCCGCCTCGCCTGTGGGGGCTGGCTCGGGGACGTGCGCACTGGAAGGCGGGTGCACCGTCCCCGGCATGGTCGTGACGAGCTGGAGCCCGGATCGGATCCACGTCGATGTCCCACCTGGGACCGAGGGAAGACTCGTGACCAATGAGCTGTCCTATCCCGGTTGGTGGGCTGAGGTCTGCCGACAAGGTGACTGCGCCGACAGCGAGGTGGCCTCGGGGGAGGAGGATCTCTACCTGAGCGCCCAGATTCCCTCCGGTGCGACGTCGGTCGACTTCGTGTACCGGACGCCCTACATCGGTCCGGCGTCCGCTCTCTTCTGGTTGGGCGTGGTCGTCCTCGGCCTGGTCTCTGTGGCCGTGCGTGTGCGCATGCTCAGGCGGACCGGGGATTGAGTCGAGCCCCAGGAGCCACCGGTTCAGCGGCCATCACTCTCCGGGCGCCGGGCGAGGTGCCGTGGCTCGGGTTCGCTGCGCCTCTTGTACGGTGAGGACGTCGACTCCCGCAGACGACCCAGCTCGGGTCGCGAGGTCGTTCGCACAACACGGGACGCCACCGCATCCAAGGGGGACGACATGACCGGGGCACCCACCCAGTACGGGCATCCGGCACCGGACACCACGATGCCCAGGCGCGGGCCCGCCCGCTGGGTCAGGAGCTGGTTCGCCTGGGCGATGGTCCTGGCCGTGCTCCTGCCGGTCGGGATCATGCTCCACGCCGGCCTCAACCGGCCAGTGCACTTCGACGGCGCGATGAACCTCCAGGTCTCCCAGAACATCGCCGCCGGGAGGGGTTTCGTGCGCGACTACGGGGAAGTCGTGAAGTTCCCGTCCGAGATCCAGACGAGCGGCTACTACGTGCTGTTCGAGGCCCTGGTCATCCGCATCTTCGGCTCGACCCAGCTCATGTTCCAGCTGGGGAACCTCCTGGCCCTCCTGGGCCTGGCCGTCGCGGTGGCGGTGGCCCTGAGCCCGTTCCGCTGGGCGCAGATCCTGGCTCCGACCTTCGTGATCCTCGTCATCCCGAACGTGGCAGGCCTCTCGATGGGCGGCCTGGGCGAGTACGTGGTGATCGCCCTGGTGATCGGTGCACTGGTCCTCCTGGCCCGCGTCCCAGACCCTGCGCCTGATCGGGTCTGGCAGGCACCCCTTGCCGCGGGCCTGTTGGTCGGGACGGCGGTGACGATCAAGTTCGTCGCGATCGTCTCCGTGCCGATCCTCGCCCTCGCAGTGGCGATGGTTGTCCGTCGTTGCTCACGCAGGACCGCCGTCGGTGCGGTGCTGGCGGTGGGGGTCGGCCTTGCGCTGCCCGTCATGGCGTTCGAGCTGTACCGGGCCGTATCCCTGGGAGGGATCCACGAGTACCTCGCCTACTGGTATGGCCAGACGAAGGACATCGCCTACCAGGCGGGAGCCAAGGGCTCGGTCGCCGTTCCGCAGGTGGGGATACTGCCGACGGGCAGCAAGCACCTGTCGCTCCTGGCAGCCGAGACCCGGCTGCCGGCCGGGCTGCTGCTCGGCGCGATCCTCGCGCCCTTCGTCGGCCTGGCAGCACTCGCCGCGTCGGGAGCGATGCGTCGAGCCAACACCAGCACGCTTGCCCACCGACGCCTCCTCATCTGGCTCGCGACCTACGCGGGCCTGTATCTCGTCTGGTGGTTCTTCATCACGCCGACCGAGAAGGCCTGGCTGCGCAGGCTGGTCATCGGGCTGGTCGCGCTGGCGATCATGTACGTGCTGGAGGTCGCCCTCGCCGTCGCCCGGGTCCGGGATCGAACCGGTACGGGGGGCCCGGCAGGCGTGAACCCTGCGGGAGTGATCCTCGCGGCGGCCCTGCTGGCGGCAGGGCTCATCACCATGCCGGTCGCGCTGCGGAACCTCCGCCTGATCGAGGCCGGCCAGGCAGACTTCCTGGCCGACGCCCAAGCCGCCGGACAGTGGGTGAACCAGGCGTCGCAGGGCGCGACCGCCTATGGCATCGGGTGGTGGTCCGCCCCGGTCGTCAGCCTCGAGGCAGGAGTCGGGCTGGGAAACCTCTCCACGGTCGATCCCTGCGAGGTGGGCCCCGAGGATGTCGTCGTCTGGGACTACTACGCCAGGGGGATCGCCTCGCCCGAACCCGCGCTATCGGGGTACGAGTTCGAGCTCGACCGCACGTTCGGGAACTACGCCACGATGTACCGGATCGTCTCGTTGAAGGAGTGCCCGTGAGGCTGGGCCCTCAGGACGAGCCCAGCCGGCGCCCGGTCAGGAGCCGAGACCGCATGGACAGCGGGCCCGGGGCCCTCGCCGCGCGTCTGGCAGCAACAGCGTTCCCATCCGATGGTGGCCAGTCCGGGAGGTCCCAGGGCCGGATGCGCCCCTCCGCCCGGTCGCGCCAGTCCGCCTGGATGACGCGCCCCTTGTCCAGCATCCGCTGGAGGTCAGCCAGGACCTGGGCGGCCGCCTCCGGCGAGAAGTGGCGTTCCACCTGGACGCGCCCGAGCCTGCGCAGCTCGTGCCACGCCTGCTGGTCGCCGTAGTGAGCGCAGATCAGGGCTGCCAGTCCTTCTGGAGTGTCTGCCCTCGGGTACTCGCCGGGAGCTGCCATGCCGTCG
Organism: uncultured Bifidobacteriaceae bacterium; assembly: GCA_964638055.1. Classification (GTDB taxonomy): domain Bacteria; phylum Actinomycetota; class Actinomycetes; order S36-B12; family CAIYMF01; genus Prado023. The sequence continues at coordinate 9,180 of CAZWXF010000053.1, read as the reverse complement.
AAGGCCACTGAGGTGCCGATGACAGGCAGGCCGCAGGCCCACGCCTCGCCGACCTTCCCCTTCACGCCTCCCCCGTAGCGCAGCGGGGCGATCGACAGGCGGGCTCCGCCGAGGAATGGTCCGAGCTCGGGCACCCAGCCGTGAACCCGCACTCCCTCCTCGCGGCGAGCCTCGATCTCGGCCGGCCTGGGTCCGCCCACGACATCGAGACCGTCGGCTCGGATCCCCGGGGGGAGCAGGGGCCAGACCTCGTCCAGGAACCAGGAGACCCCGTCCAGGTTCGGCGGATGCGGGAAGGAGCCGACGAAGAGCAGGCCCGCACGCTCCTGGAACGGCGGGCCGTCGGGCTGTGGACGATGGATGATGCTGACCCGGTGGACCGGGACCCCTGGCGCCGTCCGCCGGATGTAGTCGTACTCGGTCTCGGAGACGACGACCGTCGCCGTCGTGTTCTCCATCGCCCAGAACTCCTGCATCTTGGATGACCGCGCCCGCAGGGCCCCCAGCGTGCTGCCGTGGAGCTGGGCCTGGGCCGCCTCCCGCAGGTGGTGCAGGTCGACAGTGTCCAGGACCTCGGGGATCGGGCCCACGGCCTGGCGGATCCGGGGACCCCACCGGAATGCCGTCGAGGCATGGCTGTACCAGACGGCGGCGACCCAGTCGCGGTTGGTCGTGAGGAATGCCGAGGCCTCCTCGCCGGTGGTGATGAACTCGACCCCGGAGCGGCGCAGGGAGAGGGCTGCCGGGGACTGGGGGTCATGGCCTGGGGTGAGGACGGCGACGCGCATGCCCTGAGTCCTCCAGATCCCGAAGATCTCGCACATCCGCACTGAGCCCGCATCCCTGTCCGGATCGATGAGGTGCTCGCTGACGACCAGGATGATCCGGGGCCTCCCGTGGACCGAGCAGACGGCCTGGGGGAACTCCCCGAACCGTGCGTGGTTCAGCAGGACGTGCTCCCACTTCTTCTGGAACACCTGCTGGTTGACCAGCTGGTGGCGTTTGAGCCCCTGCGAGGTGTCGGTGCCGTGGGACCGGCCCTCGTGGTGGACCACGACGGCGCTGGGCTCGTAGACGACGCGAGCGCCGATCTGCCGGAGGGCGAAGGCGAGGTCGGCGTCCTCGTAATAGGCGGGGGAGTACCGCTCGTCGTATCCGCCGAGCTGATGCCACAGGGGCGTGCGGACCAGGACGGCAGCCGCCGAGCAGTAGTCGACATCCCGGCTGAACGTGTAGGGATGGGCGTCAGCGCGCTGCTCCCGGCCGTAGTTGTACCCCGAGGCGTCCGACCAGATGATCGATCCGGCCTCCTGGAGGCTCCCGTCCGGATACACCAACCGCGAGCCGACCAGTCCGACGGACGGTTCGCGGGCCATTCGATCGAGCATCGCGTGCAGGAATCCGGGCTGTGGCTCCGTGTCGTTGTTGAGCAGCAGCAGGAAGGGCGTGTCGACGTCGCGGGCAGCCCGGTTGACCGCCCGCGTGTAGCCGAGGTTCTCGGGAAGGGCGATGACCTCCACCCACGGGAATCGCTTCAGATGGCGCAGGGAGTCATCGGGACTCCGATCGTCGATCACGATCGTGCGAGCGAGGTCCCGGGCCTCGCTGGCCGCCAGGGCACGCAAGCACCGTTCGGTGTACGCCCATTGCCCATGGACCGGGATCACGATGGTCACCGGGGGCTCGGGCCAGGTCCGATCGGGGGCGACGGACGGCTCCCGGGCCAGCCACCTGTCGATGGGGCGGGGGGGTCTGCCCTCTGAGCGACCGTGGTGCAGGTAGTGCAGGAGCGGGTTGAGGCCTGTCTCCACCACGTCCGGATAGGTCGTCAGGTACCACTCGGTGCTGAAGAGGGGGTTGGGGTCGTGCGACTCGAGCCCGGACGTGAGCAGGAAATGCGCTCGGGGCTCGATGCCGGCGGCTGCCGCGTCCGGGTATCGATCGAGGTACCAGTCGGTGTCGAAGTCCGGGTGGGGGTCGTAGCCCGCCCGCCACCCGTGCTCCCGGTAGTGATCGATGGGAGCCAGGCCCGAGTCCCTCGCGGCCGGGTAGGTCGACAGGTACCAGTCCTCGTCGAAGAGCTCGTCGGCGACCCATCCCAGGCGGCGCTCCATCGATGCCGTCGCGCGCAGATTCGCAGCGATGAGCTCGCCCGACCGCTGGGTGGCCCACCTGACCAGGAGGCGATCGAACGAGCGCCGTGGGTTCCGGAGCCCCCGCAGGATGCGGTCGCGGTTTCGTCGCTGCATCGCCTGCTGCCGCCCTTCCCGTCTGCTCGGCCTCTGGGGTCGTACGGTAGTTCACCGCGCGGCCGGGGACGGGGGATGGGCGCACGAGGACGACGGGGCGCGCCGCGGCCTGTCACGGTACCGGATCCGCCCGCTGGCCCCGGGTCGGCCCCGGGCCAGCGAGGGTGGGGAACGCGGCTCACCCGGGGGAGCACCTGCCCGCCCTGGGCTGCGAGGCGCTGCGGCGGCGGGGCGCGGACGGCCTGACCACGGCGGCGATGGGGCTGGTCTAGCATCGGGGACAGTCCGTCCCGCGCCCAGACCGAGTGAGGCCCCATCCGTGTCCCTGAAGTCCGGCTATGTGGCGGGTGCCCGGACCGTCCGTTCGGGCATGAGCCGCGTCGGGGCACTCTCAGCCCTGGATCGTTGGGCGCAGCGGTCCCAGACCGGGACCTGGGCGCGTTCTCTGCTCTCGATCCACGATGCGGCCGAGCTCGTCGCGCTGGACGTTCCCTGGTGGACCTTCGACTCCTCTGCCCGTGTCGACGCGTTCCTGGCGGGGCGGCGGCGGGCGCGAGTCTTCGAATGGGGATCCGGGGCGTCCACGGTCTGGCTGTCCCGGCGCGCCGAGAGTGTCGTCGCCGTCGAGCACGACACGGCGTGGGCGCAGATCGTGGAGGGGCTGATCGGTGAGAACCCCGCAGTCGAGCTGGTGGCGATGCCAGCCGTCGCGGCTCGTGGGCTGCCGGGTGAGGCCCGGTCGGCGAAGCCGGGCCACGAGGGCCTCGACTTCCACGACTACGTCAACGTGATCGAGAAGGTCGGCGGGGACTTCGACGTCATCGTCATCGACGGCAGGGCGCGCGAGGCCTGCCTGCAGGTGGCTCTCCCGCACCTCGTCGAGGATGGCCTGCTGGTGTTCGACAACGTCGAGCGGCGCCGGTACCGCCGGGCGATCGCGGCTGCCGGCGCGGACGTCGAGGTCACCTGGACCTCCGGGCTGACCCCGGGACTGCCGTACCCCACCAGGACCGCCCTGCTGCGACACGCGCGCCGGGATGCCTGAACGGGAGCCGGGGGCTCCTCCGCAGAACGTCCGCTCACGCGTCACGATCATCGACATCGCGCGCGCCCTCTTCCTCATAGCGGCGATCGGCTTCGGGTGGTGGGGCCTTCGCTCGCACTGGCCTGAGATCGTCGACTCGGCCAAGGCCTCGGATCCTGCGCGTGTGGCGGTGGCGTGCGTGCTCGTGGTCGTCGGGCTGGCAGGCACGAGCGTGGTCTGGCGGACGCTGCTCGCGTCTTTCGGTCACCGCGGCCCGGTCAGGGACGAGTCTGCGATCTTCTTCGTCGGCCAGCTGGGCAAGTACATCCCGGGCTCGGTCTGGGCCATCGGCGCTCAGGCTGACATGGCCCGCCGGCTCGGCGTCCCGCCGCGCACGACAGTGGCTGTCGGGCTGCTGTTCCTCTGGGTGCATCTGACGACGGCGGTCCCCATGGCGGGGCTGGCCGGCGAGGGCTCGACCTGGGCGCTGCTCGATGACGTGTGGGCGCGGGTCGCGCTCGCCGTGGCCGCCCTGGCGGCGATGACGCCGCCCGTGCTGTCCTGGCTCGGCGGCCTGCTCGCCGGGGCCGGCGAGCTGCGCATGCGCTGGCGCACCGCCCTGCTCCTGTGGCTGCTGATGGGCGTCGTCTGGGTCCTCTATGGGGCGGCCCTGGCCCTGGTCGTCCCCCCCGGAGCCCTGGCCCCCGCCGGCGAGGCCCACGCGGTGGTGTCGCTGGTCGGCGCCTTCGCCCTGGCGTACATCGTGGGCGTGGTCGTGATCATCGCTCCCGCCGGTGTGGGGGCCCGCGAAGCCACGCTCCTGGCCCTGCTCAGCCCGACGCTCGGCCTGCCCGTGGCGGCGGCCACGGCCCTCCTCATCCGGGTCGTCCACACGGTGTGCGACTTCGGCATCGCCGCGATCGCCTGGGCTGTCGCGCCTCGTCCCCAGGCTCGGTCCGGAACCCTGGCCGAGGAGACCTCGAGCTCATGACAGCGCGTCGGCTCGGTGCCATCGGCTGGATCACGATCGCCTGGACGGGGATGCTCCTGGCCTTCATGGTGGCCAGGCCCACCTACCAGGCTCCCGATGAGCTGGCCCATGTCGACCGGGTGCTGGACACCTCTCGGGCGGGCTTCCAGGACTACGACCAGAACAGGATCAGCGTCCAGGTCGGCGCCAGCGCGGCGGTGATGCGCGACTCCTCGACACCCCCGCCGTTCACCGCCGCTGACGCGCCCACCCGGCCCCTGCCCAACTTCGCAGACCTCGCCGGCCCCGGTGACACGGCCGTGCCCAACCAGCTGGCGGCCCACCCCCCCGCGTACTACGCGGTCGAGGGAGGCCTGCGCATGCTTGTGACCGCTTGGCTGCCCACCGGCTTCTGGCAGTTCGACCTCGACGTCCTGCTCATGCGCCTGATCAGCATGCTCATGCTGGTCCCCCTGCCCTGGATCATCTGGCGATCGGCTCACAACCTCGGGTTGGAGCGACATGCCGGCATCGCCGCGGCCATGGTCCCCCTGTGCATGCCGCAGCTGGCGCACATCGGCACGTCGGTCAACAACGACAACCTGGTCACCGCCGCATCGAGCGTCGCGCTGCTGTGTGCGTCCACGATGCTCGCCCGTGGCCTGTCGTGGCCGACGACGCTGGGTGCCGCCGCAGCCGCGGCGCTTGCCATCCAGTCGAAGGTCTTCGGCCTGATGCTCGTCCCCTTCCTGGCACTGACGTGCCTGATCGCACTCCAGCGGGGTCCACGCAGGTGGGGGCAGCCCCTCGTCCTGGGCGGGAGCATGGCGCTGGCGAGCTGGACGTACCTTCGCAACCTCGTGGTGCATGGCCAGATCTATCCGACGGTGTCGTCCACCCCGCCAGCGGACCCAGGCTTCGTGCCGGACCCGGGATCGTTCGTGCTCGAGATCGTCATACACACCGTCCGGTCCTTCTGGGGACGGTTCGGCTACCTCTGGCTCGCACTTCCCAGCTGGTGGATGGTCGCGATGAGCCTGCTCGTCCTGGTCGCGCTGGCCGTGGCGATCATGAGGCCGCGGGCCAGGCATGTGCGAACGATGATGATTCCCATCGGGATCATCGGGGTCATGTACGCCTGGGCGGCCTACCAGGTCTACCTGGCCACCGGGGTGCACGCCGCGCAGCAGGGTCGCTACGTCTTCCCGGTCGTCGTGTCCCTGGCGCTGGGGGTCGGCGCGGCGGCGGGCCACGTGCCGGCGCGCTGGGTGCGTCGGGGTCAGACGTGCCTCATCGGGATCGGGTTCGCGATGTCGATGAGCCTGATGCTCGGTTCCTTCTGGGGTGGGGCCGGGCTCACGGGTCGGATGCACAGCATCGCCGCCTGGAGCCCGCTGGGGTGGGGCGCTGTTGCGGCACTGATCCTGGGGTGGGCCCTACTGGCTGTCGGAATGGCCCGGGCGCTGCTCCTTGAGCGGCGGCACGGGGCCGTGGTCGTCACCGGGTGACGAGCCGGTAATGGTGGTCCCGTCGAGACCATCGCGCCAGTCGAGCCCGTCGAGACCGGAGTTCCCGTGGTGGGGCCCGACTCCACCGGAAGGGCTGGGGGGCCGGGGTTCCCGCGCCTGCGGCGGACCCGCTGGGCCACGGGCTCCGGGCTACGCGCGCTCGGCCGTCCGGGCCTCCGGACGGGGCCGTTCCACGTGGGACGGCTCGGGTTCAGTGGCGGACCTGTGGCTTCTCCGCCACGCCTTCGCCGGCTCGGCCACCATGGTCCCGTAGTGCATCTCGCGCGTCTCCCGGAGGTTGCGGATGCCGATCGAGCGCAGGCTCGCGATCTGGTCGGCGACGATCCCCAGCGCGAACATCTGGACGCCGGAGATGGCCAGGACCGCTCCGAGGATGATGGACTGCATGTGGCCGTCCGTTCCGCGATGGACGATGAAGTCGATCGTGAACGGCAGCCAGGCCAGCGCGGCACCGAGCAGCAGTACCACGGACACAGTCCAGAAGAACCTCAGGGGCGAGTAGTACGACAGGATGCGGAACAGTGCCAGGGCGTTTCGTCGTACGTAGGAGCCCATGGTTCCGAAGAGGCGGCTGGGCCGCACCGACTCGTTGCGCTTCACCGGCACGTTGGCCAGGGCGAGGCGGTTGTTGCCGGCCTGGATCAGCGATTCCAGCGTGTAGGTGTAGGGCGTCGTGATGACCAGGCTCAGGGCAGCGCCCCGGGAGTAGGCACGGAAGCCGCTCGTGGCGTCAGCAACGGCAAGTCCGGAGAGGGAGCGGACCACGCGCGTGCCCGCGGACTGCAGTGTTCGCTTGACCGGCCCGAACTCCGCGACCTGTGCGGTCTGCCTGTCCCCGACGACGATGTCGGCCTCCCCCGCGAGGATGGGCGCCACCAGGTCGGGGATCGACGACGAGTCGTACTGGTTGTCGGCGTCGGTGTTCACGATCACGTCGGCGCCGCGCCGCAGGGCCTCCTCGATGCCGAACGAGAAGGCCGCGGCCAGCCCGCGGTTCTTCGGGAAGCCGATCACGTGATCGACACCGCACTCCCGTGCGACCTGGGTGGTGCCGTCCGAGGAGCCGTCGTCGATGACCAGCCATTCCACGACATCGAAGCCGGGCACCTCGCGCGGGAGCTGCGAGATCATCGCCGGCAGCTGCTCGGCCTCGTTCAAGCACGGAATCTGGATGATCAGCTTCACGGCAGTCCTCGATGCTCTGCGGGCCTTCTGTTGTCTGAGGATATGCGGCGACGGGCGCCTCCCCGGCATGCGGAGCCGCCAGGGTGATGCGCCGCGACTCGTCGCCTTCCGGCGGCTCTTGCCCGCCGCCTCTGCATCGCTGGCGGGCGGGAGCCGGCCCGCGCCCGGGATCGCTGCTGCTGCGCAGAGGGTTGAGGTCTCGACGGGCTCTGGTCTCGACGGGCTCGACCGGCGCCGCTTGGTCTCGACTGGCTCGTCCGGCGCGGGCCCGACCGGCGCGGCTCGGCGGCGAAGCAAGGGCGGTGCTCGATGGGAAGCCTCCCCGCGGGGCACCGATGCACCGGGTACCCTCCAAGACCGGAGACAGGGAGGCACCGCGCCGCATGAAGAAGGCACTGATCACCGGGATCACTGGTCAGGACGGGTCGTACCTGGCCGAGCTGCTGCTGTCGAAGGGCTACGAGGTCCACGGCATCCGTCGTCGTACGTCGACCTTCAACACGAGCCGGATCGACCACCTGCTCACTGACTGGCACGACCGCGATGCTCGCCTGTTCCTGCATCACGGGGACCTGACCGACGGCTCGCGACTGGTGACGCTGCTCGACCGGATCCAGCCCGACGAGATCTACAACCTGGCCGCCCAGTCGCATGTGCGGGTCAGCTTCGACGAGCCCGAGTTCACCGGTGACGTGACCGGCCTGGGCGCCACGCGACTGCTGGAGGCGCTGCGGATCAGCAGGGTCGATGCGCGGTACTACCAGGCGGGCACCTCCGAGATGTTCGGCAGCACCCCCCCGCCACAGAACGAGAGCGCGGCCTTCCATCCGCGGTCGCCCTACGGCGCGGCCAAGCTCTACGCCCACTGGATGACCCGCAACTACCGCGAGGGATACGGGCTCTTCGCGTGCAACGGCATCCTGTTCAACCACGAGTCCCCCCGCCGAGGCGAGACCTTCGTCACGCGCAAGATCACGATGGCGGTGGCGCGGATCGCGACGGGGCGGCAGAACGAGCTGTGGATGGGGAACCTCGACGCCGCGCGCGACTGGGGCTACGCCAAGGAGTACGTCGAGGCGATGTGGCTGATGCTGCAGGCCGACCAGCCTGATGACTATGTCGTGGCGACCGGGACGCGGTACACGATCCGCGACTTCCTGACGATCGCGTTCGATCGCGCGGGGCTGGACTGGGAGAAGCACGTGCGCTTCGACGAGCGGTACCTGCGCCCGACCGAGGTCGACGACCTCGTCGGCGACGCCTCCCGCGCCGCCGAGCGACTCGGGTGGAAGGCGCAGACGTTGACCCCCGAGCTGGCTCGGCTCATGGTCGACGCGGACCTCGCACTGCTGCAGGCGTGAGGACCGCGCTGGTCACCGGTGTCGTCGGGCAGGACGGCGCCTACCTCTCCCGGCACCTGCTGCGCGCCGGCTATCGGGTCATCGGCACCAGCACGCCAGCAGGGGCGCGCTCGCAGTTCGAGGCGGCGTACCTTGCCGGTGTCCACATGCGCCGGGTCGACCTGACAGATGCGGCGCAGATGCGAGCGCTGCTGGAGGCAGAGCGGCCAGACGAGATCTACAACCTGGCAGCCATCAGCTCTGTCTCCGCATCCTGGGACAGGCCGCTTGAGGTGTCTCAGGTCAACGGGATCGCCGTGCTGGCCCTGCTGGAGATGCTGGTTGAGCTGCGGGCTGCGGACGGGTACTCGCCGCGAGTCTGCCAGGCGTCGTCGGCCGAGATCTTCGGCACACCCGTGAGCCTGCCACAGGACGAGGGCCATCCGGTTCGCCCGACCAACCCGTACGCCGTGGCCAAGGCGTTCGCCCACTTCAGCGCGGCGAACTTCCGCGAGGCGCACGGGATGTTCGTCTCGTCGGTCATCCTGTTCAACCACGAGAGCGCGCTGCGTCCGGCGCATTTCGTCACCCGGAAGATCACCAGCGCGGCGGTCGAGATCGCCGCGGGGAAGCGCGAGGTCCTGGAGCTGGGCAGGTTGGACATCCGTCGGGACTGGGGCTTCGCCGGGGACCACGTGGAAGCGATGCACGCAGCCCTGCAGGCCGACCGTCCGGGTGACTACTGCGTGGCCACGGGCCGGTCCCACTCGCTTCTGGAGTTCGCGAGCCTGGCCTTCGAGGCCGCCGGCGTCGAGGACTTCGACCGCATCCGCAGCAATCCCGCGTTCGTGCGGCCCACGGACATCCCCGAGATGGTCGGCTC
>CAZWXF010000052.1:0-19941 GCA_964638055.1 uncultured Bifidobacteriaceae bacterium | reverse complement strand
CATGTGTTAAGCACGCCGCCAGCGTTCGTCCTGAGCCAGGATCAAACTCTCCGTCGAGTTTGCTACCGCCACCGATCTCTCGGCGCGGAAACTTGTCAACTCAGTTGATCTCAGGCAAGACGTCAAGCTGTTGTGCTTGTCGTCGTCACCAAAGGAATTTCCGTCGAGTGGGCGGACCCACCCGGACGGGGTTGATAATTTTGGCATTGACTTTCGGCACGCTGTTGAGTTCTCAAGGAGCGATCGCGCACCTTCGCCTCAGCTCTTGCTTCGGCTCCGGGGCAACTCCACTAACTTAGCCGCTCGCGGGCTGCCGGTCAAATCCCCCGGCGAGGCCTGCTCTGGCAGCTAGTCTGTTGTGTCCAGGTCGCGCGGATCTCAAGCCCCTGGGGGCTCCGCCTTCGCGATTGGTCCGCTCTCAGGGACCGACCGGCCTGCCCTTGGGGACTCACTGGCCGTTCGTTCCTCCCTCTCGGGCGGCAGGTGGAACCTTACGCGCCGGCGCCGGCGCTGGTCAAGTCGGGGTCGACCCACGGCGGAAACGCCCACGTCATCGGTTGTTTCGTCGTTCTGGCCTGGCGTCCTCAGCCGAACAGCAGGCGCACGCCGGCGACGCTGCGCCGCCCCCGGCGCACGACGAGCCAGCCGCCTGTGAGGCAGTCCCCAGCTCCGAACGCGGCATCGTCGTCTGTGATGCGCAGGTTGTTCACCGACGCCGCTCCTTCGGCGATCGTGCGGCGGGCCGCGCCTCGGGACGCCGCCAGGCCGGAGGCGACCAGCACGTCCACCACGCTGGCGCTCTGGCCGGGGGCGAGCTCCAGCTCCGCGTGTCGCGTCTCCCGTAGCGCCGCATCCAGGGTGGCTGAGGCGACGTCCCGCAGGTCCCCCGAGCCGAAGAGGGCCAGCGACGCCGCCCTCACCGAGTCGAGGGCCGCCCGGCCGTGGACGAGCGCCGTGAGCTCTGCTGCCAGCTCCCGCTGCGCGACACGCGCCGCTGGCCGGGTCTCGAGCTCCTCGTCCAGGGCGACCAGTGCCTCGTGGGGGCGCTGGGAGAAGATCCTCAGGAAGGACGGCATGTCCCGGTCATCGCTGTTGAGCCAGAACTGGTAGAAGGCGTAAGGGCTCGTCAGCTCGGGGTCCAGCCAGACAGTGCCGCCCTCGGTCTTTCCGAACTTCGTCCCGTCGGCCTTGAGCATGAGCGGCGTGGTCAGCGCGTGGACGGCCACTGCCTCGACGCGGCGGATGAGGTCGACGCCCGAGACGATGTTTCCGAACTGGTCGGAACCGCCGGTCTGCAGGCGGCAACCGTGGCGGCGGTACAGCTCGAGGTAGTCCATGGACTGCAGCAGGACGTAGCTGAACTCGGTGAACGAGATCCCCTGATCAGCCAGTCGCCTGGCAACCGCTTCCCGGTCGAGCATTCGGTTCACGCTGAAGTGCTTGCCGATGTCGCGCAGGAAGTCGATCACCGACATCGGCGCGGTCCAGTCGTGGTTGTTCACCATTCGCGCGGCGTAGGAGCCCTCGAAGTCGAGGAAGTGCTCCAGCTGCCCACGCAGGCGGCCGGACCACTCCGCGACGACGTCGGCGCTGTTGAGCGTCCGCTCGCTCGTGGGCTTCGGGTCGCCGATCATCCCTGTCGCTCCCCCCACCAGGGCCAGCGGGAGGTGCCCGTGCACCTGGAACCGTCGCAGGGTCAAGCACTGCGCGAGGTGCCCGACGTGCAGGCTCGGCGCGGTCGGGTCGAAGCCGCAGTAGAGCGTCATGGGTCCCGATCGAAGCTCGGCGCGAAGGGCGCCGAGGTCCGTGCTGTGCGCCAGGAGGCCGCGCCAGCCCAGATCGTCGAGGATGGCGTCGCCGGAGGTTGGCGTGGGCGTGGATGTGATGCTCACGCCCGGATTCTCCCCCACACGCTGTGGGGTTCCCCACGCGTGCGACGCAAGCCCTCGCCACCCGGCACCCCTGCTGGGCGCTCCAGAAGCCCGGCGGCCCGTATGTCGACCCGATCGGGACCGGCCGCGGGGGGGGAGTGCTCCCGGAGCTGCCCGCGGGGTGGGGGTCAGGCCGGGCGGGCTGGCCTCAGTGGGTCTTCCTGCGCCCAGCGCGACCAAGTCGCCGCACGCCCAGCCAGGTCGGCCAGCTGCTCGCGGACGCGGACCGGGGCGGTGCCACCCAAGCGCGACCGTGCGGCCACGGCGGCCGGTGCGCTGAGACGTTCCCGGACATCCGGGGTCAGGTGCGGCGAGATCGAGGACAGCTGCCCGTCGTCGAGCTGCCAGAGCTCGATACCGGCAGCCTCGGCGACCCGGACGCAGGCTCCGGATATCTCGTGGGCATCGCGGAACGGGACCGACCGCCCGACCAGCCACTCGGCGATCTCGGTGGCCAGGGCGAACCCCTCCGGCGCCGCCGCGGCCATCCGGTCGGTGTCGAAGCGCAGCGTGGCCACGCAGCCGGCCATGGCCGGCAGGATCAGCAGGAGGGTCTCCACCGCGTCGAAGACGGGCTCCTTGTCCTCCTGGAGGTCGCGGTTGTACGCGAACGGCAGGCCCTTGAGGGTCGCGAGCACCGCTGTGAGGTGCCCGATGAGCCGGCCGGACTTGCCGCGGGCGAGCTCTGCGATGTCGGGGTTCTTCTTCTGGGGCATGATCGAGGACCCTGTGGACCAGGCGTCGTCCAGCCGCGCCCACGCGAACTCGCGGGAGGCCCAGAGGCAGGTCTCCTCCCCCAGTCGCGACAGGTGCACTCCCACCAGGGCGGCGACGAACAGGAACTCGGCCACGAAGTCGCGATCGCTGACCGCGTCGATCGAGTTGGGGATCGCGGCGTCGAAACCGAGCTCGAGCGCGACGGCCTCGGGGTCGAGGGCCAGCGCGGAGCCGGCCAGCGCCCCGGCGCCCATCGGCGAGAGGGCGGCCCGCCGGTCCCAGTCAGCCAGTCGGTCCAGGTCCCGACCGAAGGCGTGGGCATGCTTGGCCAGCTCGTGTCCGAAGGACACCGGCTGGGCATGCTGCAGGTGCGTGAAGCCCGGGGCCACCGAGTCCACGTGCGCGTTCGCCTGAGCCAGGATCGCCTCCACGAGCTCGACGAGGGCGGCCGCGACCTTCCGGGCGTGGTCGCGCAGGTACATCCGGAAGTCCGTGGCCACCTGATCGTTGCGGCTGCGACCGGCCCGGAGCTTGCCTCCCGTGGGACCGAGGAGGACAAGGAGCCCCCGTTCGATCGCGGTGTGGACGTCCTCGTCCTGCGCAGAGGGCACGAACGTGCCGTCATCGACCTTCCTGCCCAGCTCGTCCAGCGCGGAGGCGACCTGGGCATGCTCGGACTCGGTGAGCAGTCCCGCCCGAAGCAGCACGCCCGCGTGGGCCCGCGTCTGGAGCAGGTCGTAGGGCGCCAGGCGCCAGTCGAAATGGACCGACAGGCTCAGCGCGGCCATCTGCGGCGAGGGACCTCCCGCGAAACGTCCACCCCACAGGCGCGTGGGCTCGCCGGCGCCCTCGCCCTGGTCATGAGGCGAGGCCGGACCCGACTGTGACGAGCCGCTGCCGGGCTCCGATGTCACCCGAGGCTCCGGCCGGCCCGCAGGTCGCGAGCGGCTGCCATCTTGCTCGGCAGGCCCCACAGCTCGATGAAGCCCTTGGCCAGGGACTGGTCGAACGTGTCACCGGTGTCATAGGTCGCCATCTCGAAGTCGTACAGCGACTCCTCCGAGCGGCGTCCGGTCACGACGGCCCGGCCGCCGTGCAGCGTCATCCGGACCTCGCCGGAGACGCACTCGTTGAGCTCGTCGAGGAAGGAGCTCAATGCCCGCCGGAGCGGCGAGAACCACAGGCCGTCGTAGACCAGCTCGGTCCAGCGCTGGCTGACGCCGCGGCCGAACCGGGCGAGGTCGCGCTCAACCGTGACGTTCACGAGCTCCTGGTGCGCCGTGATCAGCGCCAGAGCGCCCGGGGCCTCGTAGACCTCCCGGCTCTTGATCCCCACCAGTCGGTCCTCGACCATGTCGAGACGACCCACTCCATGTGCGCCCGCCCTGGCGTTGAGCTGCTGGATCGCCTCGAGGACCGTCACCGGCGTGCCGTCGATGGCGACCGGGACGCCGGCCCTGAAGGTGATCGTCACCTCGTCCATCGGGCGCGGGACGCTCGGGTCCTGGGTGTAGGAGTAGACGTCCTCGATCGGGCCGTTCCAGATGTCCTCCAGGAAGCCGGTCTCCACCGCCCGACCCCACACGTTCTGGTCGATGGAGTACGGCGACTTCTTCGTCACGTCGATGGGCAGGTTGCGGGCCTCGGCGAACTCGATGGCCTTGTCCCGGGTCATCGCCAGGTCGCGCACGGGCGCGATGCAGGTGAGCTCCGGGGCCAGGTTGGTGATGCCGACCTCGAAGCGGACCTGGTCGTTGCCCTTGCCGGTGCAGCCGTGGCCGACGATGCTGGCGCTGTGCTGCTTGGCCGCGGTGACCAGGTGCTTGACGATCGTGGGCCGTGAGAGCGCGGAGACCAGCGGGTACCGATCCATGTACAGCGCGTCGGCCTTGAGCGCGGGCAGGCAGTACTCGTCGGCGAACTCCTCCTTGGCGTCCACGACATAGGCGTCCACGGCGCCGCAGTCCAGGGCGCGCTGCCTGATGACATCGAGGTCCTCCCCGCCCTGGCCTACGTCCACCGCACAGGCGATGACCTCCGCCCCGGTCTCCTCGCCGATCCATCCGATCGCCACCGAGGTGTCCAGGCCCCCGGAGTAGGCGAGGACGACACGGTCAGTCATGGGCACTCCCGTCAAAGATGTGTGGTTCGCGAGCAGTATACGCATATGCACATGTCCGTGCCCCGCCCGCGGTGGGATCTGCGAACGGCCTGCGTCACCGGCGCGGCTCGGCCATGGCAAGGATCGCCGCGGCCACCCGGGCGCCGCCGTCCGGGGCGCGTGTGACCAGAAGAACCGTGTCGTCGCCGGCGACCGTCCCGATGATCTCCGGCCAGTCCGACCTGTCGATCGCCGAGGCCAGGTACTGCGCCCCGCCCGGCGGGGTCCGCAGCAGCACGATGTTCGCAGAGTGGTCGACGCTGATGAGCACGTCGGCCGCGACCCGCGCCAGGCGGGCCGAGCTGTCGCTGGCTGGCGCCCGGAGGCTGGAGTCGCCCCCCTCGGCCGGCACGGCGTAGACGAGGGTCCCTTCGGCGCTGGGGACCTTGACCGCGCCGAGCTCGTCGAGGTCACGTGAGAGCGTCGCCTGCGTCACGTTGAGGCCATCCGCGGCCAGGAGCTCGGCCAGACCCGCTTGGGAGGTGACCGGCGTGCTCACCAGGAGCTCGACGATGCGCCGATGCCGGGCAACCTTCGTGTTCGGGACGGTCATGGCCGACCCCCGGCCTCCCCCGCCACGGCGCCATCGCCGGCGGGCGCGTCCGGCGACCCGGCGCGCCGGCCAGCCTCGGCGGCGGCCTGGGCCAGGGCATCGGCGATGGCCAGTCCCAGGATCTCCATCCCCCGGGTCGCCTCGGACTGAGACAGGATCAGCGGCGGGGCCAACCTGATCACGTCCGGGGCGGCGGCGTTGACCAGCGCGCCGCGAGCACGCGCCGCGACCTCCACCGCCTTGGCCACGGGCACGGCCAGAACCACGCCGAGGAGCAGCCCCGCCCCTCGGACATCGACCACTCCCGGCACCGCCGAGAGGCCCTGGCGCAGCTGCCCGCCACGCGCCCGGACGTTGGCGAGCAGCTGCTCGGCCTCGATCGTGTCCAGGACGGCCAGCGCCGCGGCGGCGCTCACCGGATTGCCGCCGAAGGTCGAGCCGTGCGATCCGGGGGTGAAGGCGGGAGTGGCGTCGTGGTCGAGCCGGATCATCGCCCCGATGGGCAGTCCGCCGCCCAGGCCCTTGGCCAGGGTGATCACGTCCGGCCGGATCCCGGCCTCCTGCAGATCGTGATGGGCCAGCCAGCGTCCGGTGCGACCGACGCCCGTCTGCACCTCGTCGACGATCAGGAGGGCATCTGCGTCCCGGGTGATCCGGCGAGCCTCCGACAGGTAGTCGGCGGGCGGCACCACCACGCCCGCCTCCCCCTGGATCGGCTCGAGGACGACCGCGGCGACATCTGCGGTCACGGCCGCCGCCAGAGCGGCCACGTCGCCGTAGGGGACGAACGTCACCTCGCCGGGCAGGGGCCGGAACGGATCGGCCTTCGCCGGCTGCCCGGTGAGGGCCAGCGCGCCCATCGTGCGGCCGTGGAACCCGCTGGTCGCCGCCACCATCCGCTGGCGTCCGGTGAGCCGGGCCAGCTTGAAAGCGGCCTCGTTGGCTTCGGCTCCCGAGTTGCAGAGGAACACCCGCGCGCCGCCGGCGGGGTCGGCCATGAGCGCCAGACGCTCGGACAGCTCCAGAGCCGGCTCGGTGATGGCGAGGTTGGACGTGTGGCCCAGCGTGGCCACCTGCTCCGTCACGGCGGCCACGATGGCCGGGTGGGCGTGCCCGAGGCTGTTGACCGCGATCCCCGCGAGCAGGTCGAGGTACTCGGCGCCGGAGTCGTCGCGCACCCAGCAGCCCGACCCGGACACCAGGGCGATCGGCGGCGTGCCGTAGTTGTCCTGCATGACGGCCTGCCAGCGCTCGACCAGGGAGGGCCCGCCGGTCGTCAGGTCCGCTGCGGCGGTCCCCGGCTCGGCGGTCATGTTGGCTCCTCGTCCGGCAGCACCATCGTTCCCACTCCCTCGGTCGTGAAGATCTCCAGCAGGATGCTGTGGGCCACACGCCCGTCGACCACATGGGCCTGCGGGACACCGGCGCGCACGGCCCGCAGGCATGCCTCCATCTTGGGGGCCATCCCCGAGTCCAGCCTGGGCAGGAGCTCGGCCAGCTCCGCGGCGCGGATCTCGGTGAAGAGGCTGCTGCGATCCGGCCAGTCCGCGAAGAGGCCCTCGACATCGGTGAGCATCACGAGCTTGGTCGCCGCCAGCGCCACGGCCAGGGCAGAGGCCGCCGTGTCAGCGTTGACGTTGAGGATCTGACCATCCTCGGTCACGCCGATGGTGGAGATGACCGGGACGAATCCGTCGTCGAGCAGGCTGGCGACGAAGCCCGGACGGACCTCGGTCACGTCGCCGACGAGCCCCAGGTCGACCGGGGTCCCGTCCGAGGCCACCGTGCGGCGCTCCGCGGCGAACAGGTGCGCGTCCTCCCCCGAGATCCCCACCGCGAACGGGCCGTGGGCGTTGACGAGGCCCACGAGGTCACGCTGGACCTGCCCGGTGAGCACCATCCGGACGATCTGCATGACCTCCGGCGTGGTGACCCGCAGTCCGTTGCGGAACTCGCTGGGCACGCCGAGGCGGGTCAGCATGTCGTTGATCTGCGGTCCGCCGCCATGGACCACCACGGGGCGCAGGCCCGCCAGGCGCAGGAAGACGATGTCCGAGGCGAAGGCCTCCTGGAGCTGTGGCGAGGTCATCGCGTTGCCGCCGTACTTGACGACGATGGTGGCCCCTCGGAAGGACTCCAGCCAGGGCAGGGCCTCGGCCAGGATCTCGGCCTTGGCCAGGGCGTCGGCCGTGGGCACGGACCTCGAACGACTCATGGGCGCAGACCCCTCATGTGGAATAGGCGGAGTTCTCGTGGACGTACAGGGCCGTCAGGTCGTTGGTCCAGATGGTCGCGGACTCGACGCCGGCGCCTAGGTCGACCGTCACCACCACCTCGCGCGCGGACATGTCCACGTCGTCGCGGTCGCCGTGCGCTGCCCCGTTGCGGCAGACGAGCGCCCCGTTGATGGACACTGCCAGATCGTCTGGCTCGAACCGGGCGTGGGTCGTGCCCACGGCGGCAAGGATGCGCCCCCAGTTGGGGTCCTCGCCGTGGACCGCGCACTTGAAGAGGTTGCTGCGTGACACCGCGCGTGCGGCGGTGAGGGCATCGTCGACGGTGGCAGCTCCGACGACATCGATCCGGATGTCCTTGCTGGCGCCCTCGGCGTCGGCGATGAGCTGGCGAGCCAGGTCGGCGCAGGCCAGGCGGACACCCTCGACCAGGTCGGCCGCGGCGGGGCGGATCCCGCTGGCCCCGGAGGCCAGCAGCAGCACGGTGTCGTTGGTCGACATGCAGCCGTCGGAGTCGATCCGATCGAAGGTCGTCGCCGTGGCCGAGCGCAGGGCGTGGTCGAGGTCCTCGGGATCGGCGACGGCATCGGTGGTCAGCACGACGAGCATCGTCGCCAGCCCGGGGGCGAGCATCCCCGCACCCTTCGCCATGCCGCCCACGAGCCAGCCGGACGCATGCTCCACCCGGATCACCTTGGGGACGCTGTCGGTGGTCATGATCGCCCGGGCCGCGGCCAGCCCGGTCGCCGATCCGGCCGTGGCGCCGGGCACGGGGCCGCCCTGACCGGGCGACCCGTCAGCGCCCTCGGCCAGCAGGGTCACCGCTTGGTCGATACCCGCCAGAAGCGCCGGCATGGGCAGGCGCAGGCCGATCAGGCCGGTCGAGCAGATGGCGACCTCGATCGCGCCGATCCCGAGCCTGTCGGCGACATGCTCGGCGCTCCGGTGCGTGTCGGCGAACCCCTCCGGCCCGGTGCAGGCGTTGGCGCCGCCGGAGTTCAGGACCACCGCACGGAAGTGACCGGCCCGCACGCACTGCTCGCTCCAGATCACCGGTGCCGCCCGTACCCGGTTGGCGGTGAACACGGCGGCCGCGTCGCTGCGCGGCCCCTCGTTGAGGACGAGGGCGACGTCGAGGGCCCCCGAGGCCTTCAGGCCTGCAGCCACCCCGGCTGCTCGGAAGCCCGCCGGCGCAGCGGTTGCCCCACACTCCTGGGAGCGGTCGATCCGCCACGGAGCCACCGTCGAACCGGGCGCGGAGGCCGGCGCGCCCCCACTCGCCGTCACGGCGCGACCCCGTCGGCGGGAAGGCCCAAGGTCTCGGGCAGGCCCAGGATGAGGTTCACGTTCTGTATCCCCTGGCCCGCGGCGCCCTTGACCAGGTTGTCGATCGCGGCGATGACCGTCGTGCGGCCGCTGTGCGGGTCAAGGGCTACCTGCAGATGCACGCTGTTGGACCCGAGCGTGGCGGCGGTGGTCGGACGCTGGTGCGCCGGCAGGACGTGGACGAACGGCTCGAGGTCGTAGGCGGCGTGCAGCGCGTCGCGCAGCGTGTCCTCCGTGACCCCGGGAACGGTTCGCGTGGTCGTCGTGGCCAGGATGCCGCGCGGCATCGGGACCAGCAGAGGTGTGAAGAGGATGCCCACCTGCTGTCCGGAGACGACCGAGAGGGCCTGCTCCATCTCGGGGGTGTGCTGATGGACCCCGCCGTACTTGTAGGCGAAGACCGAGCCCATGACCTCGGTGGCCAGCATCGACGCCGACGGCTTGCGGCCGGCGCCCGAGGACCCGGAGGCGGCCACCACCACGATGTCGGTGGGCTCGACGAGCTCGGCGGCGAGCAGCGGCGCCAGGGACAGGATCACGGCGGTCGGGTAGCAGCCGGGGCTCGCGATCCTGATGCTCCCCCGCAGCCGATCCCGCTGGCCCGGGAGCTCCGGCATGCCGTACGGCCAGTGCCCCGCGTGCTCGATGCCGCCGTAGAAGCGGCTGAACGTGGCCGCGTCAGCCAGTCGGTAGTCCCCACCCAGGTCCACGACCGGGATGTCGGGTGGCAGGGCGGCCACGACCCCCGCCGACTCACCGTGGGGCAGCGCGAGGACGACGAGGTCGGCATCGGCCAGCACCTGGGGATCGGTGCGGACGAACAGCCGATCCGCGAGGCTGACCAGCTGCGGGTGGCTGGCGGAGACCGGCGAGCCTGCGCTGGCACCAGCGGCCACCGCCGCCACCTCGAGCTCGGGATGGGCGCTGACGAGGCGAAGCAGCTCGCCGCCGGCATAGCCGGAGCCTCCTGCCACGCTGATCCGGAAGGTCACCCCGGGAGTATACGCATATACGGATACCCCCGTCCCCGCAGACGCTCCACCGGCGTGGTCGATCCGGTCAACTGACCGGACCGAATCGACTACGCAGGCGGGAGGTCGGCCTCGTGCCTCGTGGCCAGTCGCTTCTCCGGGATGAGGAACGCCACTGCGAGCGCAACCAGGACGAAGGGGACTCCCACCAGGAACAGGTCCTGGATCGCGCGCATGAACGCATCGAGGACCGGGGCCTGGAGGTCCGGCGGAAGGCCCCGGATGGCCGAGAGGTCACTGAGCGCATGGCCTGTGTTCGACGCCCCGGCCGGGAGCGCCTCCGCCAGGTAGTGCGCGATCCGCGAGCTCAGGACAGCCCCGAAGACCGCCGTGCCGAAGGCGCCGCCCATGGAGCGGAAGAAGGTCACTGCCGAGGTCGCCGACCCGAGGTCGCGACGGTCGACATCGTTCTGGACCGCCACGATGACGGTCTGCATCGTGAAGCCCAGGCCGGCACCCAGGACGAAGATGTAGATCGCGAACATCGCATACGACGTGTCCGCCTGGATGTTGCTCAGCATCACCAGGCCCACGAGGACCAGCGCCGATCCGATGATCGGGAACACCTTGTAGCGCCCGGTCCGGGTCACGAGCAGGCCGGAACCGACCGATGTCAGCAGCAGGCCCATGATCATGGGCAGCAGCCCGAGGCCGGACTGGCTGGGCGTGTAGCCGCGGACCACCTGCAGGTAGAGCGGCAGGAACACGATGGCGCCGAACATCGCCATGCCGAGCAGGAACGCGAAGAGCACGGACCACCGGAAGACCGGCTTGCCGAACAGCGGCATCGGGATGATCGGCTCCTCCGCGCGCCGCTCGGCGAGGACGAACGCGACCGCCAGCAGCAGGCCCGCGATGAGCAGGGCGAGTGCCGCCGGGTCCCCCCAGCCGTACTCCTGGCCCGCCCACGAGGTGTAGAGCAGGATCGAGCTGACCGAGGCGACGATGAGCCCGGCGCCGAGGTAGTCGATGCGGTGGTCGCGGCGGACCAGCGGCATGTGCAGGGCTCGCGAGGTGATGAACAGCGCGGCCAGGCCGATGGGCACGTTGATCCAGAAGATCCAGCGCCAACCGGGGCCCTCCGTGAAGAACCCGCCGAGCAGCGGCCCGGCGACACTGGAGATGCCGAACATCGCGCCGAACATGCCCTGGTACTTGCCGCGCTCACGCGGCGGGATGATGTCGCCGATGGTGGCGAGCGCCAGGGCCATGAGGCCACCACCGCCGACGCCCTGGATGGCCCGGCCGGCGATGAGCGTCGGCATCGCGCCGGACGCGCCGGAGATGATCGATCCGACGAGGAACAGCACGATGGCCGCCTGGAACATCGGCCGGCGGCCGTACAGGTCCGAGATCTTGCCCCACAGCGGCGTGCTCGCGGTCGAGGTCAGCAGGTAGGCCGTGACCACCCACGACATGTGCTCGAGGCCGCCGAGGTCCGACACGATCGTCGGCAGCGCGGTCCCGACGATGCTCTGGTCGAGCGCGGCCAGGAACATGCCGGCCATGAGGCCGACCATCACCTGGATGATCTCGCGGTGGCTCAGGTAGGCGTGGGTCTCGGGCGCGGGCTGGATGGTCGTGAGGGTTGCCGAGTCGCCCGGGCGAGTGGCTGGTTGGTCTGTCATGGGGTCTCCTCGAGGTCGCCGAGCCCGGCGGCCAGCTGGTTCAGGAGCCGGACCAGCTCGGTGCGCTCCTCGACGGTGAAGGAAGCCGTCGCGGCCTCGAGTCGTTCCCGGTGCATGTGCAGCCTTTGCGCCAGGCGCTCCCGGCCGGCGGGCGTGACCGTCAGGACCGTCGCCCGGCCGTCGTCGGGGTCGCGGGATGGCTCGACCAGGCCTTCTGTGACGAGGGCGCGGACGTGCCGGCTGACCGTCGAGGCGTCCAGGCCCAGGACCTCGGCGAGGCTCCCCTGGCGCGTGGGACCGGAGGTCGCGAGCTGGTGGAGCACCGGGAAGAACCCGGGATCCGTCCCAGGGCTGCGCCCGGTGAAGGCTCGCTTCAGCGTGACGATCGCGACGAGCAGCTCGTCGGCGGCGCACTCGGGCCGCCATTGCTGTGACATGCGGATCAGTGGAACATACTTGTTTGCATCATGCAACTAGTTTCCGAGGCACACCAAGCGTCCGCACTGTCGGCGCCACGCCCTCACCGGGTCGGTTCAGGACCCTCCTGGTGCCAGACTCCCGCACCGTGGCCAGTCTTCGCAGGATCATCGTGCCGACCCTCCTGTCGGTGGCCCTGCTGGGCGCCGGATGCAGCCTCGAGGACAGCACCATCGGGTCCTCCGAGGGTCCCTGGCCCCTGACGGGCCTGGCCGGCTACTCCAACGACGACGAGCGCCAGGTGGTCACGGTCAAGATCGAGAACACCTCCGCGGGTCAGCCTCAACTGGGTGTCGACAGCGCAGACCTCGTCATCCAGGAGCTCGTCGAGGGCGGGCTGACCCGTCTGGCCGCGATGTTCCACTCGCAGTACCCACCGCAGGCAGGCCCCGTGAGATCGCTGCGAGAGACCGACATCGGACTCGTCCTGCCGACCGGGGGCACCCTGGCCGCTTCGGGGGGGGCCGCATCCACGGTCGCGACGGTCGAGGGCGCCGGGGTCCCGACCGTTGAAGAGGGCGACCCCGCCTTCTCCCGGGATTCCTCCCGTCCGTCGCCGTACAACCTGATCCTCGACGTCGCCACCCTGGGCGCGAGCCTCCCGGCCAGCCGGCCTCCGGGTCCCTATCTGCCGTTCGGCGAGGTCTCGCAGGACGCGCCGGGCAAGGATGCGACGAGGGTCGACCTGGGCTGGCCCGCGGAGCAGACCACCTTCGACGTGGACACCGACACCGGACTGTGGCTGCGCAGCGACATCGCCGGATACTCCGGCGGGCTGTTCACCAATGTGATCGCCCTGACCCTCCCGGTGACCTTCGCCGGCAAGGACGCCGCGGGAACACCCATCCCGACCATGCATACGGAGGGCAGCGGAGCAGGTGTCGTGCTGACAGGCGGCAAGGCATACGAGGTCCGCTGGTCGAAGGCCTCGGCCGCGGCCACCTGGGAGTTCGCGTTCAAACCGGACGGCTCGGACACCTCCAGCGAGGAGTTCGAGATCCCGGCGGGCAGGACCTGGCTGGCGCTTCTGCCCGAGGACGGCGGTTCCGTGGTGCACAGCCTGCCCGACATCGACACCGAGGACGGGTAGTCGCACCTGGGCCGAGCCGTGGCTGCGGGACCGCGAGAATGCGGCCCCGCAAGGCGAGGGCTCGCGCTCACGGGACGGCTGGGGAGGACTGCGGGAAGGCCTGGCCCAGCCAGCGCAGGACCGACGGCCCGGCAACGTCGGCCTGGTAGACCTCGGCGTGGGTCACTGCGGGGAGCACCTCCAGCTCCACGGGACGGCCTGCCGCCAGCAGGGCGTCATGGAACGCCTCGGACTGGGCCACCGGAACGTCGGAGTCGGCGTCGCCGTGCAGCAGCAGGGCGCTGAGCCCCTCGGTAGCATGCCCGGAGGTCACCAGCTTCACTGGATCCGCGCTGTCCCAGGTCTGCGGTGCCGCATCGCGGGGACCCGACGAGCGGGACTACCGTTCGCTCCGTGACCATGATTCCCACAGCCGCCTCCGACCTGGACCTGGCCAGCCGCATCCCCGCCGACCTCGTCCGCCAGCTCCTGGCCTGTGTGCGCGCGTCGGGCGGGCTCACCGAGACAACCCGGGCGCCGTTCACCGCGGAGGAGCTCCTCACCTACCCCATCTCCACCGAGGACGACGTGGAGCAGGCATACCAACGCGCCCGAGTCGCCCAGCGCGACTGGGCCGCACGTCCGCCGGCCGAGCGGGCCAGGATCATCGCCCGGATGCACCATGCGGCCCTGCGCCGCCAGCATGAGCTGCTGGACCTGCTCCAGCTCGAGACCGGCAAGTCGCGCTACGACGCCTTCCAGGAGTTCGCCGCCGTTCCTGTGTACGCCCGCTACATCGGGCGGACCGCGCCTCGCGTCCTGGCACCCCAGCGCCGCAAGGGGATCATCCCGCTCGTCACCAAGGCCTACGAGCTGCGCCATCCCAAGGGCGTCGTCGGACTGGTCACCGCATGGAACTACCCAGCAGTGTTCGCCGCGTCGGACGGCCTGGCGGCACTGGCCGGGGGCAACGCGGTCGTGCACCGCCCCGACGTGCAGTCAGCTCTCTCGGCGATCTGGGTGCGCCAGCTCGCGGTCGAGGCAGGCGTGCCGGAGGAAGCCTGGCAGATCGTGCTCGGCCCCGGCCGCGTGATCGGGCGAGCCGTGATCGAGCGTTCGGACGCTGTGGCCTTCACCGGATCCACCGCCGCAGGGCGGGCAGTCGCCGCCCAGACCGCACCCAAGCTCGTCTACACCTCGCTGGAGCTCGGGGGGAAGAACCCCTTCATCGTGCTTCCCGACGCGCCCATCGAGGCCGCCGTCGACGCGGTCGTGCGCGCCTGCTTCGTCAATGCCGGCCAGACCTGCGTGGGCCCGGAGCGGATCATCGTCGCATCGCAGATCGCGGCGCAGTTCGAGGACGCCCTCGTGGCCCGGGTCGCCCGGATCCGGGTCGGCGCGAGCCTGTCCTACGAGTTCGAGACGGGCAGCCTGATCGACGCCGCCCAGCTCGAGTCCGTGTCGGCCCAGGTCGAGGACGCCGTCGCCAAGGGCGCCAAGGTGCTCGTCGGGGGGACACCCCGGCCAGACATCGGCCCCTACTTCTACGCCCCCACCGTGCTCACCGGGGTCGAGCCCAGCATGGACCTGTGCCGCGGCGAGACGTTCGGACCGGTCGTCGCCCTCTACACGTACGACACGATCGACCAGGCGGTGGACCTGGCCAACGACACGGAGTTCGGGCTCCATGCGGTCGTGTGGGGCGCCGACACCGCCCAGGCCGAGCGGGTCGCGGCGCGGGTACGAGCCGGGACCGTCGAGGTCAACGACGGGATCGTGGCCACCTGGGGCAGCGCGGATCTGGTGCAGGGCGGGGTGAAGTCCTCGGGCATCGGGCGACGCAATGGTGAGGCAGGCATCCTGCGCTTCACCGACGCCCAGTCGATCGCCGTCCAGCGGGTGCACGGCCTGCACCCGCCCGGCCCGATGAGCCAGGAGCTCTTCGCCGTCGTGATGACCCACTCCCTGCGCGCTCTGCACATGCTGCCCCGCCGCTGACACGCCGCACGGAGGTCGCGCCGGCTGACCGCCCTTGGTTGACTGAGCACCGTGCTGGAGCTGGATCGTCTCAACAAGTCGTACGGGCAGCTGCGGGCCCTGCGTGACCTCTCGTACACCGTGCAGCCCGGCGAGATATTCGGCTTCGTCGGGTCCAACGGGGCCGGGAAGTCGACGGCGATGCGGATCGTCCTGGGCGTCCTGGCCGCGGACTCCGGGCACGTTCGGTGGCAGGGCCAGCCCGTGGACGCCGCGATCCGGCGTCGGATCGGCTACATGCCCGAGGAGCGCGGGCTCTACCCGCGGATGAAGGTCGCCGAGCAGCTGACCTACCTGGCGCGACTGCACGGGATGTCGGCGCAGGCCGCCAAGGCCTCGATGCTGGAGTGGACCGAAGTGCTCGGCATCGCCCACCGACTCGGCGACGAGGTGATCAAGCTCAGCCTCGGCAACCAGCAGCGCGTCCAGCTGGCGGCCGCCCTGGTCCACCGACCGCGGATCCTCGTGCTCGACGAGCCCTTCTCCGGGCTCGATCCCGTGGCCGTGGACGTGATGAGCGGAGTGCTTCGCGAGCAGGCCCGTGCCGGCGTCCCGGTCCTGTTCTCCTCCCACCAGCTGGACCTGGTGGAGCGCATCTCCGACCGCGTCGGCATCATCCGCGACGGCGAGATGGTCGCGATCGGCGACCTCGAGACGCTTCGCAGGACCGATCAGACCCGATGGGTCGTCGACGGGCCCCCTGCCGAGCGATGGCTGGGTACGGTGCCCGGCGCCAGGCTCGTCGCAGCTGACGGCGGCAGGACGCTCGTGGAGGCCGACGCAGACCCGCACCCCTTCGACCAGCGCCTGCTCACCGCCGCGCTGGCGGCCGGCCCGGTCCACGAGTTCGCGATCGATCGGCCCTCGCTCGCCGAGCTCTACCGGGACGTCGTCAGCGCCGAGGAGAGGCCCGAGGAACCGACCCCCGCCAAGCAGGAGGCGACCAGATGAGCAGCCGACCACTCGACGCGGGCGACGAGGAGCGGCTCGGCTCGTGGTCGGCCATCCGGCTGGTCGCGGGGCGCGAGATGCGCTTCCGGGCGGGGTCCAAGTCCTTCCGGCTGATCACGCTGGCCTTCGTGCTCGCTGTCATCCTCGGCGGGGTGCTCATCAAGGCCGTCACCTCGGGTGAGGACACCAAGACGATCGCCGTGATGTCCGAGGCCTCCGCCGCCGTGCCGCAGATCCAGGCGGCGGCAATGGCCACCGGCGTGCAGGCAGACGTCGTGACGGTGACCGACCGCGTCGCGGCCGAGGACCAGGTGAGCTCGGGCGAGTTCGACGTCCTCGTCACCGCCACCACTCCCGAGCTGAGCATCGTCGTCAAGGACACCCTCGACATCGCGCTGCAGCCGATGTTCGGCGCCCTTGCCCAGCAGATCGCCCTCGTCGACGCCGTCACCGCCCTGGGTGGCGATCCGGTCCAGGTGACGGTTGAGGTCAGCTCGGCGAGGCCGGACGTCCACGCCCTGGAGCCCAGTCCGCCTGTCGACGGCGGTCAGGTCGCAGCCGGCTTCATCACGGGGATCCTGCTGTTCATCTCGCTTCAGACGGCTGGCCAGTACGTGGCGCAGGGTGTGGTCGAGGAGAAGTCGAGCCGGGTCGTCGAGCTGCTGCTCTCCACCGTGAGTCCCTGGCAGCTCATGGCGGGCAAGGTGCTCGGCATCGGCCTGATCGGACTGGCGCAGCTGGTGGCGATCGTCGCCGCCGGGGTCGGGACCGCGCTGGCCCTGGACCTGGTGGACAGCAGCACGGTCAGCCTCGGCTCAGCGGCCGCATGGGCCGTGGTCTGGTTCGTGATCGGGTTCACCTGCTACGCCCTCGTCCTGGCCGCGCTGGCATCGCTGGTGTCCCGTCAGGAGGACGTCGGCGGGGTCATCGGCCCGGTCATCGCCCTGATGGTGATCCCCTACATCATCGGCGTGAGCATCGCGCCGTGGGATCCGGACAACCCCCTGGTGGTGGGCCTGTCCTTCGTACCGTTCTGCTCGCCCATGCTGATGCCGATCCGGATCGCGCTGGGCTCGGTCGAGCCGTGGGAGGTCGGTGTCGCGATCGTCCTGTCGCTGGCCGTCATCCCTGTCCTCGTGTGGCTCAGCGGCCGCGTCTACTCGAACGCCGTCCTGCGCACGGGCAGCCGGATCCGCCTCAAGGACGCCCTGCGCGCCCAGTGACCTTGGGGCTCCCGGCCCGCATCAGGTGACACCGCGGCGCGGTCTCGACGGGCTCGACCGGCGGTCCTCGCTCGGCGCTGGTCGGGCCCGTCGAGACCCGGCGGGCGGGCTCCCGGTCCGGATCAGGCGGACACCGGGAGCCGGGCGCTCACCTCAGACGAGGGAGCGCAGGACG
Source organism: uncultured Bifidobacteriaceae bacterium (assembly GCA_964638055.1). Classification (GTDB taxonomy): domain Bacteria; phylum Actinomycetota; class Actinomycetes; order S36-B12; family CAIYMF01; genus Prado023. The sequence goes on along the minus strand of CAZWXF010000052.1, from coordinate 2,428 downwards.
TACTGCAGGATGCCGCCGTTGCGGTAGTAGTCGGCCTCACCCGGAGTGTCGATGCGCAGGACCGCGTCGAACTCGACCGCCGCTGCGCCGGCCCGCTCCGCGCGGACGTGAAGGGTGTGTGGCGTGATCCCCTCGTTCAGCGCCGTGGCGCCGGTGATGGTGAAGACCTCGGTGCCGTCCAGGCCCAGCGATGTCGCATCCTGCCCGTCGGGGAACTGCAGGGGAAGGACGCCCATCCCGATGAGGTTCGATCGGTGGATGCGCTCGTACGACTGCGCGATCACGGCACGCACCCCGAGCAGCGCCGTGCCCTTGGCCGCCCAGTCCCGCGAGGAGCCCGAGCCGTACTCCCGCCCGGCGAGGATGACCAGCGGCACGCCGGCCGCGGCGTAGGACTGGGCCGCCTCGTAGATCGTCGTCTGCGGGGCATCCGGCTGGGTGAAGTCACGGGTGAAGCCGCCCTCGACGCCGGGCACCAGCTGGTTGCGGAGCCTGATGTTGGCGAACGTGCCGCGGATCATCACCTCGTGGTTGCCACGCCGCGATCCGTAGGAGTTGAAGTCGCGCCTGACCACGCCGTGCTCGGCCAGGTAGCGGCCGGCGGGGCTGTCGGGCTTGATGGAGCCGGCCGGGCTGATGTGGTCGGTGGTGACCGAGTCGCCGAGCCGTGCGAGCACGCGGGCGCCAGCCACATCGGTGACCGGATCGGGCTCGGCGCCCATCCCCTCGAAGTACGGCGGCCGCCGGACGTAGGTGGAACCCGGGTCCCACTCGAACGTGTCCCCGGTAGGGGTCTGCAGCGAGCGCCATGCCTCGTCCCCGGCGAACACGTCGGCGTAGCGAGTGGTGAACATGTCCGGGTCGATGCAGGCGTCGATCGTGTCCTGGATCTCCGTGGCGCTCGGCCAGATGTCGGCGAGGTGGACCGGCTGGCCATCGGGATCGATGCCCAAGGGCTCGTTGACGATGTCGAGATCCATCGTCCCGGCGATGGCATACGCCACGACCAGCGGCGGCGACGCCAGGTAGTTCATCTTCACGTCCGGGTTGATCCGGCCCTCGAAGTTGCGGTTGCCCGACAGCACGGAGACGACCGCGAGGTCCGAGGCGTTGACCGCTGCGCTGACCTCGTCGGGCAGCGGTCCGGAGTTGCCGATGCAGGTCGTGCAGCCGTAGCCGACGAGGTCGAAGCCGAGCTTCTCCAGGTACGGGGTGAGTCCGGACTTGTCGTAGTAGTCGGTGACGACCTTGGAGCCCGGGGCCAGCGTCGTCTTCACCCAGGGCTTGGCCCGCAGCCCACGCTCGACGGCCTTCTTCGCCAGCAGGGCCGCGCCGATCATCACCGAGGGGTTGGAGGTGTTGGTGCAGGAGGTGATCGCGGCGATGACCACCGAGCCGTGGTCGAGGACGACCTGGGAGCCGTCAGCCATCACGACCGGCGTGGGGGAGCTGGCTCGGCCATGCACCCTGAGGCGCGCGCCGATCGGGGCGTCCGCGGCTGTGTCCTCATGGACTGCGGGCGGATCGGACGCGGGAAAGCTCTCCTCGCCCGACTCGTCGACCGGGCTGGCCGGACCAGGGTCGACGTGGTCGACGAAGTCGCCCAGCGCCGAGCGGAACGAGTGCCTGGCGTCGCTGAGCGAGACCCGGTCCTGCGGGCGCCTCGGCCCGGCGAGCGAGGGCACGACGGTGCTCAGGTCCAGGGTCAGGACCGTGGTGTAGCGGGGCCGCGCTGCGGGATCGTGCCAGAGGCCCTGCTCCTTGCAGTAGGCCTCGACCAGGGCGATCTGGGCCTCGGTTCGGCCCGTCAGGCGCAGGTAGCGCAGCGTCTCGGAGTCGATCGGGAAGATTGCGACCGTCGAGCCGTACTCGGGGCTCATGTTGCCGATGGTGGCGCGGTTGGCCAGCGGGACAGCGCCGACGGCCTCGCCGAAGAACTCCACGAACTTGCCCACCACGCCGTGCTTGCGCAGCTGCTCGGTGATCGTGAGGACCAGGTCCGTCGCGGTCGCGCCGCCGGGCAGCTGACCGGTCAGCTCGAACCCGACGACCTGCGGGATGAGCATGCTCACGGGCTGGCCCAGCATCGCCGCCTCGGCCTCGATGCCGCCCACGCCCCAGCCCAGCACGCCCAGCCCGTTGACCATCGTCGTGTGCGAGTCGGTGCCCACGCACGTGTCCGGGTAGGCCTGACCGTCGCGGACCACGACCACCCGGGCCAGGGCCTCGATGTTGACCTGGTGGACGATGCCCGTGCTGGGCGGCACCACGCGCAGCTGGTCGAACGCCGACTGCCCCCAACGGAGGAACTGGTAGCGCTCGCGGTTGCGCTGGTACTCCAGCTCCACGTTGCGCGTGATCGCGAAGGCGTCACCGAAGAAGTCCGCGATCACGGAGTGGTCGATGACCAGCTCCGCCGGGGCCAGCG
>CAZWXF010000051.1:12217-20020 GCA_964638055.1 uncultured Bifidobacteriaceae bacterium | reverse complement strand
GAGCCGGTTCACGCCGGCCGGGCGTGGGCGAGCCCGGTCGACATCGATCCCTTCGGCGTCCCGGAGTCCCAGGTCCTCGACCTGCTGGCCAGCCGCAGCACGGCCCTCATCGACCGTCGCCGCGTCCACCGGGTCGACGCGAGCTTCGACGCCGCGCGTGACGTGACCTTCTACGCCGACGGCGCTGGGACCCGTGTGCTGCAGCAGCGCACCCGCGTCGCCAGCAGGGTCGACGCCTACCACGTCGCCGAGGATCGGTTCGAGGACATGGCCACGTGCTCCCCACCGACGGCCCGGGGCTGGGAGTACGTCGCCTCCGACGATGCCTGGCCCTGGACGCGTGAGCTGGCTGAGCTCCCGGACCTCCTGGCCGAGAAGGTGCGGGCCCCGTCCGTGGAGCCCGGGCGCTACGACCTCGTGATCGACCCCACGAACCTCTGGCTGACGATCCACGAGAGCGTCGGGCATGCCACCGAGCTGGACCGGGCTCTGGGCTACGAGGCCAACTACGCCGGGACGTCCTTCGCCACGCCGGAGCAGCTCGGGTCACTTCGCTACGGCTCGCCGCTCATGCACGTCACTGCAGACCGGACCGTTCCCCACGGGCTGTCCACGGTCGGCTACGACGACGAGGGCGTTTCCGCGCAGACCTGGGACCTGGTGCGTGACGGGGTGCTCGTCGGGTACCAGCTCGACAGGCGCATGGCCGCCGAGCGGGGACTGGCCCGGTCCAACGGCTGCGCGTACGCCGACAGCGCCACCCATGTGCCGGTCCAGCGCATGCCCAACGTGAGCCTGGCGCCCGATCCCGCCGGCCCCGACCTGGCCGGCCTGATCGCCGGAGTCGACGACGGGCTCTACGTCGTCGGGGACAAGTCCTGGTCGATCGACATGCAGCGCTACAACTTCCAGTTCACCGGGCAGCGGTTCTTCCGGATCCGATCAGGACGTCTGGCCGGTCAGGTCCGCGATGTCGCCTACCAGTCGAGCACGCCGCTGTTCTGGGCTGGCCTGACCGCCCTGGGCGGGCCCTCGACGCACCTGCTCGGCGGCGCTCTCAACTGCGGCAAGGCGCAACCGGGCCAAGTGGCCCCCGTCAGCCACGGCTGCCCGGCCGCGGTGTTCAGCGGGGTCAACATCCTCAACACCGAGCAGGAGCAGAAGTGATCCCCCCGCAGGATCTCGTCGAGCGGGGCCTGGAGCTGATCGGCGGCGACAGGGGGCTGGTCATCGTCGCGCATGAGGAGACCGCGAACCTGCGCTGGGCGAACTCGACGCTCACCACGAACGGTCTGGCCGCACACCGGGAGGTCCGCGTCGTCGTCCAGCCCGAGATGGCCGGAGGTCTGGCCTCGGGGACCGCGGCGGGGTCCGTGCGCGAAGCCGTCGAGCTCGTGGGGCTCGTCGCCAGAGCCCGCGCCGCCGCCCTGGACGCCGGGCCCGCGCAGGATGCCGCAGAGCCGGCGCCCCTTGGTGCGGCCCCCTCCGACTGGGACGCCGAACCCCACGGCGCGTCGCCGGATGTCCTGGCCCCGGCTGCCTCATTGCTCGGCGAGGCGCTGGCAGACCCTTCGGCCGAATGGTTCGGGTACGCCGAGCAGTCCTCGGCGTCGACCTGGATGGGCACGACCGCAGGTCACCGCCTTCGTACCGACCAGCCGGCGGCGCGCTTCGAGCTGTGCGGGAAGTCCGACGGCCGCACGCGCTCGGCGTGGGCGGGGCGGACCGGGCGGAGCCTCGCCGGCCTCGACCTGGCCGGGACGGTCCCGGAGGTCCTCACCGGACTGGCGCATCAGGCCCACCGCCTCGACCTCTCGCCGGGCCCGGCACGGGTCACCCTGTCCCCGTCGGCGGTCGCCGACCTGTTGCTGGACCTCGTCTGGTCAGCCGGTGCCCTCGACGCCGTCGAAGGACGCAGCGCCTTCAGCCGTCCCGCCGGGCGGACCAGGCTCGGCGAGTCCCTGACCCGCGTGCCCGTCTGGATCCGCTCCGATCCTGACGAACCGGGCCTGGAGTGCGCCCCCCATGTGATGGATGTCGTCTCGGGCCCGATGTCCAGCCCGTTCGACGCGGGTCTGCCCCTGCGAGCCACGGATTGGGTGCGCGACGGGCACCTGAGGGCACTGGTCGGAACCCGGCATGCGGCCCGGCTCGCGGGCATCGCCCACACTCCGGCCGTCGACAACCTCATCGCCGGCGTCACAGGCACGCAGGGATCGCTCGACGAGGTCGCCGCACGCATGTCCGACGGCCTGCTCATCACGTGTCTGTGGTACATCCGCGACGTCGACGCCCCCACGCTGCTGCTCACCGGGCTGACCCGCGACGGTGTCTACGTGGTGCGCGGCGGCGAGATCGTCGGCGCAACGGGGAACTTCCGGTTCAACGAGTCGCCGCTGGGGATGCTCGGGCGCATCGTCGATGCCGGAACCCCCGTCCCGGCGCTGCCCCGGGAATGGGCCGACTGGTTCACGCGCGCCAAGACTCCCCCGCTGGTCGTCGAGGGGTTCCACCTCTCGACGGCCAGCGAGGCCCTCTGACCGGCGCTGTCGTCAGACGTCCTCCAGGCGGAAGCCGAGCTTCATGGAGACCTGGAAGTGATCGACCTCGCCGTCGCGGACATACCCGCGGATCTGCGTGACCTCGAACCAGTCCACATGCCGGGTCGACTGAGCGGCGCGGGCCACTCCGTTGCGGATGGCGGCGTCCACCCCCTCGTTGCTGGTCCCGACGACCTCGCTCAGGCCGTACGTCCTGTTCGCCACGTGCTCCTCCTCGCTCGTGCCCGGGACGGGTGCCCCTGACGCGTCCGGGACATAGTCTGGAGGGTATGGCCGCCCGTCGTGACGAGATCCACTCGATCACGAGCCTGGACATCCCGGAGACGCACGAGTTCCGGGTTCGCAAGTGGACGTACCTGATCATGATGGGCATCCGGGCCGCCGCGATCGTCGTCGCCGTGGTCGTGCCCGGGTTCTGGCGCTGGATCGCGGTCGCGGCCGGCGTGTGCCTGCCGTACTTCGCGGTGGTGCTGGTCAACGCCGTGCACACCAAGGGTGCGCTGCCTCCCCCGGACTTCTCCGCGCTGCCGCCCGACGATCGTCCGCCCCTGCCCGGGCCGATGACGTACCCCGGCGCCTGAGCCCTCGCCCGCGTCGTCCTGGGCCCCTGCGCTGGGACCGCTCGCCTGGGATCGGCTACCGGGCTCCGGTGCGGCATCCCGCCGTTCGCGTGGCTGCCCACAGTGAGGCAGACTTCTCTTGTCTTGTCTGCCATGGACCCCATCGAGGGCCGTGAGCCTGGAGGAGCACCTGTGCTGCGAACACTCATGTCCGCCAAGATCCACCGTGCGACCGTGACCCAGGCCGACATCGACTATGTCGGCTCGATCACCATCGATGCCCAGCTGATGGCCGCCGCCGACCTGGTCGAGGGCGAGCAGGTCCACGTCGTGGACATCGACAACGGAGCCAGGCTCGTCACGTATGTGATCACCGGCGAGCCGGGCACCGGCGTCATCGGGATCAACGGCGCCGCCGCCCGGCTCATCCATCCCGCGGACAAGGTCATCATCATCTCCTACGGCCAGTTCACGCCCGAGGAGGTGCGCGAGCACCGACCCCGCGTGGTGCACGTGGATGCCGGCAACCACATCACGTCGGTCGGCTCGGACCCGGCCGAGCCCCTCGTCGCCCTCGCCTGAGCCGAGAACCACCGACGTCCCCGCGCCTCGTCGAATCTGCCACGAAATCCACGTTCTCGCGACCATCTTGTCGGCGGAACAGCCAATTTGCGCTCGGTATCCACGCTTAGACCGCCTCCATGACACCCTAAGCGTGGATACCGTGCACACCTTCGAATTGTGGTCCCGGGACCGGTTCGAAAAGGGGGATTTCGGGGCAGATTCGTGTCTGAGCCGCCTACCACCGATGAGCCGCCTACCAGCCACGTTGACAAGCGAACCCGGCCGACTCGGCCAGACGCAACGAGACGCCGCAGCATCGGCACCTGCTCAGCATCAGACCGATCAGATTCGGGGAATCACATTCGGACCGTTCGTGCGGGAGGATCTCACGTACGAGGTGCCCTGAGGGGCCTGATCGGACGTCGCAATCCAGTCTTGCCCACCCAGAGGGGCATCGTCGCTCACCCCGCCGACCGCGCCGGTGGATGAGAGCAGAGCACCCGGACCCCGCCCGCGACCCGGGGCCGGCGTCGTGCGTGGCGATAGAGGCGTGCGGGCGGCTCAGGTGAAGAGTGCCTGCCCGACGAAGTCTCCGGGTGCGCTGGCCCCGGCAGGGATCGCGAAGGTCGCCGACCCGACGTGCTTGACGTACTCGTTCATCAGGTCGTCGCGGGCCAGCGCCGTCTGCACCGGCAGGAATGCTGAGCGGATGTCGCGCTGGTAGGCCAGGAAGAACAGTCCTGCATCGAGGCGTCCCAGGGCGTCGTTGCCGTCGACGAAGTTGTAGCCCCGACGCAGCATTCCGATCCCGCCGTGGTTGTCGGGGTGGGCCAGGCGCATGTGTGAGGCGAGAGCGATCAGGGGCTGGCCGTCCCGGCCCTTCGCCGCGAAGTCCGGGGTCGTGAACTCCGAGCCGCCCGACAGGGGCGCGCCCTCGCCCTTCGTGCGACCGAAGATGCTCTCCTGCTCGCGCAGCGAGGTCCGGTCCCAGGTCTCGATGGTCATCCGGATGCGCCGGGCGACCAGGTAGCTCCCGCCGGTGATCCAGTCCGGTCCGTCGCCGGGCTGCACCCAGACCTGCACGGCGGTCCCCGGGTCCTCGGCCTTGAGGTTGTTCGTGCCGTCCTTGAAGCCGAACAGGTTGCGGGGCGTCTCCTGGCTCGTGCTCGTCGACGACGTGCGCCCGAAGCCGAGCTGGGACCAGCGCACGTGCGCTGTCCCGAACGCCATCCGGGCGAGGTTCCGGATCGCATGGACCGCGACCTGGGGATCGTGGGCGCACGCCTGGATGCACAGGTCCCCGCCGCTGCGGGTCGCGTCGAGGTCGTCTGCCGGGAAGAGCGGGAGATCGACCAGGGCGTCCGGGCGCTGTCCGGCCAGCCCGAAGCGATCCTGGCCGCGGGCGTCGGTGAAGAGCGTGTTGCCGAATCCGAAGGTGATCGTGAGGGCGGAAGCGGGAAGCCCGAGCGCCTCGCCGGTGTCGTCCGGCGGCGCGTCGTACGGACCCCCCACCGCCCCGAACCGACCCGCGCCCACGCCCTGGGTCATCAGGACGGCCGCGTCGGTCCAGGTCCGCAGCAGCCGGACGAGGTCCTCCCGAGTGCCGGTGACGTCGAACGTCGCGAAGTGCAGGCGGTCCTGGGCGGGAGTGAGTATCCCGGCCTGATGGGGGCCGTGGAAGGGAACGGCATCCGCGGCGGTGGGGGTCCGCTCCTCCCCTGCGGAGTCGGCGGCGAGGACCCCAGCCGCGCCGACAGCAGCCCCGACCGCCCCGGCACCGAGCAGGCCCAGGAAGCCTCGTCGCGAGACCGGGGCGGCGTCCATCGGTGCCGTCTGTCTCAGTCCGTCACAGGACGACCGTGGCGGTCAGGTGGGAGAGGGGCTCGGCAAGGGCGTCGACCGCGGCTGCCAGGTCGCGGACCTGCTCCTCGGTGAGGTCCCCGTAGCTGACGAACCCGTCGCCCTGCTTGTACTGCCCCAGCTCGGCCTGGAGCTCGTCGAAGCGCTTCTGCAGCTCCTGGGCCAGTTCCGGGTCCTTGGCCGAGACGACGGGGACGAGGGCGGAGAACACCTCGCGGGCGCCGTCCACGTTGGCCTGGAAGTCCCAGAGGTCGGTGTGCGACCACGCCTCCTCCTCACCGGTCACCTTGCCGGTGGCCACCTCGTCGAGGAGCTCCTTGGCGCCGTTGCCCATCTGCGCGGCGGTGTAGGTGAGGTCCTGAACGCGGCTGTGCAGCTCCTCGGTGTCGGCGACGAGCTGGTCAGCCAGCGCCTGGCGCTTGGCGTCGGTGAGCGGGGTGTACTTCGCCGGCGGGTAGAGGTCCTTCTCGATGGTGTGCCAGCCGGTCCACTCCTGGCCCTCTTCGAGGTCTGCCTCACGCAGGTCCAGCCGGGGGTCGAGGTCCCCGAACGACTCCGCGACTGGCTCGATGCTCTCCCAGTGCATGCGCGTGGCCGCATAGAGTGCCCGGGCCGCGTCGTCGTCGCCAGCCTTGTACGCGGCGGCGAACTGCTTGGTGCCGTCGAGCAGCGTCTGCGCCTCCGCCTTCACGTAGGCGGCGTAGCGAGCGGTTGCCGCATTGATCGTCTCGGCGTTCGCCCCGGTCGGGTTGAGGTCGGCGCCGCTGTCGGTCACCGTGAACGCGGCACGGATGCCGTCACCGGCCATCCCGGGCCGGCACGAGGTGATGTACTGGCCGGGCGCCGCCGTCACGACGAGGTCGCGGGTCAGGCCGGGGCCGATGTTCTCCACCTCGCCCACGATCGTGACGCCGTTGGCGGCCAGGACGTAGAACTCGGTGACCTTCCCTCCCTCGTTCTTCACGTTGAAGATCAGGTGGCCCGACGGCGCCTCGGTCGCGGAGACCTGGCAGGCGCCTTCGGTGCTGACCACCTGGATCGTGTTCTCGCCGCCGGCTGACGCGGTGTTCTCGGTGCACCCCGAGAGTGCGACGAGGGCCGCCAGAGTCATGCCCGCGGCGAGGGCCGAACGGCGTCCGGAGCGGATGGGGGTGCTGAGCGGGGTCATGCGCGTGCCTCCGAGTTCGTGGCGTTGCTGGAAGTCGATGGGGTGGTCGTCCGCGGCCCTGCGGGGCGGACTCGGCGCAGGAAGAGCCACATCACGGGGATCAGGTAGGCGAACCAGGCGATGAGCTCCAGCCATGTGGTGGCCGGGGAGAAGTTCAGGGTCCCCTTCAGCAGGGTCCCGAACAGGCTGCTCGGGGGAACCGCATCGGAGACGTCGAAGGCCAGATTGTCCAGGCCAGGCAGGATGCCCGCCTCCTGGAGGTCGTGGACTCCGTAGGACAGCACGCCGGCCGCCACGACGATCAGGGCGGCCCCGGTCCACGTGAAGAACCTGGCCAGGTTCAGGCGCAGGGCCCCGCGGTAGATCAGCCAGCCCAGGACCACGGCGGTACCCAGGCCGAGCAGCGCGCCGCCCAGGGGGGCCCACCCGCCGCCGGCCGCCTGGACCGCCGACCAGACGAAGAGGGCGGTCTCGAGGCCCTCACGAGCCACCGCGATGAAGGCGACGCCCGCCAACGCCCATCCGCCGCTGTCGACGGCCGCGTCGATGCGCGTGTGCAGCTCGCCGCGCAGGTGGCGGGCATGCGAGGCCATCCAGAAGACCATCCAGGTCACGAGCGCCACGGCGAGGATCGACAGGAACCCGCCGACCGCCTCCTGAGCCTCGAAGGTCAGGGTCCGCGTGCCGAACGTGAGGATCGCCCCCAGGGACACCGACAGCGCGACCGCGGCGCCGACCCCGATCCAGATCCGGGAGAGGTGCTCACGGCGCTCGGTCTTCACCAGGTATGCAACGAGGATCGTGACGATGAGCGCGGCTTCGAGGCCCTCCCGCAGCCCGATCAGATAGTTCCCCAGCATGCGACCCCCAAGGTTCTGGTCAGGTAAGCCTCACCTTACTTGCCGGAGGGTACCCGGCTCGGTCCGGGGCACCAAATCCCCCTCCCGCCCTGGCGAGCATGGCCGCCTCGGAGCGGCTTCTTGGCCCTGGTCTCGACAAGCTCGACCGACGGGACCAAGCCCGCGCCGGTCGAGCCCGTCGAGACCAAGCCCTCCCAGCCCACGCCGGTCGAGCCCGCGCCGGTCGAGCC
>CAZWXF010000051.1:0-12117 GCA_964638055.1 uncultured Bifidobacteriaceae bacterium | reverse complement strand
CGCGCCGGTCGAGCCCGCGCCGGTCGAGCCTGTCGAGACCAAGCCCTCCCAGCCCGCGCCGGTCGAGCCCACGCCGGTCGAGCCCACGCCGGTCGAGCCCGTCGAGACCAAGCCCTCCCAGCCCGCGCCGGTCGAGCCCGCGCCGGTCGAGCCTGTCGAGACCAAGCCCTCCCAGCCCACGCCGGTCGAGCCCACGCCGGTCGAGCCCGCGCCGGTCGAGCCCGTCGAGACCAAGCCCTCCCAGCCCACGCCGGTCGAGCCCGCGCCGGTCGAGCCTGTCGAGACCAAGCCCGTAGTGACCGATCCGCGATTCCCTAGGCTTCGGGTGGACCAAGGGGGTCGGAGAGGCCGGTGGTGCCCATGTCGGACCCGCAGAAGGCACCGGCAAGCGCATGGCGGGCAGCGCGGTGGGCGGCCTGCGGCCTCAGCGGTCCCGAGGGGGGGTGGGCTGTTCCAGACGTCCAGGGGGAGGTTGCGCGGCTGGGTGCGGTGCAGGCTCAGGAGCTCGACATGACGGTGTGGAGCCTCGGTCAGCGCACCGGGCTCTCACGGACGGCCATCCAGGCAGCCCTGAGTGGACCCCAGGTCGTGCGCACCCACACCCTGCGTCCCACGTGGCACCTGGTGGTGGCCGAGGACCTGCCCAAGGCGCAGGCCGCCACGGCGGAGCGGGTCCGTCGCCAGCTCGGCTCGTTCACCCGCAGCCTGGGCCTCGACGGCCCGACGCTGGCACGCTTCACCGACTGGCTGGTGGCGACGCTGGCAGAGGGGCCGCGAACGCGAGCCGCGCTTCGCGAGGCAGCGGAGCTGGCCGGGTTCGCCTTCGACGGCATGACGATGGGCATCGCCATGCTCCACGCCGAGCTCGACCTCGTGGTGTGCGACGGACCGCCCGAGGGCAGGGCGCAGACGTACCGGCTCCTCGCCGGCACCGTGGACCCGGACCGGCCGGCAGCTGTTCGCTGGTTGGTCGAAGCCTTCCTCCGCTCCCACGGGCCCAGCTCGGTCCGTGACGTCTGCGCGTGGTCGAGCCTTACCGTGACGGATGTCCGGGCGGCTCTGGCCGACCTGGGCCACCTCGTCGATCGAGAGTCCGTCCTCGACGAGGAGCGCTACTGGATCGGTCCGCTCGCCCGGGCCGGCTGGGAGTCGCCCACCGCGGCGCTCATCAACGGCTACGACGAGTACGTCTCGGGCCTCTCTGCCAGGTCGAAGGCCCACCTCGACCCCGGGAACCTCGCCACGGCGCGCCCGCTCGCGCCGATCGCTCTGGTCATGGTCGAGGGGTTGGTGGCCGGCAACTGGCGGCGGACCCTGGGCCGTACCGCCATCCTTGAGGTGCATCTCCTTCGCGACCTGGATCGCGACGAGGAGGACTCGCTGTCGGGGGCCGCCCAGCGGTACGCGGACTTCGTCGGCCTGCCCCTTGAGCTCGATCTCCGGCGGCCTTGAGCGAACCGCCGGTCGAGCCCAGTCGAGACCCCCGCCGGTCGAGCCCGTCGAGACCCCCCCCCGGTCGAGCCCGTCGAGACCCCCCGCGGGTCGCCTATCCCGCCGCGTCGACCTCTGCCAGGGCCGCCGCGATCAGGTCACGTGACTGCTCCAGCAGCATGACCATCGTCTTGGAGCCGCCGACGGAGGTCATGAAGTTCGAGTCCCCGCGCCACCTGGGCACGATGTGCTGATGCAGGTGAGCGGAGATTCCGGCCCCCGCCACCGAGCCCTGGTTGAGCCCGATGTTGAAGCCCTGGGGGCTGCTGGCAACCCGGATCGCCCGCATCAGCCGGGACTGGAACGAGGCGAGCTCGGCCATCTCGGCCTCGGTCAGGTCGGTGAAGTCGGCGACGTGTCGATCCGTGCAGATCAGCACGTGGCCGGGGTTGTACGGGAACAGGTTCATGATCACGAACGTGTGCTCGCCCCGGGCCACCACCAGCGGATCGTCCTGCTGGGCGGCCCGGCAGAACGGGCAGTGAGGCCCGGCGTCGGTGTCCTTCGGCCGGTTCTCACCCAGGATGTACGGGATGCGATGCGGAGTCCACAGCCTGTCCCAGTCCTCGTGCCCCACGCCCGGCTCCTGACTGCGGCAGCCCCGCCGGGCTCGTCCCCGGCAGTCGGCCGACCGCTTCGGCAAGCATCCCAGACCCGATCAGACCTGCCGGTGCTCGGACACGGCGGCCACGATCTCGGCCACAGCCTCGTCCAAGGCGACCCCGTTACGCTGCTCGCCAGAGCGGTACCGGAAGCTCACGGCGCCCGCCGCCACGTCGTCGTCCCCGGCGATGAGCATGTACGGGACCTTGGCCCGCTGGGCGTTGCGGATCTTCTTCTGCATCCGATCGTCGGAGTTGTCGACCTCGACCCGGATGCCCGCGGCCCGCAGTCGGGCAGCCACCTCGTCGAGATGTGCGACGTGCCTCTCCGTGATCGGGATCCCGATGACCTGGACGGGTGCCAGCCAGGGCGGGAAGGCCCCGGCGTAGTGCTCGGTGAGCACTCCGAGGAACCGTTCCACCGACCCGAACAGCGCTCGGTGGATCATCACCGGCCGCTGCCGCGTTCCGTCGGCCGCCTGGTACTCCAGCTCGAACAGCTCGGGCAGGTTGAAGTCGAGCTGTATGGTCGACATCTGCCACGTCCGCCCGATGGCGTCGCGGGTCTGCACCGAGATCTTGGGTCCGTAGAAGGCGGCGCCACCAGGATCGGGCACGAGCGTGAGCCCCGAGGCCTCGGCGACCTCGGCCAGCGTCGCGGTCGCCTCCTCCCAGAGAGCGTCGTCGCCGACGAACTTGTCCGGGTTCTTGCTGGACAGCTCCAGATGGAAGTCGTCCAGCCCGTAGTCGGCCAGGAGGTCCAGCACGAAGCGCAGCAGCGAGGCGAGCTCGTCGCGCATCTGGTCCTTGGTGCAGTAGATGTGCGCGTCGTCCTGGGTCATCCCGCGCACGCGGGTGAGCCCGTGGACCACCCCGGACTTCTCGTACCGGTACACCGTGCCGAACTCGAAGAGCCGCAGCGGCAGCTCGCGGTAGGAGCGCCCTCGCGACCGGAAGATGAGGTTGTGGAACGGGCAGTTCATCGGCTTGAGGTAGTAGTCCGCCCCGGCCCGCCGGATGTTGCCCTCGGCGTCGCGCTCCTCGTCCAGGTGCATCGGCGGGTACATGCCGTCGGCGTACCAGTCGAGGTGACCGGAGACCTCGAAAAGCTTCGCCTTCGTGATGTGGGGCGTGTAGACGAACTCGTAGCCGGAGGCCTCGTGCTGGCGGCGCGAGTAGTCCTCCATGATCCGCCGGATCGTGCCGCCCTTCGGATGGAGCACCGCCAGGCCCGAGCCGATCTCGTCGGGGAAGCTGAACAGGTCGAGGTCCACGCCGAGGCGCCGATGGTCCCGCTTGGCGGCCTCCTCGAGGAAGGCCAGGTGCCCGCGCAGCCCGTCCTTGTCCGGCCAGGCCGTCCCGTAGATGCGCTGGAGCTGCTCGTTGGCCTGGTTGCCCAGCCAGTACGCCGCGGACGATCGCATCACCTTGAACGCGTTCGGGGCGATGAGCCGCGTGGTCGGCACGTGCGGTCCCCGGCAGAGATCCCCCCACACGCGCTCGCCGGTACGCAGGTCGAGGTTGTCGTAGATGGTCAGCTCGGTGCCGCCGACCTCCATGACGTCGGCCCCGCCCTCGCTGCCGACCAGCCGGCACTTGTAGGGCTCGTCGGCGAGCTCCAGCAGCGCTTCGGCCTCCGTCACCTGCCGTCGATGGAACCGCTGGCCCCTCTTGAGGATCTCGCCCATGCGCTTCTCGATGAGGGCGAGGTCGTCCGGGGTGAACGGCCGCGCGACGTCGAACTCGTAGTAGAAGCCGTTCTCGATGGGCGGGCCGATGCCCAGCTTCGCGTCGGGGAACACGTCCTGGACCGCCTGGGCCATGACGTGGGCGGTCGAGTGTCGCAGCACACGCAGGCCGTCGGCGTCGGTGACCATCACGGGCTCGACAGTCGCACCCGCCGTGGCCGGCTGGTCGAGGTCGACGAGCTCGCCGTCGACCCGCGCCACCACCACGCCCTTCAGCCCCGGCAGGTCCTCGCCCAGGAGGTCACCCCACGTGGCCTCGGTCCCGTCGAGCTCCCGGGGGCGCTGCTGCCCGTCCACGATGACGGTGACCTCGGTGGACATGCCACTCCTTGGTTCGGGGGGCCGGACGATCGGCTGGGAAAGCCTACCGACCGTCTCCGGTGACTCCTCCCGTGAGAGGACCCGGCGGGCGGGGCGGGGAGCGAGCCTCCCCCCTTCCTGACTACCGTGGCCGCGTGGCAGACGGTGGATACGTGCTCGCGGTGGGGATCTACGACGAGCCCGAGGACGCGCTGACAGACCTGCGGGACCTCACGAACCCGGGCCCGCTGTCGGAGGTCGTAGCGGGCGCGGCCGTGGTGACCCGCGGGCTGACGCGTGCCGTGATGGCCCAGGGGCAGGGCGGCAGCACGGCCTACGGCATCGGGACGGGCGCCGCCTTCGGCGTGGTCGTGGGGGTCATCGTGGCGCTCCCCCTGGTGGCGGCGGCCGCCGGGGCGGTCATCGGAGGTCTGGTCGGCAGTCACCTGAAGAAGAGCGAGACGGAGAGGGTGGTCGCGCTCCTGGCCGACGACCTGCCCATCGGGGCGACGGCGCTGATCGTGGTCGTCCCGGAGGACGCCCAGGCCGAGGTGAGGCGCTCGATGGCCCGTGCACGCAAGACGACGGGCCGGGGGCTGGACGACCCCGACCTTCGCAAGCTCGCCCGGGGCCTGGTCCGCGGCAACCCCGAGGCGACCGAGGCCCTCGGAGGCGCCGGCTGACCCCCGCCGGCGCGCGGCAGGCAAGTAACTGCACACGAAACACGCGTTCTGCGCCGCGTGTCAGCGCCCGTTGCGGATTCTGCGCTTGAAATCAACCGAAAGAGGCCTCAGAACGACCTCTAAACGCTGGTTTGGTGGCAATCTCCGGGGGGGGCCCGGGAATGCGCGCTTCAAAACGCAGATTTCATGGCGTCCGCTCAATCGGCGAGCGCCAGAGGCAGGTGTGGGGCTGGCTTGCCCTGCTGTACGTGATGCGGGGATCTACGACGAGCCCGAGGATGCGGTGACGGACCTGCGGGATCTCACGAAACCCGGCCGCTTTCGAAGGTCGTAGCAGGCGCGGCCATGGTGACCCGCGGGCTGACGCGGGGGGGTGATGGCCCAGGGGCAGGGCGGCAGCACCGCCTACGGGATCGGGACGGGCGCCGCCCACGGCGTGATCGTGGGGGTCGCTCTCGAGTCCCGTCGCCGCGGCGGTCGCGGGAGCAGGTGTCGAAGGCCTGGTCGGGCATCACATGATGAGGAACGAGACGGACAGGACGATCGCCCTCCTGGCCGACGACCTGCCCATCGGGGCGACGACGCTGGTCGGGCTGGTCTCGCCGCGCCCGCGATCCTGGGGTCCAGGTGTCAGGATGAGCCGTGCCGCCGACTGACCCCACCGTCTCCCGGGAGGATCGGGGGCAGCCGGAGTCGCTCCGCACGGTCGTCGTCGCCCTCGTCGCGAACGCGCTCGTCGCCGTGTCGAAGTCCTTCGCGGCCGCAATCACGGGGTCCGCTTCCATGCTCGCCGAGGCCGCGCATTCCTGGGCCGACACCGGCAACGAGATCCTTCTGTATGTGGCCGGCCGCCGCTCCGTCCAGCCACCCGACATGCGCCATCCCCTGGGGTTCGGACGCGAGGCGTATGTCTGGGCGCTGTTCGCAGCATTCGGCCTGTTCGCCGTCGGGGCCGTCGTGTCGATCTCCCATGGCATCCAGGAGCTGCTCGACCCCGAGCCCGCCACCAACTTCCTCGTGTCCTACAGCGTGCTGGCCGTTGCCTTCGTCCTGGAGGGGATCTCCTTCCTGCAGGCGGCGGCCCAGGCGAGGACGCAGGCTGAGTCGCGGCACGTCGACGTGCTCGAGCACGTCCTGCAGACATCCGATCCGACACTGCGGGCCGTGTACTTCGAGGATGCATCCGCTCTGGTCGGCCTTGTCATCGCCTTCGTCGGCATCCTGCTGCACGAGGTGACGGGATCCGCGATCCCCGATGCTCTCGGCTCGATACTCGTCGGCTGCCTCCTCGCCTTCGTCGCGATCATGCTTATCCAGAAGAACCGCCGATTCCTGGTCGGCGTGGCGGTCGATCCGCGAGTCCGTGCCGCCGCGTTGCAGACCCTCGTGTCCCATCCGGAGGTACGCAGCGTCAGCTACCTGCACATCGAGTACGTCGGGCCAGCGCGCGTGTTCCTGGTCGCCGCCCTGGACCTCGAGGGCAACGCTGACGAGGACACCGTGGCCGCCCGCCTCGGCACACTGGCGGACGAGATCGAGGACCGACCGCCCGTCGTCCGGGCGATCCTGACCCTCTCCCGGCCAGGCGCACCCGCACTCACCCCGCAGGCGGAGGCACCGGGATCGCGAGCCGACGGCTGAGGTGCTCCCGGACCAGGGCCACCATGTCGACCCCCTCGGGGTCGTAGAGCCACTGGACCTGCAACCCGTCCAGGAGGGCGACCAGCTCGCGGGCTGCGGTCACGGGATCAACGCCAGGACGCAGGGCTCCCTCGGCGCCCGCCAAGCGATACGCACGGGCGAGGTGCGCCACCACGTTGCGGTAGCGATCGGCGAAGTACGCGTGGGCAGGATGATCAGGTGCCGTGGCTTCTGCAGACAGTGTGGTGAAGAGCTCGACGATCCCGCGTTGCGTCGCGGTCTGACTCACGCCATCGAGCGTGCGCCGGAGCTCGTCGACGCCTCCGCCCTCCGCCGGCGCGTGAGCCGCCTCGCGCTCGTCGCGGCGCTGGAGGACTGCCAGCAGGAGGGCCTCCTTGGTGTGGAAGTGATGCAGGAGGCCGGCATGCGAGATCCCGCACCGACCCGCGATCTCACGGAGCGATGCGCTGCGATAGCCGATCTCGCCGAACACGGCCACGGCGCTGTCGAGGATCTCCTCGCGCTTGGCCCGGCCCTTGGCGTATCCGCGTTCTTCCACTCTGCTCCCTGTGTTGTGGATCACCGAGAGAAACTGACCACCCGGTAAGGATTGGCCGTATCCTGCTCTTCGCGGAGCTGCCGGCCGCACCCGCGCGGCCGGCAGCCTGCCGCACACGTCGAAGCCGCTCGCCCGACATGGGCATGGTCCTCGCCGACGACCCTCCCACCCCCTCGGCGCCCGATGCCATTCCGCCCAGCTCTCGCCCGCACCCTGCAGACGGCGGACACCTACCCGCCTGGCGCCTGCAGCCTCCTACTCCGGAGGCGGACCCAGCGAACCCCGGACGTGGATGACGGGCACATCGAGCGCGCGCGAGAGCCGCTGGGGCAGGTCCAGGCGCAGCCAATGGGACGCCCGCTCAGGCAACGTGCAGACGAGCACGGCGGCCACAGGGGACTGCGACACCACTTCCCTGACTCGATCGATCGGATCCTCGTCGACCACCTCGCCCTGCGCGGGCACTCCAAGGTCGCCCAGCCTCCGCAGCTCCTTCTCGATCCGGGCGAGGGCAAGGTCATGCCCGATCTGCAGGGGATCAGGGATGTTGCGATCGCTGACCGGGTAGTCCCACTGGTGCCGACCTTCATGGACGGATGCTGGGGCGACGAGGACGACCTGCGCATCGGGTGTGACGTCGAGACGAGCCGAGAGGGCCTCCACGAGTCCGTGGCACCCGAGGGTCTGATTGGCAACGACGAGTATCCGGGCCATGGTCCAAGCATCCTCGCCAAACTGGCCAGACGCGCTGATCGACCGCGCCGCTGCCACTGTCGAATCGAGATGACTCCCCTCGGTGGCCATGCCGCGCTCCTCGCCGATCGGCCAGCGAGGGATGTCAGTCGTCCGCGATGTGGCCCGTGAGGGGGTCGACCTGAGCGAGGAAGGCACGGATGCTCGCCTCGTGCTCCTGCAGCGGTCGATGCGTCGTGGGGCTCTCACTGAACCCGTAGCCGTCGTTCGGCCCGCTCAACCAGGTGTAGTGCGTGCCGCCCTGCCCGTCGGACCGGATGGCGAAGTCCTCACCGTCGACCTCGAGGGTGAACAAGACGGGCGCGGTTGCACCCCCCACGTCGGTAGCGCTCGGAACGGCGAGCGGGTCCGGCTGGCCGGATGGGTAGGTGGCGTCCACGAGGCATGGTGGGCACCTCCCGACCCTCGTGTCCAATGCGCATCACGACGCCCGCCGCAGGCGATCAGCGAGGGCGTCCCGATTGACCATCAAGGTCCACGCGGCGCGGGCGAGGGACTCGATGAAACGTTCCTCGCCCGGATCGACGGGCTGTCGCCGCCTGACTCAGGCCGCATGGGGGTGAGGCCACATCAGGAGGTCCCCCACGTGCCACGATTCGCGGCCACGGGGGCCTCTGGGGTCAGTGAACTGACCTCTGACGTGCTCTGTCGTTGTGTGGGCGATACGGGGATCGAACCTGTGACCTCTCGCGTGTGAAGCGAGCGCTCTAACCGCTGAGCTAATCGCCCGGAATCCCGGTCCTGCTGACCCTGCACCAGCGACGACACCCCGCAAACCGGGCCCTCGATGGCTGCGCCATCCTAACGCAAACCAAGCCGCAACCCCCCGAGCGACCGGGCATCTGCGGGTCCGGTGGTGCGACATGGCCTCGCAGTGGTGAGACATGGCCTCGCCCCAGCCCCCGCGAGTCTCCTGAATACCGGCCTGCTAGATCACGACGTGCACCAGGTCCATGATCGGGGCCAGGGTCAACCCGTAGGTCAGCAGGTACCAGCACGCGACGATCCCGAGCAGAACTCCGAGGATCGCCCCGATCGCGATGTTGCGCTTGCGTCGCTTGGGGTCAAGTGCGGCGTCGGCGGCCTTGCTTGCCGCATCCTTGACCGGGTTCAGGGCCCGCGTCGCCCAGGTGAACTCGGAGCCGAGGATCACCAGCGCCAGGATGATCGTCGCGAAGCCCGGGCCGGGGATCACGAACATGATCGCCCCGGCGACCAGGAGCGTGACACCGAGGGCGAACACCATCACCCGCCACGCGGTGTCCAGGGTCCGGCGAGTGCGAATGCGCTCGCGGAAATCCCGCATCCGGGATCCGATGCCCGCAGGAGCGCTGTCCTCGACCCGCAGGTAGGCCTTGGTGGAGCGATCTCGCAGATGGTGCCGGCGAGTCGTTTCCGATGGTGTCACGCCTGCGGCGGGATGCTCGTCGTCGAGTGACACGCCTCACAGCCTAGCCCGGGTTGGGGCCTTGGCGGGACGGGTAAGACGACTGCGAAACGCTTCCGCAACCAGCAGGATGCGCCCGGAGAGGACGACCATGAAGAGCTCCATGCCGACGGCGATCACAGGCGACGTGCCCCTTCGCATCGCGCTGGACGCCGAGCGCAGCCTGGAGATCGGCTGCCAGCTGTCCTTCCGCGCGGATGAGCCGTACGCCGTCCGCGCGACCTTCCGGACGGGAAGGGCCGACATCCAGTGGACCATCTCCCGCGACCTCATCGCCGAGGGTCTCGTACGGCCTGCCGGGGACGGCGACGTGCTCATATGGCCGGAGTACGGGGCCGAGCGGCTCGTGGTCATCGCGCTGCGGTCCCCCGGCCAGGACGAGGCTGTCATGGAGGGCGATTGGGCCGCCGTCGCGGACTTCCTCGACAAGACCTATCGGATCGTCGAGTTCGGCACGGAGAGCGAGTACCTGGACCTGGACTCCTGGATCGACCGGATCCTCGATCAGGGTCTCGCGGGGCGCTAGGGCGCGCCTTCGTCACGGGAGTTGACATGCTCCCGACCGGGCTGCGGTCAGGGGTTCGGATCCTGTGCGCTGCGCTCGCGGTAGAGCCGCTGCAGCCGTTCCCCCAGGCCGATCGCTCCGGGTGCCCACACCGGATCGCCTGCCCGGTCGTGCAACCTGACGACACGTTGCACGCCCCGGACCGCATTGGTCACCAACAGCTCATCTGCATCTGCGAGCATCGACATCGGCACAGGCGCCGTGCTCACGTCGATCCCAGCCTCACGTGACCACATCAGGATCAGCTCCCGCGTGACGCCGGGCAGGCAACCGCTGCCGAGGTCAGGTGTCAGCACGCGCCCCCCGAGGATCACGAGCACGTTGGACGTGCTCCCCTCGACGAGGAACCCCTCCGTGCTGGAGATCAGGGCCTCCCCCGCGCCCACCGAGGCAGCCCAGCGCAGGGCCCTGGCGTAGCCGCCGAAGGACGTGGACTTGACGCCGGCGAGCGCGCCGGCTCTGGCCACTGGCCAGGGGGACACCGCGGCTGCGATCCCGTCCTGCCCAATTCCGGCCTCCAACGCGATCACCACGATCGTCGCCGTGCTCGCATCGGGGGTCCGGGCAGGTGGGCCCAGCCCGGTGGACAGCGTCACCCGGAGGCGGGCCCCGGGGCGAAGCTCGGGATTGCCCTGGCACACGGCCAGCATCGCCGTTCGGACTCGATCCGCGGACATGTCCAGGCCGATCGCGGCGGCGTTGACGAGCAACCGGCGGAGGTGGCGGTCGAGGGCGAAGGGCACCAGCGCGCCGTCCTCACCGGGGACCGCTGTCGTCGTGTCGAACACCGCATCGCCGATCAGGAACCCTCGATCCAGCACGCTGACCCGGGCCTCGGCCTCGTCCACCAGTCCGTCGCCGATCCAGAACCTCACGACACCAGGCCTCCCGTCGCACCTGGCTCTCCCGAGCCGAACGCGTCCGCCGTCGGCGTGCCGTGGCGCCTGCTCGCGATGCGGAGCAGGCGCCGCGCCTTGAGCTCGGTCTCCTGCCACTCCAGGGCAGGGTCGCTTCCCCATGTGATCCCGGCGCCGGTGCCGAAGCGGACCACGGCGTGCTCGGCATCCCCCTCCTCCTCGACCCAGAAGGTCCGGATGGCCACGGCAAGCTCGGCCTCTCCCCGATCGGCGTCCACCCATCCGAAGGCACCGCAGTAGGGACCCCTGGACACAGGCTCCACACGACTGAGCATGTCGACCGCGGCTATCTTCGGCGCTCCAGTGACCGACCCGGGTGGGAACGTCGCCCGGAGCACGCCTGGCCAGCCCACCCCCTCACGGAGGCGTCCCGTCACTGTGGACACCAGGTGCACCAGGCCCGGATGCTGCTCCTCCTCCAACAGACCCGGGACGTCGACGCTCCCGGGGCGGCACACCTGGGCCAGGTCGTTGCGGACGAGGTCCACGATCATGACGTTCTCGGCGGAGTCCTTGCCCAACATGGAGCCCGGGACCGCCGCTGTCCCCTTGATCGGCCGCGAGACCAGAAGGTCGCCGGCCCGGCGCAGGAACAGCTCCGGCGAGGCGCTGGCGATGCGCACGCCGGTCTCGGGGAGTCGCAGTGCCCCCTGCAGCGGTGCCGGATTCGCGGCCCGCAACGCGCGGTGGAGGGCCACGACATCAGCGGGGCCCGCCATGGGTGCGGAGAGGATGCGGCAGAGATTGGCCTGATAGACGTTGCCTCGCCCGATCTCGCCGCGGATGTGCTCAACACGAGCCACAAAGCCCGCCTCGTCGAGGGACGACGACCAGGAGTGCGAGTACGGGCCCCACCACTGGCCGACGTCCGAGGACCAGAGCTCCCGCTGGACCCACCGGCCGAATCGGGCAAGCACGACGCGCCCCTCATAGGTGACCAGGACCGCCCAACGACCCTCGCCATCGAGCACCCGGGGATCGTCGCTGACCTCCAGCAGGTCGGTCGCCACCCAGGAACCGAACACTCCGATCGGTTCCACGATCTCCCGAGGCATGACCCGACCCTAGGGCCCCACAGCGCGGCGGTTTTGTTTGCCTCAGAACGCATGGTCTATCCTTCACGAGTGCCTGCGGGTCAGGTGCGGACGTAGCGCAGCTGGTAGCGCATCACCTTGCCAAGGTGAGGGTCGCGGGTTCGAATCCCGTCGTCCGCTCGCAAGGGGTCCGACGTGGACTCGCGGTGGCGTGGCCGAGAGGCGAGGCAACGGCCTGCAAAGCCGTGTACACGGGTTCAAATCCCGTCGCCACCTCGAACGGATCGACAGCAGGGGCGATTGGCGCAGGGGCTAGCGCGCTTCCTTGACACGGAAGAGGTCACAGGTTCGATTCCTGTATCGCCCACCAGGGAACG